>NZ_CABPSD010000003.1:0-471437 GCF_902459575.1 Pandoraea morbifera
GTTCGTAGTTGCTGTTCGTAGTTGCTGTTCGTAGTTGCTGTTCGTAGTTGCTGTTCGTAGTTGCTGTTCGTAGTTGCAGCTCGCAGTACTCATGCTGTATTCCGGCGCTGGTCAGATGGCCGGATGGAGAGTCATCCCTCCCTGCTGTTACGAGGCGTCGCTCTCACGCGTCAGAGCCGTACCGCCGCCCGCGTTTCAGGCGGCGGATCGCGCGCCCACAGCCTCGTATTGCCCACGCGTAACCCCAATCTCCGATGCCGCTCACGTATCGCGCAGTCGGATCACGCTCGCCCGCGTTATCGCGTGGGCGCTCGGCGTGCGCGTCACCCACGCGACATGCCCGATGCCTTGAACAAAGAGAACACTTGCAGACATGAATACCGACCCAGAGCGCATCACCGTCACTCTCACCTTGCACCCGAACGACCTGAAACAACTCGACAACGCCTGCCGGCGTGTGGGTATGAATCGGGAAGATTTCTGTGTGCTGGCCACGCACCTGGAAGGCGCTCGTGTGCTCAATGGTGAGGGCCTGGCCGCCCTGGCTCGTCCGTTCGGCTTCGCTGCCGCACTCCCCGCCGCTTTGCGCTGCGCTTTCAATCGTCTCTGCGCTCGCTGAGCGCCGCCGCGCCGTCAAGCACGGCCATCCGGTAGCAGCCGTCGCTGCCAGCGCGCCAGGCACCGTATAAGGTGCGGCCGGCTCACTGAGGCCGCCTATCGCGCGCGGCGAACCCGCCAGCGCACCGCTGCAGGTGAACGCTCACCTCACAGGCCACACCCGGCTCGCTCCGCGCCTTGCGCTCCAACGCTCGGCGTTCGATCGCTCGATGCCCGATGCCCGGTGCCCGGTGTTGGCTGATCGTTGGCCCCTGGTCGCGAGCCCTTGGTCGCTGGTCGCTAACTCGACGGCAGCACACATCGGCGCCAGGGCATGCGCTACCGGCCGGGGTCGCATGCGTCGACGTCGAGACCGAAATTCCCTATTGATTGTCCGAAATTCGCTATGCGACATCTCCCGATCGGACGGACAATTCGATGCAAGACAAGAAGGACTGAACGCGCCGACTCGCGCGCCCAATACCTTTCAGGCCCGCAGACGCACGCCCCTCGAGAAGGCCATGGAAAAGCCCTGACGACGGCATGACGACGCCAGGGCTCGCGTCACGGCCCGGTCCGCCGAGTGCCTACCCCACGCCCTTCGAATCGGCTGCGGATTCGCACTCTCGGCCGAAACGACAACGTGAAGGCGGCTCCAGATCTTGTCCGTGGCTCGCCGTCGTGTCGAACGCCTCGAACACGTCCCCCCCCCATAAATCGCCGGCCGCCCGATCGACCGGCACACCCAACCGATCCATGTCCAATTTCATCCTGCCGTTGACCGCCGTGCTGATTTGGTCGGCCAACGTCATCGTCAACAAGCTGTCCGTCGGCCACATCTTCCCCGCCGAAATCGCCTTTCTGCGCTGGTTCGCAGCCGGACTCCTCCTCACTCCGCCAGCCCTGCCTGCACTCTGGCGCGCGCGTGGACCGTTTGCACAGCATCTGGCCCAGTACGCCACGCTCGGCGTGCTCGGCATGGCCATCTACCAGGGGCTCGCCTATTCGGCAGCGCACTACACCAGTGCCACCAATATGGGGATCATTCTCGCGCTGCTGCCGCTCACCACGCTGGCACTCGCCGTGATCGTGCTTGGCGACGCCCTCACCGCCGGCGCGCTCGCGGGCGGCCTGCTCTCGATCGTTGGGGTACTGCTGGTCGTGGGGCACGGCTCTCTCATGCATCTCGCTGATCAAGGTATCGGCATCGGCGACGCCATGATGTTCGGGGCCATGTTCGCCTATGCGATCTACTGCGTGCTCCTGCGCAAGTGGCAGCTCCCGCTGGCTCCGTTGCCCTCGCTGTACGCGCAGATTCTCTTCGCCATCGTGGCGCTTCTGCCCTTCTACCTCGTTTCGGAGAAAGCCGGCGTGTCGATGGACAACCTCCCTCAACTGGCTTTTGCCACGATTCCCGTCTCGATTGCCGCACCCTTCATCTGGATGATCGGCGTGGCCCGTATCGGTCCGCGGCGCGCCACCGTCGTCATCAACCTGGTCCCGATTTTCACCGCGCTCATCGCGGCATTCGGCCTCGGCGAGCATCTGGCGGCCTACCACCTCATCGGGGGCGCACTTATCCTGGCGGGCGTCGCGATAGGCGAGAACTGGCATCTACCCATTCGAAAGGCCCGTCAACCGTCGCCCGCGGTGCAGGATGAATTGGGAAGTGTCCGATAACTTCTGCGCATTTGGCGTCGCCCACTCTTTATAGAGGCCCGCCTGTAACGCATGGGAAGGAGAGCGATATAACGTCGCAACGCACGGGGGGATTGATTACGCTGTGTGACTCGTCAACGGAGTCCCGCCATGCAAACGAATCCTCTCGCGCTGTTCGGAGACCATTTGGCCCGCTTGCGCAAGGCGCGCGGTTGGTCGCAGGAGAAACTGGCACTCGAGAGCGGTCTGGCACGCTCGTATGTCAGCGGTATCGAGCGAGGCCGACGCAACGTCGCGCTCGTCAACATATGCGTGCTGGCAGACACGCTCGGCGTACCCACCTCGGAGATGCTGCGTTTCGCGCAGGCCAGCACCACGACGCAAGACGCCGCCGCGACATCCGAACGCACACCGCTGCCGCAAATCAGCCGTTCGCTTTGCAAACTCGAGAACCGCGACCAGATCTGGCTCGCCGAGATCATTCGAAGCCTGAGCTCCCGGCTCAGCCACGCAAGCCCACCCCCCGACATCGGGGCGCATTCCGTCATCGCACAGCCCACAGATGGGCCCGCCAGCGAGAGACCCCAACGCGACCTTCAAGCCGGCGTTCGCACGAGTGCCGACGACGCCCATGGCATCCGGGTGGCCGAAGTGACTGAGGTGACTGGAGCGGCTGGAGCGGCTGAGACCGTTGAGGCGATGGCCACCCCCGAGCCGCCGGAAGATCCATCGCGCGAGCAACGCCGCCAGATACCTGGCCAGGACGGGCGCTGCACGGCCATCGATCCGGGATTCGACGCACGGTCGCCCGTCACCCCGCAGTTTGCCGCATCCGGCAGCGCGCCGAACGCCTCGGGCGCCCGTGACGACTCGCGGCATTTTCCCATCGGCAACGACGAGTGAGCGAACGTCATGAAATTGATTCTTAGGACATCGCGCAAAGTCAGCGTCATTTCTCGCCGGGGTTTGCGCCATCGTCCGTCTAGTAAAAGTAACCAACAGACCTATCAAATCTGACCGCTGTAGCCAACGCCGGGGCGGCGCGCCGCGATACCGCCGCGCATTGCCCCGGCCACGGATACCCCAGACAGCGCAGGACACCCGGCACATTGCCATCTACCGCAAATTTTCGCGCTCCGACATCACTTTCGGCTCGTACCGTCGACATCAAGTGACATCCCAGCGCGCAACCTTTCAGAATCCCGGCTCTACGCCATCCGGCACATCCGGTGTCACACTGCGCGGCTCCGGTTGACCGGCATGCGGCAACGTCCGGCTCGACGTCGTCTCTTCAACCACTGGATGTAGATACGCGAGCTGGCGCCACAAACACCGTTGGCGAGCCCCCTTTCGTTGAGTCTTCTCCGAAAGTCCTCGAAATCTCCATGTGACCGCCCCGGTAGTTCGTGCCTCGCAAACGGGGGATACCCGAGGCACCACCCCCAATGCCGGATTTTTGTTTCAATCTTCTCGTCCCTAACAAGGAAAACTTTCTTATGGACACCAACTTATTCCGATTCGGCAGGCACCTCGCCGGCCTGCGCAAGAAATACAACTGGGCGCAGGACAAGCTCGCGCTCGAGAGCGGTCTGGCCCGTTCCTATCTGAGCGGCGTCGAGCGTGGCAAGCGGAATATTTCGCTGCGCAACATCTGCATTCTGGCCGACACGCTGGGACTGCCTCCGCATGAGTTGCTGGCCTTCGACACGTCGAACGGCGTGGCGGCCGACGCGGGCGCCAACGGCCTGTCCGCGCCATGCGATCCGTATCCGTCGCTGAATCGGGCCATGCAGAAGTTGTCGGATCGCGACCAGGCCTGGATGGCCGACCTGGTTCGAACGCTGAGCCTGCGGCTGGGCCACGGCATGTTGCGTGATGAATGACGGGGGAGTGGTCGTCGCGCGGCGGGCGTCAGTCGTTACCGAGGAAGGCGTCGACGGCGCGGTGAAAGGAAATGGGATTCGCGAGGTTCATCCCATGAGAGGCGTCCTGAATCACCATGCGGCGTGCCTCCGGCATGGCGGCCGCGAGCGCATTGAGCACCTCGGGATACGGCGCGGGGCTGTGCGCGCCGGCCATGAGCAATACCGGCACATGCAGCGCGCCTAGCGCGTCGATGGGCAGCGGCGTGCGAGGCTCGGCGACCTGACCGATCAGCGTGCGCGCGTTGTCGCGCACCATCTGCTTGAACCAGGGCACCATGCGGCGCCAGGTGTCGGGGCCGCTTACGGCGTCGATGAAGATCGCCAGCCCGCCGTCGACATCGCCATCCTCGATCGCCGCCAACGCCCGCTCGCGAAAGTTGCCACGCTCACCATCGAGAGAAATTTGCACCGGGCCGCCGCTGATTTCCACGCCAGGGTCGGCCAGAATCAGCGAGCGCACGGTGTCCGGCGCAAGAAGCGCCGTTCGCAGCGCGACGTAGCCGCCGCGCGAATGGCCGAGCACATGGACCGGGCCAACCCCCAGCGCCGTGATGAACGCCGCGAGATCCTCCGCGTGTTGTTCGCCGGAAAAGATGCCCTCATGACCGTCCCAGGCCTCGGGCCAGTAATGGCGCAGGCTCACCGAGATGACGCGCCGTCGCTGTCCGAGCGGCGCCATGTTCGGTTTGAAGTAGCGACAATCGCACAGCGACCCGTGCACCAGCACGAGGGGTGCGCCGACGGCGTCGGCAGGAGCGGGCGATTCAACGTACGCCATCGGATAACCGTTGACGTCGATCGTTTGCGGTGCGGGAACCGGCATGGGGGACACATCAGGTGAGACGGGTCGCCAGTATACCGAGCTTGCCTGCGCCTTGCTGCGGCGCGCCGGAGCCGTCGACGCGTCCCCATCCCCCTTCTCGGGGCGGGCGCGCCCGCCGGAGCGCCGCACCCGCCTGGTGTATGCTTGCGACTCTTTTCATTCCTGCGGTTTTCCCGGTATGGCACTCAAAGCCACCATCTACAAGGCCGAGGTGCAAATCACCGACCTCGACCGACACTACTACGCTTCGCACAGCCTGACGATCGCCCGTCATCCGTCCGAGACCGATGAACGCATGATGGTACGCGTGCTCGCCTTCATGCTGTACGCCGGCGAGCGCCTCTCCTTCGGCAAGGGAATCTCCACGGCCGACGAACCCGACCTGTGGGAGCACGATTTCGGCAACGATATCGTGCGCTGGATCGACGTCGGCCAGCCTGACGCACGCCGCCTCGTCAAGGCCGCCGGCCGCGCCGAACGCGTCGACGTGATCACCTATGGCGGCAAACCCGCCGCGATCTGGTGGCAGGCCACCGAAAAGGAAATCAATCGCCTGTCGAATCTCACGGTGCGAATGCTCGACGACGCCTCGGCACAAGCGCTCACGGCGCTCGCCTCGCGCACGATGCGTCTTCAATGCACCATCCAGGACGGCGAAGTCTGGATCGCGGACGACAACCACAACTTCGCGGTCAATCTCACCACCTTGCGTTCGGCGGCGAACGACTGAGCCCGACTGCGGCCCAGCGGCGAATGCCCACGCGGCGCTTGCCGCGATCCCGCTTCCCCAATGCGGGTGGTGAAGTCGTACAAGGCGCTGCGTCCAATCGTTCCGGTACCCGGCCCATGCCCTTCGGTGTGCGCCGGATCCGTCGCCCCCAACCGTGGCGGGCCGCCCTGCGCCAATGCCCGCCGGCCCACAAGCTGCGTTACACTTGACGTTAACGTAAATCGAGTGAACGCGACTTCGCCGGTCCGCCCGCCGCCCCCGTCCGCCTACGACAGTATCCGTTCGTACGCGGCGTGTTTTGCGTTGTGTGTCTTCCGGCTTCGCGACGCCTCGTCCCTATCAGCGTCTGCCCGCAACCCATGGATATTCTTGTTTTCTCCCCGGACGGCAAGACCGCCGCCTACGAGACCGGCCTCGCCGAGCACCTTCCCCGGGCGACGATTCGCGCCTGGCAGCCCGGCGACACGGCGCCGGCCGATTACGTAGTGCTCTGGAAGCCGAATGCCGAGGTACTGCAACCCCGCGAGCGCCTGAAGGCGATCTTCAACATGGGCGCGGGCGTGGATGGCGTGCTCGGCACGCGCGGCGAAGGCGCGCACCGTCTGCCGCCGGGTGTGCCGCTCGTGCGCCTGGAGGACGCCGGCATGGCCGATCAGATGGCGCAATACGTCGGCGCTGCCGCGCTGCGCTACTTCCGCCGTCTCGATGAATTCGATGCCCAGCAGGCGCAGGGGCAATGGAAGTTTCAGAAGCCCAACCGCCTCGCCGATTTTCCGGTTGCGGTACTCGGCTACGGCACGCTCGGCGCGCATGTCGCGCGCACGCTCAAGCAGTTCGGCTTCCCGGTGCGCGCGTGGAGCCGCAGTCCGCGCAGCGATGACAGCGGCGTCGTGCTGCACCATGGCGACGCGGGCTTCGACGCCTGCGTGAGCGGTGCGCGCATTCTCGTCAACCTGCTGCCGCTGACGCCGCAGACGGTCGACGTACTCAACGCCGCCCTGTTCGCGAAACTCGCGCCAGGCGCCTTCCTGATCAACGTGGCGCGCGGCGCGCATCTGGTCGAAGCCGACCTGCTGGGCGCGCTGGCGAGCGGACAGATTGCCGCAGCCACGCTCGATGTGTTCCGCACCGAACCGTTGCCCGCCGACCATCCGTTCTGGCGCACGCCGCGCGTGACGATCACACCGCATATTTCAGCGATGACGTTGCGCGACGAAACCGTCGCACAAATTGCTGGCAAGATCGCCGCGCTCGAGCGCGGCGAGGCCATCACCGGCATCGTCGATCTGACGCGTGGCTACTGAGCCGCCGCCCGCCAGCATCGTCGCCCGACATCCTCCGAGGAGACAACTCATGTCCGCATCCCCTTTGCCGCAGCGTGTGAAAGTGGTCGAAGTCGGCCCTCGCGACGGTCTGCAGAACGAAAAGCAGCCCGTGCCGACCGACGTCAAGATCGCCCTCATCGATCGACTCTCGGCCGCCGGCTTCGCCAATATCGAGGCCACCTCGTTCGTCTCGCCGAAGTGGGTACCGCAGATGGCCGACGGCGCCGAGGTCATGGCGGGCATCACGCGTCGTCCGGGCACGATCTATTCCGTGCTCACGCCGAACATGCGGGGCTTCGAAGGCGCCGTGGCGGCAAAGGCCGATGAAGTGGTGATCTTTGCGGCGGCGAGCGAAGCGTTTTCGCAACGCAACATCAACTGCTCCATCGAGGAGAGCATCGCGCGCTTCGAGCCGGTTGCACGCGCGGCGAAAGACGCCGGGCTGCGGCTGCGCGGCAGCATCTCGTGCGCGCTTGGCTGCCCCTATCAGGGCGAGGTCCCGGTCGCGAGCGTGGTCGACGTGGTCAAACGCCTCGCCGCGCTCGGCTGCGACGAGATCGACATTGCCGACACCATCGGCGTGGGCACGCCGTCGCGCACTCGTGAAGTCATGGAGGCCTGCGCCCGCGTCTTCCCGATCGAACGGCTGTCCGGGCACTTCCACGACACCTACGGTCAGGCGACGGCCAACATTTACGCCGCACTGCTCTCCGGCATCTCGATCTTCCACTCGTCCGTGGCCGGACTGGGCGGCTGCCCGTACGCCAAGGGAGCGACGGGCAACGTGGCGACCGAGGACGTGCTTTACCTGCTGCATGGCCTGGGCATCGCCACGGGGATCGACCTCGACGCCGTAGTGCGCACCGGCGACTTCATCTCGCAGGCGATCGGACGGCCGAACGCTTCGCGTGTGGGCCGCGCACTCCTGGCGAAAATGCAGGACACCACCGCCGCCTGACGCATCGCACCAGGCGCCCATCGCCGCGAGAGTGGCGTAACGACATGAACACGACCATGAGCGACACCCCCCGCATTCCCGAACCCGCCCAGGAACAGACCCTGCCCGAAGGCGCGCGTCACGTGGCGCGACTGCTCGCCGGCATGGGGCACGATCAACCCATCGTGCTGCTGCCCGAGACCGGCAAGACGTCGGCGGAAGCCGCCGCCGGCCTGGGCTGCGAAGTGGCGCAGATCGCCAAGTCGATCATCTTTCGCCGTGCCGCCGACGACACGCCGGTGCTGGTCATCGCCAGCGGCATCAATCGCGTGGACGAGAAGAAAGTCGCGGCACAAGTGGGCGAGCTCGCCCGCGCCGACGCGCGCTTCGTCAAGGAGAAAACCGGCTATTCGATCGGCGGGGTGAGCCCGATCGGGCACGTCGTCGCACCGGTCACGCTGATCGACGAAGACCTGCTCAAGCTCGCCAGTCTCTGGGCCGCCGCCGGCCACCCGCACGCCGTGTTCAACCTCACGCCGCAGCAGCTCGTGGCGATGACGGGCGCGCCGGTCGTGGACGTGGCGCTGCGCAGTTGAACCGTTCGCGCCGGCGAAAGTGAACACGGCGCCGGGTCGTGCGCTTGCGTGTCGTTGCTTTCGGTCACGCAAGCGCCGGTACCCCAAACCTTAACGAGGAGACACGCCATGCCGAGTCCCGAACTGGTTCCGGGCCTGACGTTCGAATGGACGTATCGCGTGCCGCGCAAGGCCGTGGTGCCCGAACTTTACGACGACGTCGAACTCTGCCGCGACATGCCCGCAGTACTCGCCACGGGGTATCTCGCGGGCATTCTCGAATGCGCCTGCCTGCAGGCGATTCGGCCGTACCTCGACTGGCCGCGCGAACAGTCGCTCGGCACGCTGGTCTCGTTCACGCACCTGGCGGCCACGCCCGCGGGCGATACGTTGCGCATTCGGGGCACGCTCGTCGATGTCGCCGGGCGCACGCTGCGCTTCGAAGTCGAAGCCTGGGACGGTCTCGACAAGGTCAGCGCCGGCACCCACGAGCGGGTGATCGTCGACGAGGCACGCTTCCAGGGCAAGCTGCGCGAGAAAGCCGCGCGGCTCGGCCTTTCCGTGTAGTCACCCTCTGCCTGTCACGTCATGCTCCCACTCGCCTCGCCCGTTCCATCGCCTTGCACCAACATCTGCCGGATGAACCCCGCGACGGGCTGGTGCTCGGGTTGCTGGCGCACGCTCACGGAAATCGCCGCGTGGTCCACCATGGCCGACGATGACAAACGCCACGTCTGGTCGCTGCTGCCCTCGCGACGCGCCGAGCACGAGGATCCGCCGGTGCAACATCGTCGCGTGATCGCGGACGACCCCGGCGCGGGCAGCACCTGACGCGCTCCGGCGCACTACTTTTTCACTACCGCATATGGGAAAAATCGTTGCCGTTGGCGAGACCTTCTCCGCCACCCATCATTTCTCGCCCGATTCGATCCGCGAGTTTTCCACGCTGGCATGCGACCTCAATCCGCTGCACCACGATGCCGATTACGCCGCGGCCGATCCGCGTTTCGGCGGGTTGATCTCGTCGGGCACGCAGCAGATGTCGTACCTCGCCGCGTTGCTCGCCACGCACTACTCCAGGACAGCCCAGCCGCTCGGCCTGGAATTCGACATGAAGCTGCGCCGTGCGGTGCATGCGGGCGACGACGTCACGGTGCGCTGGACCGTCACCGACAGCCTGTGGAAAGAGAAACTGGCGGGCGACATCGTGTCGCTCGAGGGCGAGGCCGTCAATCAGCGCGGCGAGACCGTGATCGCGGCCACGGCCAAGATCCTCGTGTCCGCCAGGCCGACGTGAATCGTCGGCGCGACGCACGCACGCTCCCCGGTCACACCGCCTTGTCAACTCACGAGATACGCCCATGACCTCGCTTGCCCTGCCCGCCGGGATGCGCGTGTTCGAGCGCGGCTGGCTCTCATCGAACAATGTCCTGTTCCTTGGCGACGAGCCGACGCTCGTCGACAGCGGCTACGTATCGCACGCGGCGCAAACGGTGGCGCTCGTGGCCCACGCGCTACCCGAGGCACAGCCGCTCGCGCGGCTCGTCAACACGCATCTGCATTCCGACCATTGCGGCGGGAATGCCGCGCTCCAGGCGCACTACGGGTGCCGCACGTGGGTGCCTGCCGCCGAAGCCGATCCGGTCCGGCATTGGGACGCGCGCCGACTGTCGTTCGAAGCCACCGGCCAGCAATGCACGCGCTTCACCTTCGACGAGACGCTATCGCCAGGTGACGCCATCACGCTCGGCGACCACGAATGGCTGGTACTCGGCGCACCAGGGCACGATCCCCACGCGCTGATGCTCTATAACGCCGCACACGGCGTTCTGATTTCGGGCGATGCCCTCTGGGAGCGCGGCTTCGGAGTGATCTTTCCGGAACTCGACGGAGAGTCGGGCTTCGCCGAACAGGCGGCGGTACTCGATCTCATCGAGCAACTCGACGTTGCCATCGTGATTCCCGGACACGGCAAGCCGTTTGCCGATATCGACGGCGCACTGGCCGCGTCGCGCGCACGCCTCGCATATCTTCAGGCCGACCCGGCGCGCAACGCGCGCAACGCGCTCAAGGTGCTGATCGTGTTCCGGCTCATGGCCGACGGCAGCATGACGGGCGCCGCACTCAAGGCGACGATGGATACGGCACGCGCCTGGCGCAACGCGGCAGCAATGCTCGCGCCGCCATCGGGCTGGCCGGCGCTGCTCGATACGCTCGTGGCCGACCTTGCGAAGGCCGGGGCCGTGCGCTTCGACGCCGAGACCGACACACTGTTCGCCGTCTGACAGGAACTGGCGCGCCGCGCAAAAAACAACGCCGCTTGCCTGAGTCGACAAGCGGCGTTTGAGGACGTGGCGTGCCGGACGAACGCTGCGGTCGCTAACGCTGCGTTCGCCTTGCGACCTCCTGCTGCCAAGGACGCCCGGCACGCGATTTCATCCTACTCGGCCCGCCGGTTCAGCCTCAAGGGGACTTTCCCTGATGCGGCCTGCGGCACCTCGCGAACCCGCCGCGGAACCGAAGCTTTCCTCAATTGCGCGCTCACCGGGCGGCCGGTGATTCCCCCTATAATCGAACGATCGTTCGTGAAATTGCGAACTCGCGAATTCGACACGTGACCGGCGTTCGCGTCTGGTGCGACAACGCCACGGCCGCCGGTGCGGGCGTTCTGCTCAAGGAGACTTCATGGCCCTTCCCAAGATTCTGCAAAACCTGGCGTTGCCTGTCGTGGCGTCGCCGATGTTCATCGTGAGCTACCCTGAACTCGTGCTGGCGCAGTGCAAGGCCGGCATCGTCGGCTCGTTCCCCGCGCTCAATGCGCGCGAGCCGCAGATTCTCGAAGACTGGCTCGCGCGCATTGGCGAGGAGCTGGCGTCGTTCAAGGCCGCGAACCCGGATGCCGTGGTCGGCCCGCTGGCCGTCAACCAGATCGTGCATCAATCGAACCAGCGACTCGAACATGACGTACGCGTATGCGTGGAGCATCGTGTGCCGATCTTCATCACCAGTCTGCGCGCACCGCCCAAGGAAGTGCTCGATGCGGTCCACAGCTACGGCGGCATCGTGCTGCACGACGTGATCAATCTGCGTCATGCGAACAAGGCGCTCGAGGCTGGCGTGGACGGGCTGATCCTCGTCGCCGCCGGCGCGGGCGGGCATGCGGGCACGCTCTCGCCGTTCGCGCTCGTCGGAGAAGTGCGCAAGATCTTCGACGGGCCGATCGTGCTGTCGGGCTCGATCGCCAACGGCGGTTCGATCCTCGCCGCCCAGGCCATGGGCGCCGATCTCGCCTACATTGGCACGCGCTTCATCGCCTCGTCCGAAGCCAATGCGAGCGAGGCCTACAAACAAGCCATCGTCGACGCCAACGCGAACGACATCATCTACTCCAACCTTTTCACGGGTGTCTCGGGCAACTACATCCGCCAGAGCATTGTGAACGCCGGCCTCGATCCGGAGAACCTGCCCACGGCCGACAAGAGCGCGATGAACTTCTCGAAGGCGAAGGCGTGGAAGGACATCTGGGGTGCCGGACAGGGCGTCGGACTGATGGACGACGTGCGGCCGGCGGCTGAGATCATCGCGCGACTGAAGCAGGAGTACGACGACACGCGCAAGCGCCTGTCCCTCTGACGATTGGCGAGGATCCGGGGCGAGCCGTCGCAAGGCCCACCCCGGGCCCGTGCAGTCGGCTCCGGCAAAAGCGACAACGTCCTCCGCCGAAACGCAAGCGCCGCCATGGGCGTCAATGGCAATCTCCCTCCTCCCGGGCTACGGGACGCATGCGTGCCAGCCACGCCTGCCGGTGTCCCGCCCCGTTCTCTGGAGGCACTCCCATGGCGCTTTCCCCGCATCGACGCGCGATCCGTTGCGCCCCGAGCTACGCATTGCCGCGGCACGATGCTCGCGGCATTCGCAATCCTCACCTCACCCACGAATTTCCCCGCCGACTTCGCGCCGCACGCGTTGGACGACGCAACCTGACATTCGACGCACCGTCACGTGGTGCCGCCACGGCCACGCCCCCCCTGGATCGTGCGCACAGGCCAACCGTGTTTTGCGCCGTATCCACGATGTTCGCCGTAGCGCTCGTCGCCAACCTCGCTGCGGCTTCCGCCCGCGCCAACCCCGCGGTGCCCGCCGGCGTCGATCGTTCGGCCCTCGGTGACCGCGCCGTCGACCACGCCCCTGCGGCAAGCGCCAATGCCTCCACATACATCGACATCGATGTCGCGCCGATCCACGCCCCGGTCATCAAGACCGACTATCCCGTAACCGATCTGCTGCGCGCCCTGGCTTCCGCAGACGCGCCGTTTCGAAAACTCGGGAAAGCACTCGGCGACGCCTATGTCGTGCTAAGCGGCAACGACGTGGCGCCAAGTACGCGGCAGGCGGTCATGCAGGTGGGCGCATTCGTGGATCTGGCCACCGGGCTCGTTCCGGCGGTACAACGCATCCGCATCGGCGCACAGGTCGCGGACGTGAGTGCCGATGCCGTCGAACACCACCACGTCAGCACCGATGACATTACGGGGATCGTCCAGTTTGCCGATCCCCGTGCGATGGGCGCGGGCTCGCCCCGACAGACGGGACGCCGCGCCCTGTCCGCCCCCCGCCGCGTCGCCGCACGGCCAGACGCGCCCCCGGCTTCGCATTCGGATGCGGTGCCGGCCGCGCCGACCGCGCGGCATGACGCCGTGGGCGCGGCACGAGGCGCGTCGCGACACTCCGGAAGCGCATCCGGTGTCGATACGGACACGCCCCTTCGCATCGCGGGCGAACACGAGCATCTGAGCGGCTACGCGCAGGCGCTTCCCCCCGGCGTTGTACCGGGCACCCCGCGCCAGCGTCTGATACTCGCGGCCGGGCGCTACTACCTCGCAGGCGAAGCAGGCTATTACCACGCTGGGCGAGGACGCAGTGCCGATCATTGGCTTGTCGAAGCCCCCCGAAGTGCGGACCGCCGCGCGCCCGTCCCCGTGCACTACGACGCCGACACCGGACAGTGGCGTGCGGAACCGCCGCTGCGGCTGTGCGGCGGCGGCTGCGCGCCGAGCCGCGAAGCCACTCCCGACAGCATTGCCCTCGATCATGATCGCGTCGCATCCGCCCTCGCCCATCTCACCGACGACAACATGCGCGAGGGCATTCAGCGCGCGTTTGCCGACCTGAGCCTGCTGCATCTCACCCGCAGCAACCGGCCCGATCTGCACATGATGCGAGACAACTCGATTGTTGACCACCGTGCGGCCTTGCGGGCGGCAATGAAACACATCAAGCCCGGTGCGTCGCTGGTCAGGCAGCAGCAGGCGGCCTCTCTCATTACCGCGATGCATTACTACTGGCATCCCGACGCGGAAGCCTTCTGCCAGGAGAACGCCGAAATCCTCTTTCACTACCTGCTCGTCAACGACATCCCCATCGATCGAATTCGCATGATCACGATTCAGCCCAAGAACCGCCCGCCGCATGTTCTCGTACTTTATACGGAATCCGAAACGTTGATTCCCATGCTCGATGCGGCGACGCCTCAGCCTCCCGTTGGCGCTCGTCCTGACGGCATTCGGGACGGCGTCTTTGCACGGGAAATCTACGAATCGCGCGACACCACCGTGTTGCTGGATCCCTGGAGTCACGCTCGCGCGACCTCGTTCTTTCACGCCAATCACGCGATCAGCCTCGTCGAGACGCTCGATGCGGCATTCGTCGACATCGGTCATCGCCCGGGCAGCGATTACACCGTTTCGGTCACACGTCCGTTAGGGACACCACGGGCAAGCGTCGTCAGCTTGTCGGGTGGGGACAACCGGGAGACGCAGGGCAGTTGGGACAGTCTCGATAGCGACAAGCGATCCGGCCACCCGGACGGCTCAGGTAGCTCGGGAAGCGGGCCCAGCCTCTCCGGAGGTTCGTCAGCCCCGGCGGCGCGAGACAGCGGCAGCGAGAGCGACATTCTCCCCTGACGCTCCCGTCATGCCATGACTCCCTGACTCCCACATCGATTTCATCGGAGACGGATCGCCAAATGCATTCGACCACACACTCTCGTTCCATCGCCCCAGCGCCCCGCTACGGCGCACGGCTCGCCCACCATCGGACACCCACCCCCTCCAAATTTCGCGGTACCTTCCGGCACGCGCGTGCAGCGCACGCCGCACGGGAAATCAGCGACACGCACCGAAGCCGGCCCGCCGTGCGCGATGCGTTCTGGCCCGTCGCGTTCTCCCTGCTGCTGGCTGCCAACCTCGCGACACCGGCGACGTCCGCATTGCCGCCACGCGATCGTCGTGTCCGGCACGGCAACGCAACGGCGCGGCTTGACACATCGGCGCCGACGTCGAACCTCACGGCGATGCCATCGTCCGATCAGGTCGTCGTGCGGCCGGTGACGCGCACTGCCATCAAATCCGACTACGCGATGCTCGACGTACTCAAGGCAGTCGCCGCGGCGCGCTCGCCGTTCCTGAACACCGGTGAATCGCTCGCCGACGCGTACGAGATCGCCAGCGGCCAGCCGGTCGCCCCGGACTTTCGCCGCATGCTGCGCACGCTGACGGGCACGCTCGATACCGCCACGGGCATCGTTCCCGACGTTCAGGCGTTGCGAATGCCCGCCGAGATCGCCGACATCGCCGCCGACCGAATCGAGGGCCGGGCGCTCGACACGAGCCGTCTGAGCGGCGTGCTGCAATTCGCCTCGCCACGTGGGCAGGCCATGCATGGCGTGCCGGAGTGGCACGATGCGCCTGTATTGCCGGAGCGCGACGCCCCCGAACCTCCAGCGTTCGACCCGGCCATCGCAATCGATGTCGCACGAGGCCGCCTCACCGAATCGCGCGCCGCGCCAGAGCGCGATCGTCCCGGCTACGACATCGCGCCGTACCGACGTCCGAACGTCGCCGACCCCGACCTTGCATTGAACGATGCGCCCGCGAGCACCCGCTTCATTCAGGATGAGCGGCGACACCTGTCAGGCTATGCACAGCACTTGCCCGAGCACTTTCGGCCCAAAGACGAAACGACCCGACGCTTCCTTGCCGGTGGCCACCACTACCTTCGGGGCGAGGCCGGGGATTACCGCATCACACGCGGATTCAGCGACGATCACTGGCTCGTCGACGCGCCTCGCCGGAACCAGGCGCAGGTGCCGGTGACGTTCGACCCTGCCACCGGGCGGTGGCAGGCACACGCCCCCCTGCGGCTATGTGGCGGCGGATGCGGCCCGAGCCGTCCGATGACGCCCGACAGCATCACAAGCAGCTACGAAGACATCTTCGCCGCCACGCGGCACCTGCCGGACGAGTCCGCGCAGGAGGCGATCCAGAATGCGTTCGCCGACGTCGGTCGGTTGCACCTGTTGCGCTCGAATCGCGAAGATCTTCGCGACTTGCGCGACAACTCGATCGTCGACCACCGGGCCGCGCTGAGCGTTGCGATGAAGGACATCAACCGTGGCGCCCCGTTGAGAAAGCAACAGCGCCAGGCCGCGGAAGCCACCGCGATGTATTACTACTCACGGCCGTTCGCGGAGGCGTTTTGCCAGGAGAACGCAGAAGTCCTGTTCTATTTCCTGCTTCAGGACGGCGTCGATCAGGACAACCTGCGCATGATCACCGTTCAGCCGAAAGGCCGGGCGCCGCACGTCATGGTGCTGTACTCGGAATCACGGGAGTTCATCGACATCCTCGACCGGTCGACGCCGCAGCCCAAAGCGCCGCTGCGCGAAGATGGCGTCACGTCGTCGCAGTTCGCCTGGGGCGCCTATCTTGCGCGCGACACCACCGTACTGCTCGACCCCTGGAGCCGGTACAAGGCGATTTCGTTTGCGCGTGCCGACACGCCGCAGGACGCAGTCGATATTCTCGACAGCGCATTCGCCGAGATCGGACACCGCACCGGATACCCGTACACCGTGTCGGTCACCCGGCCGCTCGCGGCGCGGCGTCACGCGGTGATCGGGCAGACGAGCAGCAGCACCAGCCTCGGCAGTGCGGCAAGCGCGCGCAGTTCGAACAGCGTGAAACCGGAGAAAGGTGAAAGACGCTGGTCAGGCGCATCCGGCAGCACCGGCGGATCCGGTGCGTTGGGTGCGTCGGGTGCGTCCGATGCATTCAATGCGTTTGCACCGTCGAGCGCACGCCACACGCCGCATGCTTCTCATGCGCGACGATCGCCCGACGCCGCGCGGTCGCTATCGCCTGTCGCCGAAGCTTCATCCGCAGGCTGACGCTGCGCGCGGAGATCGCGAACACGCGGGTCCGGCGCGGCAATATGCGCGCCGGACCCGCGCGTCGGCGGTACGTTTCAATCCGAACCGCGAGGACAGTCAGTACGTGTAGACACCACGCCCGGTCTTGCGGCCCAGATAGCCGGCCGCCACCATCTCCTTGAGCAGCGGGCACGGACGATACTTCGAATCGGCGAACTCTTCGTAGTAGACGTTCATTACCGACAGACAGACGTCGAGCCCGATCATGTCGGCCAGTGCCAGCGGGCCGATCGGGTGGTTGCAGCCGAGCTTCATGCCTTCGTCGATTTCCTCGGGCGAGGCCAGATTCTCGGCCAGCACGAAGAAGGCCTCGTTGATCATCGGCACGAGAATCCGGTTCACCACGAAGCCCGGCGCGTTCTTCACCGTGATCGGCGACTTGCCGAGAGCACGCGCGAGCGCATCGACGCGGGCGTGCGTGTCGTCGCTCGTCTGCAGGCCGCGAATGATTTCCACGAGCGCCATGAGCGGCACCGGGTTGAAGAAGTGCATTCCGATGAACGACTCGGGACGCGCGAGCACGGCGGCAAGCTTGGTGATCGAGATCGACGACGTGTTCGAGGCGAGGATCGCGCCTTCCTTCGCGATGCCGTCGAGCTGCTTGAGAATCTTGACCTTCAGGTCGAAATTTTCGGTGGCGGCCTCGATCAGGATGTCGGCATCGGCCAGCGACGCGTAGTCGGTCGACGGGGTAATGCGGGCGAGCGCGGCGTCCTTGTCGGCGGCGGTGATCTTGTCCTTCTTGATCAGGCGCTCGAGGCTGCCGGCGATCGTCGTCATGCCTTTCTGGACCGCGGCGTCGCTGATGTCGACCATCGTCACCGGCAGCCCGGCCACCGCACAGGCCTGTGCGATGCCGTTGCCCATGGTGCCTGCGCCGATGATGCCTACGTGTTGAATCGTCATGTCGTCTCTGCTCCGGTTGTGCGGGTAGGTGGCGAAAATACCGTCTTTGCGCGGTGCACAAATCATAGCGCGCAGACGTCGGATCGGTGACACATGGAACCGCTGTGCGAAACGACGGGCATGGATCTTCCACGATGCGACGCGCGGCATTCGACGCCCCGAAACAAAGGGGGCAGACGCGCGCGGCGTTTGCCCCCTCCGGATCGGCTCGACAGCGCGTCTGTCGGACAGGCGCGCCGCGTGGCCTCAGAACTTCATGCGCACGCCGCCACCGAAGGTGTCGCCGCCCGAGAGCGAGCTCACCTTGTCGTTCATGTACGCGGCGTAGATGTCGGTACGCTTGGACAGGTTGTAGTCGTAGCCGAGCGCCCACGTCTTGCGGTTCACGTTGCTCGCGCCCGAGCTCTTCGTGTACGCATACGAGGCGAGCACCTTGCCGTTGCCCAGCGGCACCGACACGCCGAGCTGACCACCGTTTTCCGACACGCCGCCGCCGGTGATGTTGTTTCGGATGTACTGGTACTGGCCAAAGAACTTCACCACCTGCAGGTCATAGGTCGCGCCGAGCTGCACGGCCTGCTGGCTGCGGAAGCCCGCCATGCCGGCCATGTCGTCCGGCTGCGAATCGAACTTCACCTGCTGGTAGGCCACCGTCGCCGCGAACGGGCCGTTGAAGTACAGCGCCGAGGCGCTCCACTTGTTCTGTCCGGTTTCGCCAGCCTTGTTGCCGAACGCGTAGGACACGCTGCCCGACAGGCCCTTGAAATTCGGCGTGGTGTACATCACGGCGTTGCTCCAGCCGGAATCGCCCACGATACCCTGACCGGCCTGGCCGATGAACGTGTGGAACACCATCGGGCTGAAGGTGTACGAATCGACGAACGGGTTGAACAGAATCGTCGACACGAAATAGGAAGTGGTCAGGCGCCCCATCGTGACCGTACCGGCGGTGTCCGACGACAGGCCAACGTAGGCGTTGCGCGAGAACATCGTATCGCCCTGGAAGCGGCCGTACTGACCGTTCTGCGGACGGAAGAAGTCTTCCAGCACGAATACCGCCTTGAGGCCGCCGCCCAGGTCCTCACTGCCCTTCATGCCCCAGTACGAGGTCGACATGCCGCCCCCGCCCTGCGTCCAGGCACGATCGCCGCCCGGATTCTTGACCGCTCCCATCCAGGCGTCGACCTGACCGTACAGCGTGACGTTCGACTGTGCGAATGCCGGTGCGCTCACGCACGCGCCCAATACGAGTGCCCCACCGATGCCCTTGGCCATGCTCCGCTTCATTGACTTCTCCTTGGTTTATGTATTTTGTGTGCCGGTTTGCCCGCCCGACGCGGGACCTGCTGGCGCCCGTCAAGAAGCGCCTCCCTGATAAACGGCCGTGATTCTCGCACAGCCCCACCATGCGCAGAAAGGCCGGAACCGCACCGAAAAATCTGCGTATGCGATGGCTGGGAAATGGTGGGGAGACAAAAATCCGCCGAACACCCGCGCCACAATTAATCCCGGTATAACGAGATCGATATGTTGCTTGCGTCAGCAGGTTAGCAAACGCTCACATTCGTGGTAATTAGCGGAAATGGCGGGCCATGAATATGGCCGAATCGAAGATGCGGAGGGCGAAGGCGCGACGTATCCAATGTTGCACATGTGCAACATCTGATACATCGGGGAGGCTGGGGAGGGGGCACCGCCGCGCACCTCGCGATCGCGCGTCGGGAAGGGCGAATCGCGGACGGTGAGCGGGGAAAGGCGAGAGGAAATCAGCGACCGCGGCGACCGCCGCCACCACCGCGGGGTCCGCGTGGCTCACCCTGCGGGGTGTACTGGCGCTCGCGCGGCTCGGCCGGAGCGGCCCAGTTCGGATAGGCCGCCTGGCCTCGGCCGCGGTCGGCACTGAACCGGCTGATGTCCTCACGCAGCGACGCCTTGTTCACGTCGAGCATGTCGCGTCCGCGCCCGCCTCCCGCCCAGGCGGGGTAGGCGCATACGAGTATCAACAGGAAGCAATAACGAAGTCGGGCACTCATTTCGGTTCAGCCACAGCCCCGGCCCGAAGGTGGGGCCGGTTCGCACGAGGCGCTGTCGTCATCTGCGGGTGGCAGATGCGCCGTATACCTCAAGAATGACTGTACCGGGTCGGTCGAACGAGCGTCGACTGAAAAAATGTTAATGCGTGGCGCGGTCTGCAACCGTTTGTAACCGCCACGCCACGCGGGCGCCGCAGACCCCGCAACGCCCCGTCCGGCGGGGCCGCTTACTTCTCGACTTGCTTCTCGACGGACAGCGAGATCTCGCGCAGACGCTCTCCGCGCTGGGTGACCAGGTCCTGCGCCGTGACGGTGAAATTCACCGGACGCGCGTACTTCCGGCTCGCGCTCTGCCATTCGGCGGGCAGACCCGCCGCATTCGTGGTCGTTGTCCGCAACGTGGTCACGCCACGCGTGCAGCGCGAGACCTGCGTTGCAAAGGTTTGCGCCTGACGACGCAGATCCATCGCGGAAATCTTCTGGTAGTCCCACACGCATTCGTAGGTCGGGGCGAGGCCCGTGGCCCGGAACACCTTGCAGTCGCCACCCGGCACGGAGTAGGTGGCCTGATAGCTCTCGCCGCGCTCGTTCTTGGCCGCAAGCGGGCCGGTGATATCGTCGAAACCGCCCTGAGCACTCTTGGCCAGCAGCAGGATGCCCTCGCACTGGTCTGCGGCGAAGGCCGACTGCGCGGCGCACAGGCAGGCAAGCAAGGCCCATCGTTGTAGAGAATGTTTTGCCATCGTTGGAATGTTTGACAGGTATACGGCAGCGTGATGCCCGGACCGGAGCGCAGTGGTTTCCGGGATCGCCATCCATCGCCATGAATGCTGACATTAGAACGCAAACCGGGCGCGGACGAAACCATCGACACAGGGGGAATCGTGCGCCATTTCGAGTCAACGGCTTCGCGATAGTTCGCGCGCGGCGCCCCCTCATCCGAAAAGCCGATCCCGATCGAACGCGGGCGACCTATACTCAAAGCGCAGTCAGACTGCATGGGCGCGGCCGGGAACCGATGGTGGTTCGACGCAGCACGGCAATGCCCCTCGGTGCCAAGTCTTCTTGGCCCTTACCATGCCGCGCCGGTACACGCGGCTGGCGATGCCCTGATGGGGCCTCAACCGGCGGCTAGGCCGCCGGTTTTCATTCGGCGACGCAAAGCGTCTCTCCCGCACCCCTCGCGCACCTCTCCCGCCTCGCTGCCATCTCGCTGCCATCTCGCTGCCGGTAACGCGCCTCGCGGCGCCCTCATGCCAATGGATTAGGCGAAAGTGCGGATTTCGCCCGAGTCGTCGCTCTGCAACCATCGAACCACAAGACCAATATCGCCCGGGCACTCACCTTCGGAAGTCGGCGGAGGGTTTGTGGACACTTTTCAGTCTCCCTTGGCGCGCCACATGTTGCGCGCGTGCGTGTTCGCGCGTCGCTCGAGGTGATCCATGGGACACCCGACACCACCTCGCGGTCTGCGCCCCGCCGATCCCGACCAGGGATCACTGGCGACGCCGTCGCAGCTGATCGAATCGGTTCGCGGTCACGGCGGCACGCTCGCCCACGTGCTTGGCGCGCTCGGCACCTTCCGATTGCGGCACGGCCACTGGCCCGGCCGCCTCTACCTCTATCCCGAGACACTTGCCGCGCTCGTGCAGGACCTGACCCCGTTGGGCTTCTACCGTTTGCAGCAGCATCTCGACGTTCTGACCGACCTCGAGCGCGACCTGTTCTGCGCGGACGACAGCGGCAACGTGTCGATCTATCGCGTGCAGGCCGTGCCGGACGCCGTGAGTATCGACGTCGCCGCCGCCTGGCTTGGACTCGCGGGTTCGGCGAACCGGTCGCCCACACACGGGCATGGCGGGGTGGTCGGTGCACCGACCACCCCGAAGCCGCCACGCTGACGCCGCCGCATCATGGCGCCGGCCTCGAGAACAGCCCGCGCCCCCTCCTCGGATGGTTCCCGCTTCACCGGACCCCGCCTCTGCGGGGCAATGTCACCTCCGCCCTTCCTTGCCGGAGAGATGTCATGAACCGACTCGCGATCGTTCTGGACGGCTTGATGCTGCTTTACCTTGCCGCCGCCACTGTCGTTGGTGTGCAATCGAGTGCCGCCGACGGCCACGCGCTGCTCACCAGCGTACTCGGTGTGTTGCTCGCGTTATGCGCGCTGGCCATGCTCGCGGCGCCGTTCTACGTGTCGCTGGTCGTGCTCGTCACGCAATCCGAGCGACACCTTCGGCTCGCGTCCTGGCTTCACCGGGTGTTGCTCGCGCTGATGGTCGCGGCGATCGCGGTTTCACTGCTCGGCGACCATACCGTCGAAGTCTCGGCATCGCTATTCGCGCTGGTCGCGATCGTGTGCATCGTCAATCTCGTTGTCCTCTCCCGACGTCGAACGCACTTCGAGGCGTTTCATCTTTTCGAGCATTGAACCGATTGCGACGATGCCGACACCGCGCGGCTTACCGATGCTGCGCCGACGTTCATTTGCGAGCGTCACCTCCGCGATGCTAGACTGCGCGGCATGAATCGCTGGCGAAGACTCCTCGTGCTGTGGCTGTTGTGCGTCACCATGCCTTTTCAGGCCATGGCCGCTCTGCGCACGCATTGCGCGCCGGGAGCGCCGGGCACGAGCGCGCTCGGCGGCTCGACGATGGCGTCGTCCGCCTTGCCGGGAGATGCCGGCGCGACAGCCATGCATCCCGGCATGATGGCTGCCGCGGCCGAGGACACAGGGCGCCACGCGATGCACGCGTCACGTGGGATGGCGCATGGCATGGCGCAAGGCATGCACGACATGGCGCATCACGATGCGGCCGCATCGGGGCCGTCCGACCACAAGGCTTCGTCGGCCGGCCATACGTTGCACGCGAGTTGCTCGGCTTGCGCGGCCTGCGTCGTCTGTACGGCGTTGCCGCCGAGCATGGTTCTGCGCACGCCCGATGCCCAGCCGTCCACCCCCATCCCCTTCCTGCGCACCTCGGCGAGCAGCGCCGTTGTCGGTGTGCCTGAACGTCCCCCCAAATCGCTCGTCGCCTGACGGTCGTCCATCGTTCGCGGGAATCGCTGTCGCGTGTTCCCCGACTGGCGGCGTGCCGTCTCCGTTTCTCGTCGGACTGACCTGACGCCGCATCGCGCGACCGGCCCTCACTCGCCCATCGCCCGCGCCGCCGGTCCGTCCGCCCGAATGACGCGCGCCGCCGGCACGTCCGGCGTCGCCCGACTGACGAGTCTTTTCATGACATCTTCTTCTTTGCGACGGCACGCATGGGTCGTGCCGCTGATGCTTTCGCTCTCCGGGCTGTGGTCGTCACACGCCGCGAGCGCCGAACCGGCGCCGGCAAGCGCCGGCCTTGCCGATCCGTCGGCCCCGGACGCGCCCGCCGGCCCGCCACCTCAAGGGGTTCTGCAAGACTACTCGCGCCCCGCGCTGTCGGTGGCAACCGGCGACTGGCGCCGGATCAATGCCGGTGTTGCCGGCATGAATGGCATGAGCGGGATGGGCGGGATGGGCGGTGGCGGCCACGACATGGGCGACATGCCGTCCGCGCCCCCCGCAGGACACGCCGCTCACACCATGCCGATGCGAACGGGCGACGCTTCCACGTCGGCCATGCCCGCCGCTGGCGGCGAGCATGAGATGCATGGCATGACAATGTCGGCGCCGCCATCGGCCGCCGCCACGCCAGACCACGCGGCGATGGGACACATCATGCCGGCCGCGCCCGCGCCGGGCAGCGCTCCCGATCCTCACGCAGCGCATCGCATGCCGGGAGCGCCGAAATGACGGCCTCGCCAACGTTCGTCTTGCACGCCGTCGCCGAAGCACCGGCACGTCGGCGAGCGCCGGCATCCGGGGCGCAACGCAGAACCGCGATCGCCGCCGCCATTGCCGTGCTCATCCTGTCCGGGTGTGCGACGTTCAGCGAGGACGGTGGCTTCGGCCCGGTCGCCGACGCGACGCAACAGCGCCTGGGCACGCGCGCGGTCTGGGCTCGCGACGACGCCACGACGCAGGCGCTCGCCAAGGAACGCGACGACTTGCTCTCGCGCCCGCTCGACATCGACTCGGCGGTGCGACTTACGCTGATCAACCATCGCGGCTTGCAGGCAACGTATGCGGAGCTCGGGATCGCCGAAGCGTCGCTCGTGCAGGCCGGGCGCCTGCCGAATCCTCGCTTTTCCTTTCAGCGTGTGCAGGGCGGCGGCGACGTCAGCATCGAACGCACGTGGGGCCTCGACTTTGTTCGCGTGCTGACGATGCCGCTCGCCTCGCGTGTCGAAGCCCGACGCTTCGCGCAAGTACAGGCGCAGGTCACGCAGGCCGTCGTCGAGCAGGCGACCGCCACTCGGCGAGCGTGGATCGAAGCCGTCGCCGCCCAGGAGCGCGTGCGGATTCTCGAGCAGACCAGTGTCGCCACAGAGGCTGCCAGCGAGCTGGCCGATGGCATGGCGCGTGCCGGCAACTTCAGTGCGATGCGTCGCACGCAGGAGAACCTCGTGCATGCCGACACGGCGGCCCGTCTGGCGCGAGCGCGCGAACAGTCCCAGACCGCGCGCGAGCAGTTGGCGCGGCAGATGGGGCTGTGGGGGCAGCAATTGACTTTCCAGCTCCCCGAGCGTCTGCCGGCGCTTCCGCGCAAGCGCCCATCGTGGCCCGACGCAGAGGCGCAAGCCATGCGCGAGCGTGCCGACATTCGTGCCGCCCGCGCGGGCCTCGAGAGCACGTCGAGCGATCTGGGGCTCACACGCGTGACACGGTTCGTCAACGTCCTCGACACGGCCTATCGCGACAACAGCGCCACGGGCTCGCCCAACGAGCGCGGCTATGAAATTTCGCTGGAGGTCCCACTGTTCGACTGGGGTAGCGCGCGAGTGGCCGGCGCCGAGGCGCGCTACCGCCAGAGCCTCGACCGGTTGGCCGACACGGCAGTGGCCGCGCGCGCGGAAGTGCGCACACGCCGCGCGCAGACGATCGCCGCCTGGGACATCGCGGAGCACTACCGCACCACGATCCTGCCGATGCGCCAGCGTGTCTCCGACGAATGGCTGCTGCGTTACAACGGCATGCTCGCCAGCGTCTTCGACCTGCTGTCCGATGCACGCGAGCAGCGCGACACGGTGCTCGCCTACATCGACGCCACGGCCGACTTCTGGCTGGCGGACGCCGCGCTGCGCGAGAGCGTGGGCGGTGCCGAACCGGCGGCCGACGGTGCCCCCGCTGCATCGTCGGCCGCGCCCGACAAATCGCCGGCGCCGACGCCCTCGCCAGACGCCTCATCCCCGGCCGCGCCCACGTCGCCTACGTCGCCTACGTCGCTCGCTTCGCCCGCGTCACCGGGCGGACCGCCACCGGCGAGCGCGCCGTTGCCACGCCCACCGACCTCGCAACCATCCTCATCTCACACCCACGGAGGTGGCGCATGACTTCGCGCCGACGATTCCTGCGTGACGCCGGCCTCGCCGTCATGGGCGCTGCCGCCGTCGAGCGGGCCAGCCTCGCGGCGCTGCCCGACGCGGCAACCCGCAGCGATGCCAGTACCGCCAAACCCCTTGCCCCGCCGACCGGGCGGCCGTACCGGCCCGTCGTGACGCTCAACGGCTGGACCTTGCCGTGGCGCATGCGCAATGGCGTCAAGGAATTTCATCTGATCGCCGAGCCCGTGGTTCGGGAGATCGCTCCCGGCATGCAGGCGAATCTGTGGGGCTACAACGGCCAGAGTCCCGGCCCGACCATCGAGGTCGTCGAAGGCGACCGCGTTCGCCTTTACGTCACGAATCGTCTGCCCGAGGCGACCAGCGTGCACTGGCACGGGCAGCGACTGCCCAATGGCATGGACGGCGTGGCGGGCCTGAACCAGCGCGCCATCGCGCCGGGGCAGACCTACGTGTATGAATTCGAGGCGAAGCGCCCCGGCACCTTCATGTATCACCCGCACGCCGACGAGATGATGCAGATGGCCATGGGCCTGATGGGCTTCTGGGTCACGCATCCGAAAGATCCATCGTTCATGCCGGTCGATCGCGATTACGTGTTCCTCATCAATGCCTATGCCATCGACCCCGGCACGCGCACGCCGCGTGTCAACGAGATGACGGACTTCAATCTGTGGACGTGGAACAGCCGCGCGTTCCCGGGCATCGACCCACTGGTCGCACGTCAGGGCGATCGGGTGCGCATCCGCATCGGCAATCTCACGATGACCAACCACCCGATCCACCTTCACGGCCACGAATTCAACGTGACAGGCACTGATGGCGGCTGGATTCCTCCGGGCGCACAATGGCCCGAAGTCACCACCGACGTCGCGGTCGGGCAGATGCGCGCCATCGAGTTCGACGCGACGGAACCCGGCGACTGGGCGTTTCACTGTCACAAGTCTCATCACACGATGAACCCGATGGGCCACGAGGTGCCGACCATGCTCGGCGTGAACCAGCGCGGGATCGCCGAAAAAATTTCGCGCATCATTCCCGACTACATGGCAATGGGCGAGACCGGCGGTTCCATGAACGGCATGGAAATGCCATTGCCGGAAAATACGCTTCCGATGATGACCGGCACAGGCCCCTTCGGCCCCATCGAGATGGGCGGCATGTTCACCACGTTGAAAGTCCGGCACGACCTGCCGCGCGACAGTTATCGCGATCCCGGCTGGTATCGCGCACCGCGCGGCTCGGTGGCGAGCCCGTGGCAAGGCAGCAGTTCCGCGTTACCCTCTTCACATCGCCAACCCGCCCACTCCGGTCACACCGTTGCACCGGCCAAGGCAGGCAAAACAGGAGTCAAATCATGATGCGTTCGTTTCTTCATCGCACCGCGCCCGCGCAACTCGCGCTCGGCACACTCGTCCTGGCACTCGCCGTGCCGGCCCTCGCCGACGACATGCATGCCATGCACATGCAGCACGGCCAAAGCAACGCGGCGGCGACGGCCATCGGCGAGGCCGGCGACGACGCGCAGGCCACCCGCACCGTGGACGTCGACATGCGCGACACCATGCGCTTCTCGCCCGCCACGATCACCGTGCGCCGTGGCGACACGGTGCGTTTTGTCGTGACGAACAACGGCAAGGTGCGTCACGAGATGACGCTGGGCACCGCATCGGCGCTGGCCGAGCACGCGAAGATGATGCAGCAGATGCCGGACATGAAGCACGCCGAGGCCAACGCGGTGACGGTCGATCCCGGTCAGCGCAAGACCCTCGTGTGGCACTTCACGCAGCCCGGCACCGTGGACTTCGCGTGTCTCGAACCGGGACATTTCGAGGCCGGCATGCGCGGCGTGGTCAATGTGCGGTAGGCCGGACTGGCCAGACCGACCGGGCTCGCCCGGCCGGTCGCCTCAGGCCGCGCCGCAACGTTCGAGGCCGCCGCTCAATGCCTCTGTCGCGTCGGCCTCGAACGCGGCGACGTCGCGCGCTCGCAGGCACAGTTGCAACGTCACCGCGTCGTCGTAGGCAACATCGAGCACTTGCGCCGCATGACGCTCCGCCAGCCGGCGCAGCATCGCTTCGTGGGCGAACGCACAGCGGTAGCGCATCTTCGCCATCGGCTCGACCGCGGTGAGCGTGGCCAACTTGAGGGCTTCGCTCACCGCCTGACCGTACGCGCGGGTCAGTCCGCCCGCGCCAAGCTTGATGCCCCCGTAATAACGCACCACCACCGCAAAGACGTTCGTCAGGCCTTTGTGCATGAGCACGTTGTACATGGGCTTGGCGGCGGTCCCCCCCGGTTCGCCGTCGTCGTCGAACCCCGACGCTCCGTCGCACAGCAACACCCAGCAGTAATGCGTGGCGTTCGGGTAGCGCACGCGCAGAGCGTCGAGTTCGCGCATGGCCGCCTCGCGCGACGCCACCGGCATGACAATGCCGATGAACCGGCTCTTCCTGATTTCCAGCTCGGTCTCGACCGGCGCTGCCAATGCATACATAAGGCTGTCGTCTCCCGGCGCTTTACAGGCGCACCTCGCCGCGCGCGAGTTCGATGACGTTGCCACCGACCCGGATCTGCCGGTCCGCCGTGACCTCGAGCGTCAGACGACACGGGCGGTCCACGGCGTCGCCCTGCGACACGCGGGCGCGCACCGGCAGCGGGTATCCCTGCCCGATCAGCCAGCCGCCGAGATTGGCGCAGGCCGAACCCGTTCCCGGGTCTTCGCTCACGCCGCCGCCCTGGGTGGTGAAGAAGTAGCGCGCCGTCACGTCCAGTTCGCCGCCCTTCTCGCCATCGATGGAAAACACGTAGCCGGTCTTGCGTCCGAGGCTGGAGAGCGGCCAGCGCTCGAGGCGTGCGCTGTCCGGTTGCGCACGCGCGACGACCTCGGCATTGCGCAGCGGGATGAGCAACTGATCGGCGCCGGTATCGACCCACTGCGGCGATTGCGCGAGATCGTCGCGGCCAAGCCTCACGAGCGCGGCGATGTCGGCATCCGCCTCGCTTGCCTTGGAGATCTTCGGTTCGCCAGACGACGGCGCCGTCAACGTCCAGTGATCGCCCGTCGCCTCGACCGGAACCCGGCCCGCGGCGAATTGCAGCGTGACGTGATCGCCCAGGCCGCGCATGGCACGCAGCACATGCGCCGTGCCCAGCGTGGGATGTCCGGCAAACCGCATTTCGTAGCCTGGCGTGAAGATCCGCACATGAGCGTCGGCCGTCTCGGAGGGCAGGATGAACGTTGTCTCGGACAGATTGAACTGACGCGCCAGCGCGCGCATTTCGTCATCGCTCAGACCGCGCCCGTCTTCGAACACGCATAGCGGGTTGCCGCCAAACGTGGTTTCGGCAAACACATTGACGATGCGAAATGCATGGGTGCGGCTCATGACGAATTTCCGGTGGGGGTAAGTCGTTTGGCGACGCGGCTCTCGAACCCGATCGGAACTGCCGACCGACCCGCGTGCGTTGCGAAGGAAGGCTCGTAGTCTCGCACATCGCGCCACGGCACGCGCACGACGGCTCTCGCTTTCGGACGATTGTTCGCAAGCCACCGGAATCGTCCGATCCCGTCGTCGGCGAGAGCGGAATCGAAATCTCTCATTGTCTCTTCTCAGATGACAATTATTCACAATTCAGATGGATTGTGGTTCTCTCTCAGGACTCTAAAATGACATTCATCGAGGCACACACGGCCTCCCAACGAAACAGAAACGACAGGAGCACATCATGCTGGACATCAGAAAGGCTGCGGACCGGGGCGTTGCAAATCACGGCTGGCTCAACTCGCGCCATACGTTCTCGTTCGCTAACTATTACGATCCGAAGCAAGTCGGCTTTTCCGATCTGCTGGTGATCAATGACGACCGCGTGGCACCGGCGCAGGGCTTCGGCAAGCATCCGCACCGCGACATGGAGATCTTCTCGTACGTGCTCGAAGGCGCGCTCGAGCACAAGGACACCATGGGCACGGGGTCGGTGATCGAGCCTGGGGACGTGCAGCTGATGAGCGCAGGGCGCGGCGTGGCGCACAGCGAATTCAACCATTCGACCACGTCGCCGGTGCACTTCCTGCAAATCTGGATCGTGCCTAACCAGGCAGGCATCGCTCCGGAATATCAGCAACAACGGTTCACGCCGGAAGAAAAGCGCGGTCGTCTGCGCCTGATCATCTCGCCGGACGGCCAGGACGCCTCGCTGCGCATCCACCAGGACGCCCGTGTGTACGCCGGTTTGTTCGACGGCGACGAGTCGGCCACGCTCACGCTGGCGCCGAACCGTTACGCCTACGTACACGTGGCACGCGGCAGCGTGACGCTCAACGGTGTGGCGCTGGGGGAAGGCGACGGGGTGCGGGTGCGCGACGAAACGGCGCTCACGCTTTCGAAGGGCAGCGACGCCGAGGTCCTCGTGTTCGATCTGCGCCCGGTGGAAACGCCCGACTTCTGACGTCAGGCAGGTTGACCCGGCAGACGCTCGCCTCCCTGCGTATGCCAGTCATGGGCGCCGCCTTCCCTCGGCGCCCGCGCGGCCGGTACCTCAAGGTGCCGGCCGCGCTTTCTCCAACGCCTCCGTGCGACAACGCCGACACCGCCAATACCGCCAATACCGCCGACAACGCAGGTGACGGTGCCCGCTCAGGCACGTTGCCAATTGCGTGGCCGCTTGAATCGCGCCCGGACGTTCAGGCGCGCCGCACTCATGCGTCGTCGCTTTCCATCGCCAGCGGCAACGCGTGAGCGTGATCGCGCCAGGCGCGCTCGCCCTGCGCAAGCTCGACCGCGCTCAGACAGCAGGTATCGAACGCAGCCTCGATGGCGCCACGGTCCAGGCCGCGACCGATGAACACGACTTCATTGATACGATCGCCCCACGGCGCTTCCCAGCCCGCTTCGATCGCCGCGCGCTGCGGATCGTCCCTCGGCGGCCACTGGTCCGGATCGACCGCCGCCCACCACTGCCCCACCGGCTCCAGCGTGGCCGTGTTGCCCGCCCGCGAATAGGCCAGCGCCCAGGCGGGCCGACTGGCGGACCAGACATAGCCCTTTGCACGCATCAGGCCATCGAAAGGCATCGACATGAACGCCGCAAAGCGCCCCGGATGCAGCGGCTCGCGCCGGCGCACGACGAAACTCGTGACACCGTAAGTGTCGCCCTCCGACGCGTGCCCGCCCGCCAGTGCCTGCGCCCAGCCAGCCATCTGGCCGGCGCGCGCGGGGTCGAAGCGTTCGGTGCCGAGTACGTCGGTCAGCGGCACCCGACCGCGCTCGCCGAGCACGATGCACGCAGAGGGGTTGAGTCCCGTGATCAGCGCCTTCACGGCATCAAGCCGTGCCGCGTCGACACAATCGACCTTGCTCACGACCACCACGTCGGCAAATTCGATCTGCTCGGTGAGCAACTCCGCGAGACGGCGCTCGTCTTCCTCACTGGCGACTTCGCCACGTTGCGCAAGCGTATCGACGCCTTGAAAATCCTCCAGCACGTGCAACGCGTCGACGACCGTCACCATGGTGTCCAGACGCGCCACGTCGGCGAGCGACTGTCCAGCGTCATCGCGAAACTCGAAAGTTGCCGCCACCGGCATCGGCTCGGCGATACCGGTCGACTCGATCAGCAGATAGTCGAAGCGTCCGTCCTGCGCGAGTTCGCGCACGGCGATCAGCAGGTCTTCGCGCAACGTGCAGCAAATGCAGCCGTTGCTCATCTCCACCAGACGCTCCTGTGTGCGCGACAGCGCCGCCCCCGCATTGGCGGCGTCGCGCGTCACGAACGACGCATCGATGTTCACCTCGCTCATGTCATTGACGAGTACGGCCACACGCAAGCCATCGCGGTTGCGCAGCACATGGTTGAGCAGCGTGGTCTTGCCCGCGCCCAGAAAGCCGGAAAGCACGGTCACGGGCAGACGACGATCGGCGTCGCCGGATTTCGCGAGAGGGGGGGTCATGGCTATGATGTCCTGTGATCGGCGGGCAGCATGCGGTGCGACCAATCGTCTGCAGCCCCGTTAATGCAACTTGGTTGCAATAATGCGCGATGATACGGGGACTGCGCCATATTTGCAACTCAGTTGCAAATATGGGACTACCTTGCCTCGCCGGCTGCGTCAGTCTTCAAGGTCTGCGATACTGCGCGAGCAGCGCAGACTGCGTTATTCGTCATGGATCCGCGCGTGTCTGCACAGGCATCGCGAGGTCCCGTACGACGCGTCGCGTCCCGGCCATTCACTCGCTGGCGAGGGCCGTCTGCCGACCTCGGCCTTCTTCCGTGCCGGTCTTCGTCGATGCGGCCTTGGTTCAAGCTTTCGCAGCCTCCTTTTTCGTTCTGATTGCCCCCTATGCGTAATTCAAAGTTCCACGCCAACGCCTTCTGCCACGCTCATGGACTGCGTCTCGCCGCGCGAGGTGTCGCCCTGGCGAGCGCCATTGCGTTCGCCGGCCTATCGCAAGGCGCGTGGGCCCATGCGCACTTGGTCTCCAGCGCCCCGGCCGCACGGGCGAGCGTCGAGGCCCCGACGTCGGTGCGCGTGACGTTCGATTCAGCACTCGAGGGCGCCCTGTCGAAACTCAGCGTCGTCGACGCGAAGGGCCAGCCGGTCACAACCGCGAAGCCGACACTCGACGCCGCGCGCAAGACGCTTACCCTGGTACTGCCCGCGCTTGCCGCCGGCGACTACCAGGCGAACTGGGTCGCCGTGGCGAGCGACGGCCATCGCACGCAAGGCAATTTCCGGTTCACCGTGAAGTGATGACGGCGGAACTGGCCGCCGGCACCTGGCAGCCCGCCACCGCCGGCTTGCTCGATCTGGCCCTCGCGCTGGCGGCCGGCGTGCTGTTGTTGCGCAGCCCCCACGCCGTGAAGCGCGGTCTCACATTGCGCGTGCTGCCCGCCTTCGCGGCCGGGCTCGCGGCGCTGGCGTGGGTCGCGTATCTCGTCGCCAGTACCGAGGCCATGACCGGTGGCGAATGGGGAAGCGCGTCGGCCATGCTCGGCGACGTGTGGCTGGTGCTGACGCAAACGCATTACGGCCGAATGCAATGGGTGGCCGGTCTGGGCGCCGCCTTGCTATGCGGAGGCGCCTGGGCCTGGTACGACGCGCGACACCGATTGCGGCAGGTGTTGCCCATCGCCGATGATCCGCGCGACCGGCACCATCGGCGCGAGCATCGCCAGGAACGCCATGCACGTGCGATCTACGCCGTGGGCGCCGTGGTGCTGGCGCTCGCGCGCGCGGGCACCGGGCATGCGGCGGACGCATCGATACCGTCGCTCGCCGTCGGCATTCACACGTTGCACGTCGCCGCAGCCGCGGCATGGACCGGCGTGCTGCTCGTGGCGGGATGCGCCATCCCCGGCTGGCGCCACTGGCCTGTCGGTGCACGCGCGGCGTATGGCGAACGGCTGTCGTCGGTCGCGACATTGGCAATGTTCGTCGCGCTCGTCACAGGGGCCTTCAATGCATGGCGCACGCTCGGCGAGACGCCGTCGCTGTGGTTCGCCGGTCAGAACGCGCCGTATCTCGCTTGGCTGGTGACGAAGCTGGTGCTCGTGGGCTGCGCCGCCTTGCTGGGTGCTTGGAACCGCTGGCACTTCCTGCCGCGCCTCGCGCTCGACACCGGCGAGACGCCGCTCGACACCACGGCATTCGCACGCGTGGTTGGCATCGAGGCGCTCGTGCTGGTGATGGTGATGAGCCTGGCCGCCAAGCTCGGCACGACCATGCCGCCCGGCGTGTGACGCGACGCGCCGAGAACGGAGAATTCGATAGCAAGAAACGGAGCGCCGCCGCGAGACCCGCTCCCTACACTGAAGTGACATCCTCAGTCCACGGGAGACCATCGTGATGCGTACCCAGCCCATGACCACTCAACGCACGCCGCGTTCAAGCGACACCGCCACCGTGCGCGCAAATCGTGCAGCCGGCGCGCGCTACGCGACCGACGACGCCAAATGGGCAGCCGTTGTCGCGCGCGACAAGCAGGCGGACGGCGAATTCTTCTACTCCGTGCGCACGACCGGCGTGTTTTGCCGCCCGTCGTGCGGCGCCCGCCTGGCGCGGCGCGAGAACGTTGCCTTCCACGCGAACATTGCCGCTGCCGAGCGCGCCGGCTTCCGGCCGTGCAAGCGATGCAAACCCGACCAGGGCGGCCTCGATGCACGCCACGCGGCCCTGGTGACTGCAGCGTGTCGACGCATCGAGACGGCCGAAGTACCGCCGCGGCTGGATGCGCTCGCGGCCGAGGCCGGGCTCAGCCCGCATTATTTCCACCGGCTGTTTCGGGCCGTGACCGGTGTTACGCCGCGCGCGTACGCGAACGGCCGGCGCGCCGAACGCGTACGCGAGGCATTGCCCGCTTCGGGCAGCGTCACGTCCGCGTTCTATGACGCGGGGTTCAACTCCAACGGCCGCTTCTATGCAAGTGCCGACGCCCTGCTCGGCATGAAGCCCGCCACGTTCCGTGCGGGCGGGCTGGCCGAGTCGATCCGCTTCGCGGTGGCGCAATGCTCACTCGGGGCATTGCTCGTTGCCGCCACCTCGCGCGGCCTGTGCGCCATTTCGCTCGGCGACGATCCCGACGCGCTCTTGCGCGATCTCCAGGATCGCTTCCCCAAGGCGGAACTGGTCGGCGCGGACGCCGAGTTCGAACGCTGGGTCGCGCAGGTCGTGGGATTCGTGGAGTCGCCGCGCCTCGGCCTGTCGCTCCCGCTCGACGTGCGCGGCACGGCGTTCCAGCAGCGCGTGTGGCAGGCGTTGCGCGAAGTTCCGGCGGGCAAGACCGCCAGCTACGCACAAATCGCCGAGCGCATCGGCGCCCCGCGTGCCGTGCGCGCCGTGGCGCAGGCATGCGCGTCCAACCGGCTCGCCGTGGCGATCCCCTGCCATCGCATCGTACGCAACGACGGCGCGCTCTCGGGCTATCGCTGGGGTGTCGAGCGCAAGCGCGCTTTGCTCGCCAACGAGCGCGGCGACGAAGAGACGGGCGACGGGCAAAGCGCGCTCGACGCGCATGCTTCGCGTGTGCCGGGCATCGACGGGGAAAAGCGGTGAACGATCGCGTCGATTCACTCGACTGGGCCGCGCTGGAAGACGAACTCAACGCCCACGGCGCCGCGCGCATCGCGCAATTGCTCGATGCGCAGGCGTGTGCCACGCTGCGCGACATGTACGGCCCGACGCACGGGCGCATGAGCGTGACGCCCACTTCGCCACGCTTTCGCAGCCGCGTCGTGATGGCGCGTCACGGCTTCGGCCAGGGGGAGTATCAGTACTTCGCCTATCCGTTGCCGCCGCTCGTTGCCGAATTGCGCGAGGCGTTTTACGCGCCCTTGCGCGACATCGCGCATCGCTGGCATGCCGCGATGGGCATCGACATACGCTTTGCGCCGACGCATCGCGCCTACCTGGCGCAATGTCATGCGGCCGGTCAGTGCCGCCCCACGCCACTGCTGCTGCAATACGAAGCCGGCGACTACAATTGCCTGCATCAGGACCTATATGGAGACCATGTCTTCCCGTTGCAGGTGGCCATCCTGCTCTCGCAACCGGGCGAGGATTTCACCGGCGGCGAGTTCGTGCTCACGGAACAGCGCCCGCGCATGCAATCGCGTGCCGAAGTCGTGCCGCTCATGCGTGGCGACGCGGTCGTCTTCCCGGTACATCATCGTCCGGTGAACGGCACGCGCGGCGTGTATCGGGTGAACATGCGGCACGGCGTGAGCCGGGTGCGCAGCGGCCATCGGCACACGCTGGGCGTGATCCTGCACGACGCCACATGACACTCGACCTCTTCGGCACAGCCCACGACGACACCGACACCGGGCAGGTACCGGCGGACGTGCTCGGCCCCGGCGCCTTCCTGCTGCGCGGCTTCGCGCGCTCGCGCCTGTCGGTGTTGCAGGGGGATATCGACGCGGTCGTCGCACTGGCGCCGCTGAGGCATTGGCTCACGCCCGGCGGCAAACGCATGTCGGTCGCGATGACCAATTGCGGCGACGTCGGCTGGATCAGCGATCGCGCCGGCTATCGGTACGGCACCCACGATCCGCTCTCCAAGCAACGGTGGCCGTCGATGCCGGCGTCGTTCACCGCACTCGCGCGAGAGGCCGCCGAAGCGGCCGGCTATCGCGGCTTCGCGCCGGACGCCTGCCTCATCAATCGCTATTCGCCCGACGCCCGGCTCACACTGCACCAGGATCGCGACGAGCGCGATCTGGACGCGCCCATCGTGTCCGTCTCGCTCGGCTTGCCGGCGACCTTCCTGTGGGGCGGCCTGCACCGCGGCGACAGAACGCGGCGCGTGCGCCTGGAGCCGGGCGACGTCGTGGTGTGGGGCGGTCCGTCCCGGCTCGTCTATCACGGCATTGCAAGCGTCGAAGGGAGCTTCGACGCACAGGCCGTACGCTACAACCTCACCTTCCGGCGGGCGCGCTGATCGTCTGGCGAAGCGCGCGCCGCCGTCGTGCAAGGGCTCGGTCGCTCAGTAACCGACCGTGAAACGCGCGCGCGGATGAGCGTTCTTCTCGAGTTCGTCGACCAGCGCGATGGCGAAGTCTTCCATCGAGATCCAGCTCTTGCCGTTGCCGTCGACGAGCAGGGCGTCATCGCCAAGACGGAACTTGCCGCTGCGCTCGCCCGGCTCGAACAAAGCCGACGGCGACAGGAACGTCCAGTTCAGCGGCGAATCCTTCGGCTCGGCGCGCAGCACCTGAAGGAACGCCCGTCCAGCGGCCGCTTCCGGCTTGTAGGCCTCGGGGAAGTCCGGCGTATCGATGAGTGCCTTGCCCGGGGCGATTTCGAGGCTTCCGGCGCCGCCCACCACCAGCAGACGCGGCACACCCGCGCGCTTGACGGCGTCGACGAGTTTCGCGGCGTCCATCGAGACGAAGCGGCCTGCGCTGATCACGGCATCGTGACCGGCAAGCAACGGCGCGAGCGACGCCGGATCGGACGCATCGCCCTTGACCACGCTCAGACCCGACTGCGCTTCGACGCGCTCGGGATTCCGGGCGATGCCGGTGACCGTGTGGCCACGTTGGCGCAGTTCTTCGGCAACGCGCGTGCCCACGCGACCGGTAATACCAATCAATGCGACTTTCATCAGACGACTCCTGCAGTTGAGGGGGAATTCGGAGAGAGGCGACGCGCGTTCAGATCGCGCAGCCATCGGGGCCGCACTGCGGCAACGCGGCAGCGTCGCCCGCTGCGGCGGTCGCGGCCCGTGCGGCCATCAGGCGCTCGCGCAACGCGTCGCGCCATGCGTCGGGCTGGCCGAGATAGCGCCCCGGTTCGAGACGCTCCAGGCGGCCATCGATTTCCAGCGCAAAGGTCGGAAAACCGCTGCCGCCCACGCGCGCGAGCCACGCACGGCTTTCGCGAAAGTGCGCCATGAGCGCGTTTGCATCGACGGCGTCCAGCGCCTTCGCGAACGCTTCCCGGTCCAGGCCGAGATCGGCGGCAATGTCGACGAGCACGTCGCGCTCGGCAATGCGCTTGCCGTCGACGTAGTGCGCACGCTGAATCGCGGCGAACATGTCCAGACCGCGCCCGGCCAGCACCTCGGCGGCCAAAGCGGCGGCCGTCGGCGGCGCGGAGTCGAAGACGGCGGCGCCGTCGCGCAGCAATCCGTCGAAGTAGGCGTCGCCGAACGGCTGACCGGTCATCTCCGCGATACGTAGGTCGTGCGGCATGACGTAGCTGCGCAGTTGCGGCGTGACCGGCTGCGCATTCGGGCCGGCCATCATGCCGCCGCCGTGAAGCGCCACATCAAGGCCGGCCACGTCGCGCGCCGCGCGCACGAGGGGCGCCGAAGCGTAGCACCAGCCGCAAAGCGGATCGGCGATGTAATGCAAGGTTGCATGGGTCATCTCGGTTGTCCTGTGTCGTGTCGCGCCGTCTTCCGGCGCCGGTGATGAATGCCATCGTAGTCGCGCCAGTCGCGCAAAAAAAGCCCATAATGACGATCTCTTTGTTGCATCGATCGAGCAAATCATGGACCGTCTTACGGCGATGCGCGTCTTCACGGAGGTGGCCGAACGGGGCTCTCTCACCGCGGCGGCACAGCGGCTGGACATGTCGAGAGCGATGGTCTCGCGCTATCTGGCGGAGTTGGAGGCATGGCTGGGTACCCGGCTGCTGCACCGAACGACCCGCGCGGTGAGCCTGACCGACGCCGGCAACGACGCGCTGCCGCGCTGCCGGGAGATGCTCGGGATCGCGGACGATCTCGCTTGCGCATCGCAGGCCGACAGCACGCCGCGCGGCCTGCTTCGCGTGGCCTGCAGTACATCGCTCGCGCAGGCGTTCCTGGCGGCGGCCGTCACTCGGTTCATCGTTCGCCACCCCGGTGTGGCGATCGATCTCGTCGTGGCCGATCGCACCATCGACCTGGTGGACGAACGCATCGACCTGGCCATTCGGGTCACGAGCGAACCGTCGCCAGGTCTCATTGCAAGACGCCTGGCGACCTGCCATTCCGTAGTCTGCGCCGCCCCCTCATACCTTCAGCGTCACGGCACCCCCGAACGGGCGGAGGACCTCGCGCTTCACAACTGCCTGACCTACACGTATTTCGGCAAGAGTCTCTGGCAGTTCACGCACAACGGTGCGCCGCTCGGCGTGCCCGTGGGGGGCAATCTTTCGGCCAACGAGGTCATCGCGGTCTTCGCCGCCACGCTCGCCGGCGCGGGCATTTCCCTTCAGCCCGTTTATTCGGCGCTGCCGCATCTGCGCGACGGCACCCTGCGCGCCCTGCTGCCCGACTACGTTCCGCGCGAGATGACGATCTACGGCGTGTACATCTCGCGCAAGCAAATGCCCAGCGCCCTGCGCGCCCTGCTCGACGATCTGGTCGAACAGTTCCGCACCGGTCTGTTCGAGGACACCGGTTACCCCGGACGCCGTCCCTCGCCTTCAAAACCGCCGGCACCGCCCGCCCCCGGGGCGTCTTCGGACTGACACCGGGCGTCGCGCCCCGGTCACGGCCGGGACGCGTGCGGTGACAGCCCGGCGATGTCACCCATTTGTCACAATCCCCGCGTAAAAACGTCGTCTGCCTCGCCCGCCCGGGCCGGCCGGCAGCACAAGGTCTCGTACGTCCGTCCTTGCCGACCGGTCGCGCTCGCGCGCACGCGCCTCACGGCCCGACACGTCAAACCAGGACATCCAAGGACACCATGACGCACGACACCACGCCCCACGATCCCGCCGCCGATTCGCACGACGACAACCCGTCGGACCCGTCGCGCCGCCGCCTGCTCCAGGGTCTGGCCGCCATCGGCGCGGCCGGTGCGGCCGGCGCCACCACCGCGCTGGCCGGCTGCGCCACCGACACCGGTGCCGGCGCCCCGACCGCCGTCGCGCCGGGCGGCACGTTCGACGCGCAACTCAAGGCGAACATCAAGACAGTGGTCGTGATCTACCTGGAGAATCGCAGCTTCAACAACCTTTTCGGCGACTTCCCCGGCGTGGAGAAGCCGCTGTCGAAAGTGCCCGCGTCGGCGTACACGCAGCTCGATCGCGACGGGAAGACGCCGATGGCGTTGCTGCCGCCGGTCTTCGACGGTCTGGTGCCACGCCCGCAAATGCTCGGCGGCAAGAAGTATCACATCGGGGAGAAGGACCTTCCCCGCCAGCCGAACGCACCCTACATGCTCAAGGACGCCGAGGGCAAGCTGCTGCCGGAGTCGGTCATCACGCGCGATCTGTGGCACCTGTTCTGGCAGAACCAGATGCAGATCAACGGCGGCGCGAACAATCAGTTCGCCGCATGGGCCGACTCGGGCGGCCTGGTCATGGGTTACTACGGCGAGACGGCAAAGACGCTCGACCTGTACAAGATCGCGCAGCAGTACACGATGTGCGACAACTTCTTCATGGCAGCCTTCGGCGGGTCGTTCCTCAACCACCAGTTCCTGGTCTCGGCACGTCCGCCCGTCTATCCGAACGCCGAGAGCAGCCCGGCCAGGGACAAGATTGCCGTGCTCGCCGACGGCCCCCAGGGTGTGCGTCTGGCCGTGTCCGCGGAGTCGCCCGCCTCGGCCGCCGACGGCAAGCCGAAGTTCGTGCGCGACGGTGCGATCACGCCCGACGGGTTTGCCGTGAACACGATGATGCCCGCGTATCAGCCGTCCCCGGTCAAGCCCGCCGCCTCGGGCGACAAGCGCTTTGCCGATCCGTCGAATCCTGCCACGCTGCCGCCGCAGAACTTCGCCACCATCGGCGACCTGCTTTCGTCGAAGGGAGTGTCATGGGCCTGGTACGCCGGCGCATGGCAGTCCGCGCTCGATCACAAGGGTGGCGCCGACAAGCCAAACTTTCAGTATCACCACCAGCCGTTCAACTACTTCGCGCAGTTCGCGCCGGGCACGGCCGCCCGAGCGGAACACCTGCGCGACGGCGGCGAAGGCGACAGCCCGATCTCGAACAGATTCCTCGCCGATGTGGTCGCGGGCAAGCTCCCGGCCGTGACGTTTTACAAGCCGCAGGGCAACCTGAACCAGCATGCCGGCTACTCAGATGTCGCGTCGGGCGATCAGCACGTGGGCAACGTGCTCGCGCACCTGATGAAGTCGCCGCAATGGCAGAACATGCTGGTCGTGATTACGTATGACGAGAACGGCGGCTGGTGGGATCACGTGGCGCCGCCGAAGGGCGACCGCTGGGGCCCGGGCTCGCGCATCCCCGCCATCGTGGTCTCGCCGTTCGCGCGGCGCGGCAACGTCGATCACACGTTCTACGACACCACGTCTATCCTGCGCTTCATCACGCGCCTGTACGATCTGCCCACGCTCGAAGGCATCGCGCATCGCAATGCGGCGTTCGCCGCTCGCGGGGCCATGCCGCCGGGCGACCTGACGAAGACGTTGTCGTTTGCCTGATCTTCGGATGAATCGTATGCGCGGCGTGCGCGGCCGGTGCACGTCGCCGGCATTGAAAAAGGGCGCCGGGGCGCCCTTTTTTCATCTTCACTTTGGCGGCTCAAGTCTGATCGTCGAGTTCGTCGGAGCGCACAAGCAATTTGTCGAGCAGCGTTTCGTAGACGCGCATCTCCTCGTCCGTAAGCGCCTCGAACAAGCGCTCGTAGTGCGCGCGCGCCGCATCGATCACCACGCGCCAGACGCGCTCGCCGTCCGGCGTGAGCGTGACCTTGACCGCGCGACCATCGTGCTCGTCAGGCGAGCGCCGCACCAGTCCGCGCGAAACCAATCCGTCCGCACCGCGACTCGCCTGGCTCTTGTCCAGATTCGCGCGGCGCGCCAGCTCCGAGTTCGACAACGCGCCCGCCGTGCCCACCGCCGCGAGCACGCGTGACTCGGCCAGGCTGAGCTGCGCGGTCTCGGCGTACGACTGCGCGATGCGCTTGTCGTGCTGCTTCATCAGACGGTGCATCTTGTAGGTCAGGAACTGATCGAGCGTTTTATGGGCTAGCCGCATTTCAGTGTTTTCCCCTAGTCGAAAGGGGTCGATATTTGGTTGCGAACGCAACCTTATCACACTAGAATGGTTGTGTTAGCAACTAAATGCTCGATGACGCCTCACGTCATTTGCGCAAGGTGCGGCTGCTGTCTCCCCGCTGACACGAGACGCCACGCCCCGCGCGCCGAGCGGCTTTTCAGGTGCCGCACCATGCATCGACCAGAGACCACCCCGCGCGCGTCGCTTTATCACACGTATCGCGTCTATCCCCACTATGCTCCGGCATCCCTCGCGACGGGCAACGCCAGAGCGGCCGACGCCGGCGGGAACGGCACCGTCCCCGTCACGATCGTCGGCGGCGGCCCGATCGGCATGGTCACGGCACTCGCGCTTGCACGTCACGGCGTGCGCTGCGTGGTGTTGCAGGCCGAGCAGCAAGTCTCGGAAGGCAGCCGCGCCATCGTCTTCACGCGCCGCTCGCAGGAGATTCTGCAAGCGGTGGGCGTGGCCGATGCCGTCGTGGCCAAGGGACTGCCTTGGACGAGCGGCAATTCGTACTATCGCGGCCAGCGCGTGTTCCGCATGGAATCGCCGGTCGACGAGGACGACCGTTTCGCACCGCTCATCAATCTCCAACAGAACGTGCTCGAGAGCTACCTGGTCGACGCCATCGAGCGCGAGCCGCTCGTCGAGATGCGCTGGGGCAACAAGCTCGTCGGACTCACGCAGGACGCGAACGGCGTCGCACTGCGGATCGATACGCCCGAGGGCGAATATACGCAGCGCACCGGCTGGCTGGTGGCCGCCGACGGCGCCCGCTCGACCGTGCGCACGGCGCTGGGCCTGCGCTTCGAAGGGGCGAGCTACGAAGGCCGTTTCGTCATTGCGGACATTCGCATCGACCTCGATCTGCCGACCGAGCGCCTGGCCTACTTCGCGCCGGACTGGAACCCGGGAAATACGGTGCTCATGCATCGCGAACCCGACGGCATCTGGCGCGTGGACTACCAGTTGCCGGCGTCCGAATCGTCGGAGCACGCGCTCGAGCCCGAGACCATCCGCGAGCGAATCAACGCACAACTCGACATGATGGGACTGGGCGGCACGCCATGGGAGCTCGACTGGTGCTCGGTCTATTCGGCACGCGCGCTCACGCTGCCCGACTACGTGCATGGCCGCGTGCTGTTTGCGGGCGATGCGGCGCACCTGCTGCCGATCTTCGGCGTACGCGGCGCCAACACCGGGTTTCAGGACGCCATCGATCTGTCGTGGAAGCTCGCTGCCGTGGCGCGAGGCGCCGCCCCGCCCGAACTGCTGGCGTCGTACACGCACGATCGCGTGGGCGCCGCGCGCGAGATCATCTCGGAAGCGGGCAAGAGCACGCGCTTCATGACGCCGCCATCGCATGGCTTTCGTCTGCTGCGCGACGCCGTGCTCGATCTCTCGCTGACGCACGATTTCGTGCGCCCGCTGTTTCACTGGCGTACGTCGCGCGCGCATGACTACCGCGACTCGCCGCTCAACAGTCCCGACGACGACAACGCCAGGATGCCTGGCGGCCCATGCGTGGGCGCCCCGGCGCCGAATCTGCGGCTCGGCGAAAACGACTACCTGTATGACCACCTTGGCGCCGCGTTCCATCTGCTGACGTTCGGCGACGCGCCGCTCGACGACGTGCTGCGCCATGAAGTCGCCACCTGGCGCGAACGCGGCGTACCGATCACGGTCGTCGCACTTTCCGGCTCGCTCCACGCCGTGGCCGGCGCCGACCTCACGTTGCGCGATGCGAACGGGCACGCCGCCGCCAAATATGGCGCGGCCGACGGCACGGCGTACCTCGTGCGACCCGATCACCACATTTGCGCCCGCTGGCAACGCCTGGACGCCGCGCGCCTCGCCAGCGCCCTCGCCAAGGCGACGGCCCGCTCGTGAGCCGCCACGCTACTCAAGGAAGCTTCATCATGACCACCCCACACACCGACATCGCGGGCCTCGAAGCGATCTACGATGCGCTTGCCCTGGCCATCGACGACGCGCCCGACGACGAGCGCGAGCGCTTGCTCGCCAAGGTCGCGCTGCTGCTGGCCAACGAGATCCAGGACGCGCCTCGCGTGCTGCATCTCATCGAGCAGGCCGCGCGCAGCACACAGCACTGAGCGACTCGCCCCCGCCCATACCCGCATCGTTCCCTTCGGCGCCCGCCCTCGACGGCGGGCCCGTTTTCATAACACCGCCATCTCACAGCCAAGGCGGGGAGCGTTGGAGAAGACACCCATCATGAGTCGTACCCCCTCTGCCGCCCATTCCGGCGGCGGCATCGCCGTATCCGCCCCTTCGGCATCGCTGCCTGGCGCCCAGGATGGCGCCGCAACCGCCTCACATGCCGTGCATGACACGGATCTCGAACGCCATGTGGTTCGCAAGATCTCGCGTCGCCTGCTCGGATTTCTCTTCGTCCTTTTCCTGTTTTCGTTTCTCGACCGCATCAATGTCGGCTTTGCCGCCCTCACGATGAGTCAGGACCTCGGGCTCACCAGCACGATGTTCGGCATGGCCTCGACCGTGTTCTATCTGACGTACGTGCTCTGCGGCGTGCCGAGCAATCTGATGCTCGTGAAGTTCGGCGCGCGCCGCTGGATCGGGGCGATCCTGATTGCGTGGGGACTGGCGTCGAGCGCGACCATGTTCGCGCATGACGCCACGAGTCTTTATCTCATTCGCGCCATCGTCGGCATCACCGAAGCGGGCTTTCTGCCGGGCATGCTGCTGTACATGGGTGACTGGTTTCCTTCGGCCGCCCGTGCGCGCGCGAACGCGTGGTTCATGATCGCCATGCCGGTGACGTCGGCGCTCGGCGCGGCGGCGTCGGGCTACCTGTTGCGCCTCGACGGCGTGGGCGGCCTTGCCGGCTGGCAATGGCTGTTCGTGCTCGAAGGACTGCCGACCGTGTTGCTCGGCGTGGTGACCTGGTGGTATCTCGACGACAAACCTGCCGACGCGCGCTGGCTAAGCCCCACCGAGAAGCGTGCGCTCGACGCCATGCTGGCGCGCGATCGCGCCGCCGTCGTGGCCACACGGGGACACGCCGCATCGGAGCAGAACACCGGCATGTGGCGCGCCATCCTCACGCCGAGCGTGGCGAAGTTCGCGCTCGGGTATTTCTGTCTGGTCAACACGCTCTCGCTCGCCTCGCTGTGGATTCCGCAGATCGTGAAGAGCTTCGGCACGACCAGCAGCAACGTGACCATCGGCCTGCTCGCGGCGATTCCCTCCGTGTGCACTATCGCCGGCATGATCTGGTGGGGACGCCGCTCGGACCGGCTCCAGGAGCGGCGCTGGCACCTCGTGCTGCCGATGTTGTTCTCCGCCGCCGGCTGGGTGGTGACGTGTTTTGCACCGGAACCGTCGGTACGACTCGCGGGTGTGGCGATGGCCTCGACAGGCGCCTACACGGCCATGGCGATCTTCTGGACCGTGCCCGATCGCAACCTCGCGCCGCACACGCGCGCGCTTGGCCTTGCCGTCATCAACGCCGTCGGTAATCTCGGTTCGGGGCTCAGCCCGATTGTCGTGGGCGCGCTCAGGGACTGGACGCACTCGTTCACCTCAGGCCTGCTGTTCGCCGCGGCGAGTCTGCTCGTGGGCATTGCCGTGCTGTGGTTCGCGCCGCTGGGAGATGCACGCGGGCGCTGACCGCGCCCGACACCGCGCCGGTGACATGACGGCCATCGTTCCGGGTGATAATGAGACCTCTCGCGCGACACCGCGCGAGAGGTTTTCGCATTCAAGGAACCCCGCCATGCCAGTGACAACGCCCGTGGCCGCCCAGGGCCCCACGCTCGTCGTGCTCATCGACGCCGACAACGCGGCCCCCGCCATCGTCGAAGGTCTGCTCACCGAAGTTGCCAAATACGGCGTGGCGAGCGTGAAGCGCATCTATGGCGACTGGACCAAACCGAACCTCGACGGCTGGAAGAAATGTCTGCTCGAGTTTTCGATCCAGCCGATTCAACAGTTCCGCTATACCGTCGGCAAGAACGCCACCGACAGCGCCATGATCATCGACGCGATGGACCTGCTCTATACGGGGCGCTTCGACGGCTTCTGCCTCGTCTCCAGCGACAGCGACTTCACGCGGCTCGCCTCGCGCATTCGCGAACAGGGACTGATCGTCTACGGCTTCGGCGAGCGCAAGACCCCTCAGCCGTTCGTCACCGCCTGCGACAAGTTCATCTACACGGAGCTGCTGCGTCAGGATGACGAACCGGACGGCGACGAAGCCCCCGCGCCTCGCAAGCGCCGCAGCGCGTCGGAGCTCAAGCGCGACACCCGGCTGGTGCGGCTGCTGCGCAACGCCGTGATCGCCGTCTCCGACGAGGACGGGTGGGCAAGCCTCGGCGCCATCGGCAGTCACATCGCCAAGCAGGCTCCGGAATTCGACTCGCGCAACTACGGCTTCGGCAAGCTGAGCGATCTGGTCGCGACCATCGGCCTGTTCGATGTCGAGCAGCGGGCGGGCACGGGCGGCAACAAAGGCCTTTGGGTGAGAATCAAGCCGAAGCGTGGCGCGGCAAAGCGCGGCGAATGAGCGCGCCCGGAAGAATTTTCGAAAATATCGCGCGAAACGCTTGCCAGCCTCGGAAATTCACCCTATACTCGCGGTCTTTCTAGGCTCGTAGCTCAGCTGGTTAGAGCACCACCTTGACATGGTGGGGGTCGTTGGTTCGAGTCCAATCGAGCCTACCAACGAACAAAAGCACAAGGCGTCCCGCGTTTTCGCGTGACGCCTTTTGTTTTTTCCAAGCCCTGCCTGCGCGCCGTGCCAACCGTCCCGATCGACGACGCGTTGCGCCGGCGGTATCGCCGTGCAACGCGTCCAGCCGCGTTACAAAACGACACATCCCAGACAAACTCGTAGCACCTGCCATGCGATCGCGCCGATACACTGGCATCAACGGTTCGACGATGTGTGTGCAGGGTTTCCACGACAACGCCTCCCCTTCGCGAACCCATCCGACTTACCGGCTTCATTGCCCACGCACGCTGTCTCGACAGCGCGCTCTTTGGTGGAGGACACCATGAAACGCATTCTCATCATCGCTGCCCTCGGCGCTGCGGCCGCCGTCGCCTCGACGGCCGCCTCGGCCCGCGTGGATGTCGGTCTCTATCTCGGCGTACCGGCACCGGTCGTTGCCGCGCCGGTGTACGTCGAACCGCCGCAACCGGTCTACGTGCAGCCTCGCGTGTATGAAGCGCCCAGCCCGGTGGTGTACTACGGTCGCGATCGTTGGGACGACTGGCGCGAGCGCCGCTGGGAAGAGCGTCACGATCGCGGCTGGCATCGTGGCTGGCGCCGCGACTACGACCGCGACTGATTTGACGAGGAACGAAGCGGCCCGCCGGTTGGCGTCGGCGGGCTTTTTAAGCGGGAAGCGGCCCTGTCGCTTTCCGCGTTCTTTTCTCTGACGCCCCCATCTCGGCCTGCCGGGCGAACGGCGAGCCGCTCACATCATCGGCACGTCTCGCAGTTCCCGCTTCATCCATTCGACGAACGCCCGCGTGCGCGACGGCAACAATCGCGCGTGCGGATACACGATGTTGACCGGCCGCGCCGGACCTTCGAATGCCTGGAGCACCCGCACCAGCCGCCCGTCGGCCAGCGGCGCCGCAACCTGATACGACAGGAAGCATCCATAGCCCACGCCGTTCAGGCACGCCTCGACCGCAGTGAGGCCGTGATTGACTTCCAGATTGCCGTCGACGGCCACGGCATATTCCCGTCCGTTCTCCCAGAATCGCCACTGTCCGTAGCCGCCGCCGTGAGAGCGGATACAGTTCTTGCTCGCAAGATCGCGCGGATGCGTGACCTCGCCCTGCTCCGCAATGCACGCCGGACTCGCCACGACGACACGTCGAATCGCACCGATCCCCTGGGCAACGAGGGTCGAGTCGTCCAGCGGAGAAATGCGAATGCCAACGTCGATACCCGCTTCCCACAGGTTGACCACGCGATCGTTGAGCAGCAGACGGCATTTGACGGCCGGGTACGCGCGCAGGAAGCGCTGCAGCGCGGGCGCCACGTGCAGTTGCCCGAAAAGCACGGGGGCGGTCACCACGAGCGTGCCGCTGGGGGCCTCGTGCCGCGCCGCAAGGCGTGCCTCGGCCTCGTGCAACTCGCTCAGGATCTGACGGCACGTCTCCAGATAGCTGCGCCCTTCTTCGGTAAGCGCCAGACGCCGTGTGGTGCGGTTGAGCAGGCGAACGTCCAGCGACGCCTCGAGCGCCGCCAATGTGCGAACCACGGCAGGAAGCGACGCGTCGAGCGCGCGCGCAGCGGCGCTCAGGCTGCCCTGATCGACGATAGCGACGAACGTCTGCATGGCACGAAGTTTATCCATGCCGCGCATCATTACTCCGATTATCGGAGTAGTCAAATCAACTTCGCGGTATTTATCCAGAATTCGGTCGGATGGAGAATCGGGGCATCGGTCGTCGATTCGCGTTGCGACACGACGCCGGCCCCTCACTACCGGAGATCTCCCATGCCCCATTCCGTTGAAGCGACGATACCCCCCACCGTGCGGCCCGCCCGGCCCATTCGCCTGTATCGGCACGTACTCTCCGGACACTGTCATCGAGTGGAGTTGATGTTGAGTCTGCTCGACCTGCCGTTCGAGACCGTGGAGATCGATTTCGCTGCCGCCGAGCACAAGCAGCCGGCGTTTCTCGCCATCAGCCCGTTCGGCCAGGTGCCCGCGATCGACGACGACGGGATGCTGCTCGCCGACTCGAACGCCATCCTCGTCTACCTTGCGAATCGCTATGATCCGGAGGGCGTCTGGCTGCCGCGTGACCCCGTGGCCGCTGCCCGCGTGCAGCGCTGGCTGTCGGTCGCGGCAGGCGATATCGCCTTCGGCCCCGCCGCGGCCCGGGTCGCAGAGGTCTTCAAGCGCGATGTCGATACGCGCGCAATGATCGAACGCGCTGCGTTGCTGCTCTCGCGCATGGAAGCGCATCTCGCCGCCCCGCACGGGACCTCGTTTCTCGCCGGCGACACCGCGACGATCGCAGACGTTGCGTGTTACGCCTACATCGCGCATGCGCCGGAAGGCAACGTGAACCTCGCCCCCTATCCTTCCGTACGCGCCTGGCTTGCCCGCGTGGCCGCCCTTCCGCGCTTCGTGCCGATGGCCGCCTCGGCATGCGGCCTGAACGCCGCCTGAGTCCCGGGAGGAAGACATGAACGCGCCCGAGCTTTCCCCGATGCCGGCGACACCGGCCGCGTCGGCAGTGCAACCGTTCCACGCTGGCGAGCTGGCCGTGCAGACTCTGGCCGGCTCGCGCGACGCCATGGCCGAGGTCGGTGCGCGCGTGATTCGCGCAGCGATGCCGGAGCAACATCGTCAGTTCTTCCCGCAACTGCCCTTTCTGGCGATGGGCGCGCTCGACGCTCACGGACAGCCGTGGGCAACGCTCCTGAGCGGCACGCCCGGCTTCGCCATGTCGCCGGACCCCACGGTGCTGCGCGTGAACGCGCTCCCGCCCACGACCGACCCGCTGCACCGCGCGGTGACGCCGGCCGCGTCGGTCGGACTGCTCGGGATCGAACCGTCGACGCGACGGCGCAATCGCGTCAACGGGCGCGTCTTCGACGTGGATGACCGCGGCTTTGCGATCCGCGTTGCACAGAGCTTCGGCAACTGTCCTCAGTACATTCGCAAGCGCGAGATCACGTCGCAACGGCATGAGGCGCCGCCGTTGGCGGAATTGCCGCAGCCGTCGCTCGACGACGACGCCCGGTGGCAGATCGCGTGCGCCGACACCTTCTTCATCGCCACGCATTACGCGGGTGATGACGCGACCGAACGCAGCGCCGGCACCGACGTCTCGCATCGGGGCGGCAAGCCGGGCTTCGTGCGCGTTGACGACGCCAACACGCTCACGTGGCCGGATTTCCGCGGCAACGCTTACTACAACACGCTCGGCAACCTGTATGCCAACCCGCGCGCCGGACTGCTGTTCGTCGACTTCGCCTCGGGCGATTTCCTTCACGTGGCGGGCGACGCGGAAATTCTTTGGCAAGACGAAATGCAGAGCGGCTTCGAAGGGGCGCAGCGACTTGTGCGTCTTCACGTGCGTGAAGTTCGTCGGGTGCAACGCGCGCTGCCGGCGGCGTGGCGCGACGGAGAGACCTCGCCCACGCTCGAACGCACCGGCGCCTGGCCGACCGCCTGATCGGGCCTGACGCCCAGGCAATGGCCCCGAGGCGAGTCGCGGCGCGATCTGCGTGACGGGCAACTCGACTTCCGTGGCCAACGCCGGCAGCTCCCACGACCTCGCCGTCACCGACCATTCATGGCTTGCCGCTCCGGTCGGCGGCGTGTACAGTGTGTGCACGCCTGTCGAGTGACAGGCGCCAACTCTCTTCATCGATCCATGACCGCTCGATCGCCCGTCCGACTCGCTGTATCGCCGCCGCTGCGCGGGGTAGGCGCTCGTCTGCACGGACAGGGCGTGGCGGTGGCAGGTATCGCACCTCCCCCGCCGTGCGGCGTGGCACCGCCCGCCGCAGTGGTCGCAAGCGTCGTCGTGGCCTGACGCCACGTCCGGCGCGTCGGGTGCTCGCCGCCCGACACAACACCTTTTCACATTCGAAGTTCGATTCCGGCCCGCTGCCCCGCGTGTCGCCAACGTTTGGTTCGTCTCGCGATGACGTGTCGTCGTCGCCCGACGACGATGGCGTCGTGCGTCAGGCGTCGTGCGTAGCGCGCCGGACATCCTGACAGGGGAAGATCGATGCAATCCGCAGGTCTCGCGTGGCGCCGTCACGGCGCCACGCTCTTGTTCGTGCTGCTATGGAGTGGCGGCGCACTCGCCGCCAAATGGGGGCTGACGCACGCGTCGGCATTCGCGTTCCTCGTCATCCGGCTCGGCGTCGCGCTCGCGGCACTCACGCTTGTTGCCTTCGCGCGGCGCCAATGGTGGCCGGCGGCCGGCAGCCGCTGGCAGGTCGCCGGGACGGCCGTGCTGCTCATCGGCGGTTATCAGGCCGCGTATTTGCTGGCACTGGCGCACGGCGTCACCCCTGGCGCGCTGGCAACGGTGCTGGGGGTACAACCGATTCTCACGCTCGTGGCGCTCGAGCGTGCGCACAGCTGGCGACGGCTGACCGGCCTCGCCGTGGCCCTTGCCGGCCTGACGCTGGTCGTCGCACAAAGCCTCATGTCGGCGCGGCTGTCGGTGGTGGGCTCGGCGTGGGCACTCGCGGCGCTTGCCTGCATGACGCTCGGCACGCTCGCGCAAAAAGGCTCGCGCCAGACACCCCTCGACGTGCTGCCGCTGCAATACGCGGTCGGGTTCGCAATGGCACTGCTCGTCGCCCCCACGCAACCGTGGCACGTCGACGGCACCTGGGGCTTCTGGCTGCCACTGCTCTACATGGGACTCGTGATCTCGGTGGGCGCCACGCTGCTGCTCTATCGCATGATTGCGTCGGGCAATCTCGTCACCGTGACCAGCCTGTTCTATCTCGTACCCGTGGTGACCGCGCTTCTCGACTGGGCCATCTTCGGTCACCGCCCCACGGCACTTGCCGTGGCGGGCACCGCGGCGATCCTGCTGGGGCTCCGCTTGGCCCTGCGCTGAGCCCCATGCGCCAGACGCGGCAGCTCCACGGCGTCGTGCCGCCGCGTCGGCTATGATTGTCAGGTCCTGGGTGACAATGGCCCGCCAAAACTCGTGGTTGTCACCCGAATCTTTCTTACGACGGGAATCTTGCCGATGGATCTGCTCGACGACATGCGCATTTTCGTGACGGCCGTGGACGCCATGAGTTTTACCGGGGCGGCAACGCGTCTGGGGCTGTCGAAGCAGTTCGTGAGCCGTCGGATCTCGTCGCTCGAACAGGCGCTCGGCGTGCGGCTGCTGTTGCGCACTACCCGACGGCTCGCCGTGACCGATCTCGGACGCATCTATTACGAGCGCGCGCGTCGCATTCTCGACGACGTGGAAGCCGCCAACCTTGCCGTGAGCAGCCAGGGCGAGCGCCCGCGCGGGAATCTGCGAGTGTCGGCGCCGATGTCGTTCGGCACGATGTTCCTGAATTCCGTCATCCCGTCGTTTCTGACGACGTATCCGGACGTCACGATCGAGCTCGAACTCAATGACCGGACGGTGGACATCATCGCTGAAGGCTATGACGTGGCCGTGCGCATCGGTGCGTTGGCCGATTCGTCGCTGATCGGGCGCACCATCGCGCCCATGCGCATGGTGACTTGCGCGAGCCCGCGCTACCTGGAAGCCCATGGCACGCCGCAGACGCCCGAGGACCTGCGTGAGCACGCCCTGCTGCCCTATGGCCACAGCCAGCGTGTGAGCTGGAACTTCCTGCGCGACGGGCATCCGATCGACGTCCCGGTCAGCGGCCGGCTGCGGGTCAACAACGGCGAACTGGCGCGCGACGCGGCGGTCGCCGGGCTCGGCTTGACCTGGCTGCCGGTGTTCATCGTCGCGCCGGCGTTGCTGAGCGGCCAGCTGGTGACGGTGCTCGACGACTTCGCACCCACGGCGTCGGCCATTCACGTCGTCTACCCGCAGCATCGTCAGGCATCGCTGGTGATTCGGGCGTTTTCCGACTTTTTGTCTTCCGCGTGCAATACCGCCGGCATGCAGTGGTGATACGGCGTTTCCCTCGCGCGGGAATGGGCGGAGTTGGGGGAATCGGCCGTCAGACTTGACCACCCATAGGCCGGACGGGGATACTTGACAGGTTAAAAACCCAGCTTTTTCACGCCGATGACCACGATTCTGCAACACATTCCCACGGGACAACGGGTCGGCATCGCCTTTTCGGGCGGTCTCGACACCAGCGCTGCGCTGCTTTGGATGCGCAAGAAGGGCGCGATTCCCTACGCTTACACGGCCAATCTGGGTCAGCCGGACGAACCCGACTACGACGATATCCCGCGCCGCGCCATGGCTTACGGCGCCGAAAACGCCCGCCTCGTGGACTGCCGTGCGCAACTCGTGGCCGAAGGCATTGCCGCCCTGCAATCGGGCGCGTTCCACATCTCCACGGCCGGTGTCACGTACTTCAACACCACGCCGATCGGCCGCGCCGTCACGGGCACGATGCTCGTGGCAGCAATGAAGGAAGATGGCGTCAATATCTGGGGCGATGGAAGCACGTTCAAGGGCAATGATATCGAGCGCTTCTACCGGTACGGTCTCTTGACCAATCCGGGCCTGCAGATCTACAAGCCGTGGCTGGACCAGACGTTCATCGACGAACTCGGCGGCCGCAAGGAAATGTCGGAATTCCTGATCGCCAACGGCTTCGATTACAAGATGTCGGTCGAGAAGGCCTATTCGACCGACTCGAACATGCTGGGCGCCACGCATGAGGCGAAGGACCTCGAGCATCTGAATTCGGGCATCAAGATCGTGCAGCCGATCATGGGTGTGCCGTTCTGGCGCGACGATTGCGCGATCAAGGCCGAAGAAGTCACCGTGCGCTTCGAGGAAGGCCAGCCGGTCGCGCTCAACGGCAAGACGTTCGCCAATCCGGTCGAACTGTTCGAGGAAGCCAACCGTATCGGCGGTCGTCACGGCCTCGGCATGAGTGACCAGATCGAGAACCGCATCATCGAAGCCAAGAGCCGCGGCATCTATGAAGCCCCGGGCCTCGCGCTGCTGTTCATCGCTTATGAGCGTCTGGTCACCGGCATCCACAACGAAGACACCATCGAGCAGTATCGCGAGAACGGTCGCCGCCTGGGCCGCCTGCTGTACCAGGGCCGCTGGTTCGACCCGCAGGCGATCATGCTGCGCGAGACGGCGCAGCGCTGGGTGGCGCGCGCCGTGACCGGCGAAGTGACCATTGAACTGCGCCGCGGCAACGACTACTCGCTGCTCGACACCAAGTCGCCTAACCTCACGTACAAGCCGGAACGCCTGACGATGGAAAAGGGCGACTCGGTCTTCACGCCGCTCGATCGTATCGGTCAGCTCACGATGCGCACGCTCGACATCGTCGACACCCGCGAGAAGCTGATGACGTACGCCAAGGCCGGCCTGCTGACCGCCTCGAGCGACGACGCCCTGCCGCAACTCGACAGCAAGAAGGACTAAGTCGCACGCGCACGCGTCGCCCCAACGGGCGGTGCGGCTGTGTCGCCTGCCACAACAGGCGGCGCGCCCCGAAAGGAGCGCGCCGCCTTTGTTTTTGGCTCGTCACGAATCACGCGCTAAGATAGCGAAAAAAATAGGCCATATCCCAAAATCCTCCCGCCCTCGGGGTGCGCACGACATTGGCGCATGCGATGGAGTCCTAGCGTTGGTACGTCTGATACTGCTGCTGCTTGGCGTGAACTATTTGCGCCGCCGCGCCCGTGCACTGATCTGGATCGGTGCGATTTTCTTTGCTTTCGGGCTCGCGCTGATCTTCGATGCGCTGGACGGGGTGGTCCATTTCCCGCTGAAGGTCTTTGCCTGGCTGCTGCTGCTCGAGGGGCTGGCCACGCTTGCCATTGTCGGCATCGGCGTAGGGGGGCAACGCATCGTACGTGCGCTTAAGGGCGGTGCGTTCACCCTGGCCGCCCTGCTGGTGCTCTTCTTCGACCAGCGCAACGGCAACTTCTGGCTGTCGATGCTGTTCGGCACACTCTTCCTCGCCGACGGGTTGCTGCAATGCGTGGCCGCCTACGTGGTGCGCTACCCTCGCTGGGCGTGGGCAATGGCCGGCGGGCTGCTCGAAATCGCCGTGGCGATCTTCTTCTATCAACCCTACCCGACCCACTACAAAGGGACGCTGCCGTATGCCATCGGCCTGGGGCTCGCCTTCACCGGCTGGAACGTGATGGTGCTCGCCATGCGCGCGCGGCGCATGCGTCGCGACTTCCGCGTGGAGGACATCCTGGCGGCGCCAGAGGACAAGCGGGGGTTGTGGGAAGACGCCGGGCGCGCACCGCGTTGGGAGGGCCCGCCGAGCGACGCCGAGCCGGCGCTGACGGTACACGTATGGACGCCTTCCGGGTCGGCCAAGGCGCCGGCGCGGCGTCATCCGGTGATCGATCGTTACATTGCGGCCGTCGACAAGAACGGCGTGATCTCGACCGGACACGCCGCGCTCGAGAGTCACGAAGGCGTGTACGTGAGCCTCTATCCGGCACAGGAAATCGACCGCTCGCCCGATCAGTTCGGACAGCTTCTGCGCGCCACGCGCGAGAACGACGTGCCCGGCACGTTCCAGCCGGATTACGCCACGGAGTCGAAGGCGTGGTGTCCGTCGACCGTCAAGGTGCGTATCCGCAACTACAGTCCGGAGCAACTGGGCACTTTTTGGCAGACATATCGGCAGAACGCCACGTATAACCTAACGCACCGCAATTGTTCCAGCAGCGTTGCCGCAGCCCTCGAAGCCGCGATCGAAGGCCGGGTGGGTCAGTTGCGGGACGGACGGGACGCCGGCTGGTGGACGTTCGTGCGACTGTGGCTCACGCCCGAGTTGTGGGTCGCCGCGCAGTTGCGCAAGCGCGCCATGACGATGGCATGGACGCCTGGCCTGGTACTCGACTACGCCCGTGCCGTGAGCATGCTCGTCGACCCTCGCCCCTTCGGCTGGATCACGATGTCCTCGCTCGCACTGCGTCGCATGCGCCGCTCGCGCCGCGCCTGGCGCGAGGCTGCCGAACAGGCCGCCGCCGCGCAGGCCCGAGGCAATCAGGCCTCGCATGGGTAACGCCGCGCGAGGAAGATCGTCGGCGCCGCGCAATGCACTGACAGCGCACGCGCAAGACATCGGGAAGAAGACGGTGTAACGTCGTCGGTAGCGGCCAGGGCAATGGCAGCAGGCAATCGGACGGCGTGGGAGCGCCGCCCGTCGCGAGCTTCACCCGCAACCCGATACGAGGACAGTTCAACATGTTCAACCGCCTGTGGCGCTTCGCCAGTGCCGCCCTGTTTGCCAGTCTGGTCATCGGACGCGCCGCTCACGCGATCTCACCGGAGGACGCCCCGGCCATCATTCCCCATGGGGCGATGGTCGACCAGCAACCGCTCGACGCCGACCATGGACTTCCCGAAGCCGGCGAGCAATTCCGCATTCGTTACAGCTCCATCGACGGCGTCGGTGGTATCGAAGCCCGAGAGGATACCGGCGCGGTCTTCCTGCCCAAGGGGACCCCGCCGCCCGGCGGCTGGCCGGTCGTCGTCTGGGCGCATGGCACCGTGGGCGTTGCGAGCGCCTGTGCGCCGTCGCTCAACGTGCGTTCGCAGCGTGACATCCAGTATCTGGGAACCTGGCTATCGCTGGGTTTCGCCGTCGTGGCGCCGGACTACGCCGGCCTGGGCTCGCGGGGGTTGCATCACTACCTGAATTCGCGGGCGCAGGCGTATAGCGTACTCGACAGCCTGCTCGCCGCGCGCAGCGCTTTCCCGCTGCAGAACCGCGTCGTACTGGTGGGGCAGTCGCAGGGCGCGCACGCCGCGTTCGCCGCCGCGGGCTATCAGCCGCAATATGCACCGGACGTCAAAGTCATCGCCACCGTGCTCACGGGTACGCCGTACTTCAATGCGAAGACCTCGGCCGCACAGTTGTTCGCGAGCCAGCCCGATCCGGGGGCACCCGATCCGAAGATTCCCTACGCGATGTACCTGTTCCTCTCGGCGGCCGATCGCGACCCGTCGCTGCAGGCGTCGAAGTTCTTTTCGCCGCAAGCGCTACCCGTACTGAGTGAAGCCCGTACGCTGTGCATCGGCGAGCTGACCGATCATTCCACCGCTGCGGGCCTCAACGCCGGTAACAGCCTGCAACCGGACATTCAGAAGCTCCTCCATGCACAGACACCGTCGCTGCGTTACCCGACGCTGCGCATCGGACACCCGGTTTTCATCGGCATGGGAACGCAGGACATTGACGTTCCGATCATCATGCAACAAGCCTTCGCGCGCGACGTCGCCAACGCGGGGACGCACGTCGTGACGCGCATCTACGAGGGGCTCGACCACGACGCCACCGTCAATCCGTCGCTGCGCGACTCCGTTCCATTCGTCTATCGGCAAATGTCGAAGGCGACCGCGCGTGCACGCGCACAATAACTAGAGGGATGCCTCGGAATTGCAAAACCAGCGGCATCGGAGCGTAAATCCCGAAAGTTCCGATAACTCATTGATATGCATCGTTTTATTTTTCGTTGCCATCAAGCAACACCGAGACGATTACGTAAAAATACATATGGTGCGGCGCAACACGACGTCCTATACTGAACTCGTCTCCTCCATGTCTCCTCCTGATATGGATTAAGCCCGCAAACACGCGGGCTTTCTTTTTTTCCGCAACCGAACCAGTACGTTGGCGGCCCGTCGCGCGTCATCGAGCCGTTGCTACCGAGCGCTTGACGCCGCTGCTTTCGTGCGTGCGGTCCGTTCTCAGGAATCCGCGAGCTGCCGGGTGGTCAGTCAATGACCGCCGCGCAGGCGTCCGTGGGCGCCGCCAGCACGCCGCCGACGCCCGGCACGATCTTCAGCCCTGCCGAGGCCACACGACATGGCGCCGCCATCAATCCGCAGCCCGACACCGACGTCACGAACGGAAGCATGGCGAATACCGCCCACCACCGGCGCAGATTGCGCGAGGCGGGCCGGACGATCGCGTCGGGTTCGCCTCGCGCGCGGGGATCGAGTGCGACCAGCGTCGCACGCGACTCGCACGCAGCGCCGTCGGTCTGACGGGACATCGGGGAAAGCATCTTCATCGAGGGGGATCCTGAAGCGGTGAAATGTCGGCGAGAGCGTCTCAGACGGCGGGTGTCGTGTGGCCAACATAGGTGAAGCGCGGCACCGGTCCGTCGTCGGTCATCACCGATTCATTCCAGATGCGCAGCAGACGCGTACTCATCGGCAGACCTTCCCGGGGGTAGAGGCGGGTGTAGACGACTACCGGTTCGTCGGTTTCGTCGGCCCGGGCGACACCGAGCGCGAGGTAACAATTGCCTTTGTAGTGACGATAGACGCCCGGGCGGAACGCCTCGATTTCCGGCGTGGATTCCGCCGTCGGCGTGGGGGGATTCGACAACATCGTGAACTTCTCCTGCTGCGGCAGTCGGAACGCATCCGACGCAAAAGGCATGACAAACGTTCCGTGCAACGTCAGGTGGCGAGCGGCGGCTAGCGCGGCACGGCCACGCCGACGGATTTGGCCAGCGGCGCCGGCGATATGCCGGAGGCGCCGCGGAACGGTTCATCGAGGTTGATGATGAGCGCGATCACCATGCCGATCGCGCCCATGTGAAGCGCAATGATGACATTGCTCTTCCAAGAACCGGGATAGCGTCCGTTCATCGCCATGGCGGCCAGCATGAAGAGCGAGATGACCCACCAGAACACGCCCGGCACCGTCTTCGTCGAATTCTCGAAGCGGCCCTGGCGCGCTTCTTCCAGCCGGTCGAGCAGTGTGCGAATCGAACTCGCGCTCTCTTCGTGGCGCGCCACGACACGGCGTGTTGCGCTCACGAACACGGTCAAGGCATCCTCCGTCGTCGGCGACAGGTCGGGATCCGATGTGCTCAGCGACTTCCACTCGTCGGTGACGGCAGAGCGAACGTAGGCACGCAGCATCACGCGGGCCGCCTGCGCATCGGGGTCGCCGACCGCCTTGAGTTCGCGGTCCAGGCGCCGCACTACCGACGCTTCGTGCAGCGCCTGGTCGTCGGCATGCCCGAGATTGGCGCGCACGTCGGTGAGCACATGCGCGAGCACGAACACGATGAATGCGAGCAGACTGCCGTGCACCACGTCGGCCACCGTGCCACGCACTTCCGCGGGATCGGCAAGCCGATCGAACAACCAGACGCGCGCCGCCCAGGCGACGATCACCGCAAGTAGCGCAGTGACCAACGCCATGCAGACAAGCAACAGTGCCGTCGGCAGCATCGTCAATTGATCAACCGGCCATTTCATTCTGATCCCCTCGTTTCCCTCTCGACCGCGGTCGTTGAAAGCCTGTGCTGCGCCGCGATGCCCTGCGCAGCGCCGCCGATGCGGCGACTATACCCGATGCAGGGAAGACGGCAACTGCGGAATATTTCAGCGGCTCTCGACGCAGGCGCGTCGATTGGCGGCGACGAAAACCTCGGGTATTGCCCGCCGTTGCGCTGGTTGCGCTGATTGCGCTTCATCCGGCACCGTCACCCGGCCGGATCCGACGCTGCGCCGGCGACCTCGCTGCGTGGCATTGCCGGCGCGCCTCAGCGCGTCAAAGGGGCTTGGTCAACAGCACGGTCGTGAAGCCGCTGTCCCATTCCTCGTCGGGATATTGGGCGACTTCGGCAAAGCCGTGTCGAGCATAGAACTCCCGGCTTTGGCGGTTGAACGTGTCGGTCTCGAGCCTCGCAAGCCGATGCCCGTTCGCGCGCATGTGCGCCTGCGCATGGGCCAGCAACATGGCGCCCACGCCACGGCGTTGCGCTGCGGGCGCCACGTGCAGCGCGTCGATGAAATCACCCGTCACGTGCACCATGCCCACGATCGGACCGTTCGCACGCAGCGTCGCGACCGTGAATTCCGGCCAGCGCGATTGCACGTAGGCCCGTGTGCGGTCGCCGGACGCGAACGTCGCCGCGACTTCCGGGCGCAGCATGGGTGCCCATGTGGTGTGATAAGTCTGCATGAGGAGCGACGTCAGCGCCGCCTCATCCGACGCGCGGGCTTCGCGCAGTGCGATCTCGAGCGCCGATTCAGGACCAGGCATTACGCAGTTTCCTCGCGACATCGATGTGTACCGTCACGTCGCCCACCGGCGTGCGGGGCGCGTCGTCCTCTCTCGGCTTCGGAAAGATTTCGTACAGTGGCAGCATGCCGTCCGGCACGAAACGGCTTCGCGTGCCATAGACGTGCCGGTCGCCGAGTCCCGCTTGCTGATGCACGTAAAAACGCTGCGGCACGACCAGTTGCAGCGACTCCCTCGCGCGCGTCATCGCCACATACAGCAACCGCCGCTCCTCCTCGATGTCCTCATTGTCGCCCGTGCTCATGTCGGACGGAATACACCCGTCGACCACGTTGAGCACGTAGACCGAATGCCACTCCTGTCCCTTCGCGCTGTGGATCGTCGACAGGATCAGGTAATCCTCGTCGAGCATCGGCGCGCCCGACTGCGCGCTCGTGGCGTCCGGTGGGTCGAGGGTGAGTTCGGTCAGGAACTGTTCGCGCGAGCCGTAAGTGTTGGCGATGCGCGCGAGCTGTTCGAGATCGGCCTGGCGCACGGCGGCGTCGTCGAACCGTTGCGTGAGCAGCGGGCCGTACCAGCGCAGGGCGAGATCGACGTCGGCCGGCCATGCCAGACGCGTGTCGTGCAGCGTCATGTAGACGTCGACGAACGCACGCCAGTCGGCGGCCGCCGACGACGGGGGCTTGAACTGCGCGAGCACCTGGGCCGGTGTGGCGGATTGGGCCATCGCGTCGAGCAGGCGCGTGGCGCTCACCGGGCCGATGCCCGGGATCAACTGCGCCACGCGGAAGCCCGACAGACGGCTTGCCGGATTGTGCGCCCAGCGCAGTATCGACAGCAGGTCCTTGACGTGTGCGGCCTCGAGAAACTTCAGTCCGCCGAATTTCACGAAAGGGATATTGCGACGCGTGAGCTCGAGCTCCAGCGCGGCGCTGTGGCTGCCGGTGCGAAACAGCACGGCTTGCTGCATCAGGCGCGTGCCCGTCTCGCGTTGCGCCAGCACCTGATCGGCGACCCATCGCGCCTGCCCCGATTCGTCGCTCACGTTCACGAGCTGCGGCAGCCGCGTCGACTGGCGGTCCGTCCACAGCGCCTTGGCATAACGCTCGCTCGACTCGGCGATGACGGCATTGGATGCGTCGAGAATCGGTTGCGTCGACCGGTAATTGCGCTCCAGCGTCACCACGTGCGCGGGCGTGGCGAACTGCCCGGGGAAGTCGAGGATGTTGCGAATGGTGGCCGCGCGAAACGCGTAGATCGACTGCGCGTCGTCACCGACGACGGTCAGGCCGCGCCCCTCGGGCTTCATCGCGAGCAGAATCTTCGCCTGCAACCGGTTGGTGTCCTGATATTCGTCGACGAGCACATGATCGAAACGGGCATCGAGCTCGCGCGCAAGCGCCGGCTCGCCCATGGTCTCGGCCCAGTAAAGCAGCAAGTCGTCGTAGTCGAGCACCTGCTGCGACTGCTTGGCGTCGACATAGGCGCCGAACAGCGTCTTGAGCTGCGCCTCCCATTGCGCGCACCATGGGAAATACTTCGCGAGAACCTCCGCGAGCGGCGCCTGGCTATTGACCACGCGCGAATAGATCGACAGACACGTCCCCTTGAGGGGAAAGCGCGATTGCGTGGCGGAAAAGCCGAGGTCGTGGCGAACGATGCCGAGCAGATCCTCGGCATCGCTGCGATCGTGAATCGTGAACGCCTCCGACAGGCCGATGCGCGGGGCAAAATCGCGCAGCAGCCGGGCGCCCACGGCGTGAAAAGTTCCCGCCCACGGCAGCGACGGCGGTTGCGACGACGCGAGTCCCAGCACTTTCTGCAGCACGGCGCCCACGCGCCGCTCCATCTCCCCTGCGGCGCGGCGCGAGAACGTCAGCAGCAGTATGCGGTTGGGATCCGCCCCGCGCACGATCAGATTGGCGACGCGATGCGCGAGCGTGCTCGTCTTGCCCGACCCCGCGCCCGCAATGACAAGCAGCGGCCCGCCGGGCGCGCCGTTGTCGCCCACACCGTAGTCGACGGCTTCGCGCTGCCGGTCGTTGAGTTCGGCCCAAGGATCGCGGGCGCTAACGTTTCGCTCGGTCGGCTCGGTTGGCTCGGTTGGCTGAGGTGACATACGAAATTCCGGGGGAGGCGCCCGCCCACGGGACATCGCCGGCGGACACGCACCAAGAGTACTGTATATTTATACATTATAACGATGGCTTCGACGCCCATCATGATTCGTACCGGCACGTCTTCCTGGACCGATCCCACGCTCATTGCATGCGGGCGGTTTTACCCGCCGGGCGTGGACACGCCCGAGGCGCGATTGCGCCATTACGCGGCGACGTTCGGTCTGGTGGAAGTCGACAGCAGCTATTACCGTCTGCCGGAAGCCACAATGGCCTGGCGATGGACGCAACGCACGCCGGCATCGTTCCGCTTTCACATCAAGGCGTTCCGCGCATTCACGGGCCATACGACGCCACTGTCCGCGCTGCCGGCGGATATCGCGTGTGCGCTCGATCCGGCTGGCGCGACGAAGTCGCACCCGGGCGACTCGCTTGCACCCCATACGCTACCGGCCGAGGTGCGCGACGAACTCTGGCGCCGCTACTTCGAGGGCATCGAGCCGTTGCGTCAAAGCGGGCAGCTCTCGGCAATCCACTTCCAGCTCTCGCCACGCGTGCACAACGATCGGGCGGGACGTGCCCTCGTGTTCGAGATCGCACGGCGACTCGACGCAGAGCGGCACGCCATCGAGTTCCGCCACCGGAGCTGGTTCGATACGCCTTCGCGTGAAGCCGCCACGCTGGCCATGCTGCGCGAGACGGGCGCGGCGCACACGATCGTCGACAGCCCAACCGGCTTCGAGAATTCGGTACCGGCGGTCTGGGCCACGACGCGCGACGATCTGTGTGTCGTGCGGCTGCATGGGCGCAACGCGGCCGCATGGAACCGGCGCGACATCACCGCCTCCTCCGGGCGCTTCGTGTACGAATACAGCGCGGGCGAACTGATCGATATCTCCGCCCGGGTCGAGCGCATCGCCGCTCTCGTGGACGACACCCACGTGCTCTTCAACACGAACCATGAAGACCAGGGCATGAAGAACGCGGCAGCGTTCGAGCGAGCCCTGTCGGATCTGGCCGCCCTGACGCCGGGCCGGCGTGCATGATGCCGGCCTGAGGGATCCCCTGGCCGCCGCGCACGCCACGCCTTGACGTGGCGCGGCACGGCACGGCGACATTGGGCGACTGCATCGATCGACGCCTCACTGGGCGCACGAGTTCATCGGCGCCGTGACGCGTCGTCGGCTGGCGGCTTCGTCCCGATGGCACCGCGCCACGCGGGCAGATCGGCAAGCCGCGTGCCTTCCGGCGCACCGCCCCCCGCACCATGCTTGCCGTACCCCACGCGTTGCGCACGATAAATGCCGGTATGTCCGGAGCACAGATACGCGAGTACGCAAGCAATGGCGGCATAGCCCCCGATCTGCGGACCGAAGATCTCGATCGCCATCAACGTCGACGCAATCGGTGTATTGGCCGCCCCTGCGAACACCGCTACAAAGCCGATGCCCGCGAGTACCGCTGCCGGCAGCAAGAGCACATGCGAGAGCGCGTTGCCGAACGTGGCGCCGATATAGAACAGCGGCGTCACTTCTCCGCCCTTGAAGCCCGAACCGAGCGTGACGACAGTGAACAACGTCTTGCCTAGGAAGTCGTACCAGGGCAGCGTCGTGTGGAACGCATCGACGATGGTCGGGATGCCCAGACCGAGATACTGGGGCGTGCCGAGTGTCGTGGCGGCGACCGCGACGAGCAGGCCACCCACGAATGGGCGCAGCGGCGCATAGGCGATTCGTCGCTTCATGAAGGCGGAAGTGGCGTGCGTTGACTGGGCGAAGGCCATGCCGACGAGACCGCACAGCACGCCGGCTGCAGCCGCACTGAGCGCGCCAGAGAGCGACATCGACGCGGCGAAACTGCCCGGTGCAATCGCATAGACGGTGTGATGCACGCCCCAGGCGCGCGTAACGGCGTCGCCCACGAGCGCGGCGACGAGGCAGGGCAGCAGCGCATCGTAGCGCAGGCGGCCGATCGCGAGCACCTCGAGTCCGAAGATCGCGCCGGCCAGCGGTGTACCGAAGACGGAGGCGAAGCCGGCGGCAATGCCCGACATGAGCACCACACGCCGTTGCTCGCCGGACAGTTTGAGGACATGCGTGAGCTGATCGGCGAGCGCGCCGCCCATCTGCACGGCGGTTCCTTCACGGCCGGCAGAGCCGCCGAACAGGTGCGTGGCGACCGTACCGAACAGCACCAGCGGCGCCATGCGCAGCGGCACGACGCGCTGCGGGTCGTGAATCTCGTCGATCAGCAGGTTGTTGCCCGCCTCCACGCGCGCGCCCAGCCGCAGATATAGCCAGCCGACCGCGAAGCCGCCCAGGGGCAACAGCCAGAGCAGCCATGGATGGGCAACGCGGATGTCGGTGGCGAGGTCGAGCGCAACGAGAAACAGCGCGGAGGCACTGCCGGCCATCACACCAACGAGTGCCGCCACCGCACTGGCGTAGGCCGCGCGCGGCAACACGCCACTCAGATCGCGCAACGGGGAATCGTGAAACATCTTCATGGTGTCAAATGTGGGGACGAGCGGTGCCCGTCGACAAATTGCCTGGCCATGACCGGAACGAGAAGCGGGGGAGCGGTGGAAGCGGGGAGCCCGGTGCCGGACTTCGACCCAACACGGAATACGCTCGTACGCATGGCCCGCAACCTCCCGGCACGCCAGGATCTTGCAGGCATCATCAGCCCCGGGGAGGAGCGGTTTGCGCAGGAACGCCGGAGGTATGCCATCTCCGTGCAGCACGCCGTCATGCTATCAGGAAGCGCGAGCACTCACAATGCGTGACATATTCTGCGCCGAAATGCCGAACCGGGTCGGCGCATTCCGATAAATCGGCCCCCCGTCGTCATCGCTCCCGCGGTGGCCCTAGAATCGTCCGCGGATTCACGGAGGTCAACATGGTCGCGGACAAGGAATACGTCGAACGGGTCAAGGATTACGGGTGGAGCGATGTGGCGGCGTTGTGGGATGACGTGCTCGACTGCCGAACACCGGAGTGGGATTCCGGAAAAGCACTCGAATATGTCGTTTTGAAGGGATTCGAGCTCAGCGGCGCGACGGTGAGATGGCCGTACGCGGTGACTCTTCTCGAGTCCACACATGTCGAGCAGATCGACGGTATGGTTTACGTGGCCGGCATCGCGGCGATGGTGGAGTGCAAGGACTTCGCGACGTCCTCGAACCGCGCCAGGCTGAGCGTCGGGCATGATCCGATCGCCAAGCTTCAGGGGCGCCTGACGCGGCGGCCTTCCACCCTGGTCGGATGCCTGTTCACCAGCGGCAGGTACTCGGAAGCCGCCATTCTGATGAGCCATTTCACCAAACCCGCCACCATCCTTTGCTGGAACGGCGACGACATCGCGCAATGCGTGTCAAGACGGGATTTTGCGGGCGCGCTCACGCATAAATATCGTGCGTGCCTCGAGGAAGGCGATCATCACGCGGGCGTTCACTCGCGAGAGGGTGCACTATGAAGACGCGAAGCCTCATATGCGACTCTGCGAACGATGTAGCCCTCATGCGAGCCTGGCTGCCTGTCGACATTGTGGAGACTTCGCACTTTTTCGTGCCGTCGCGCCTGAGCGATACGCCATCGACCGCCGCTAGCATATTGAAGTCGCATCCGCTGCAAGCGCTGCTCATCTGCAACGCCTATACGACGAATCGCCAACTGATTTTGAGGTTGGAGGGCAGAGCCGAGGAGAGGCTGACGCTGTCCGCGCCACCACAACGCTTCGAAATCGAACTTGTTTCGCCCTCGTTGCCGGGAATGTTCTTTCAGTCGTCCATCCTCTTCAAGCGCACCTTCGGCAAGGAGGCATCCGATCGCTTGCATTTGATGGGCCGCTACGATCCCGAGCGCGCCATCGGCGAAGCGGGCATGACATTACCCGAAATCATCGAACGCCTCGACGACACATCGCGCGCTCAGTTGCGCGCAACGCCGATAGCGCAAAGCGTTCTCAATCGCATTGCGAGGCTCGAATCGAAATCAGCGCGTCATGAAAACAGCGGGGACCGTGTCATGCACAGTCGCCCGCCGCCATCACTTCATTGGGAGTAAAGCGCTTATTGCTTCGCGCGCTTCACTGCCTGCTCGATACGCGCACCGACATCGGGATCGATCTTCTTCCAGTAGTCGAAGGCGCGTTCGAGCACGGGACTGCGGACCCCGGCGAGCAACGCGCCCGATACCGTTTCGACCAGACGCGAGCGCGCCGCATCGTCGTAGACGTTTCGCACGAGATCGCCCGGCTGGGAGAAATCGTCATCGTCCTTGTGCAGCGTGTATGCGCTGCGAACCATGTCGCCGTCCGACTCCCAGCCGTCCTCTGCCGGCCCGGTCTGATCCGCGTACGGACGCCCGCCGCTGTTCGGCGCGTACGTCGGCGCATTGCCGCTGTGATCGAACGCCATATGGCCATCGAACATGTACGTCTGCACCGGCACCTTCGGGCGATTCACCGGCAATTGATGGAAATTGGTGCCGATGCGATTGCGCTGCGCGTCGTTATACGCGAAGGCGCGCCCAAGCAGCATCTTGTCGGGCGAAAGCCCGATGCCCGGCACGGTATTACCCGGCGAAAACGCCGCCTGCTCGATCTGTGCGAAGAAGTTCTCCGGATTGCGGTTGAGCGTCATGCGGCCCACCTTGATCAGCGGATAGTCCTTGTGCGACCACGTTTTCGTCAGGTCGAACGGATTGAAGCGATACTGCTTCGCTTCGGCATACGGCATGACCTGCACCGACATGATCCAGCTGGGATGCTCGCCGCGCGCGATGGCGTCGAACAGATCGCGACGGTGAAAATCGGCGTCCTGCCCGGACATGGTTGCGGCTTCCGCATTGGTGAAGAACGCCATGCCTTGCTCCGTGTGAAAGTGATACTTCACCCAGAATTTCTCGCCGCTGGCGTTGATCCACATGTAGGTGTGCGAACCATAGCCGTTCATGTGGCGCCACGTGCGAGGCAGCCCCCGGTCTCCCATCAGGTAGGCCACCTGATGCGCCGACTCCGGATTGTTCGTCCAGAAGTCCCACTGCATATGGTTGTCGCGCAACCCCGAATCCGGCAGGCGCTTCTGGCTGCGGATGAAGTGAGGGAACTTCATCGGGTCGCGCACGAAGAAGATCGGGGTGTTGTTGCCGACGAGATCGTAGTTGCCCTCGTCCGTATAGAACTTGAGGGAGAAGCCGCGCACGTCGCGCCACGTATCGGGACTGCCGGCTTCTCCGGCGACGGTGGAAAAGCGTGCGAGCATCTCGACCTTGGCGCCCTTGCGAAACAGCGACGCTTTCGTGTAGCGACTGACGTCCTCCGTGGTCTCGAAGACGCCGAAGGCGCCCGCGCCCTTGGCATGCGGCTGGCGCTCGGGCACTTTCTCCCGATTGAAGTGCGCCATCTGTTCGATGAAGTGAACGTCATGCAGCAGGAGCGGGCCATCCGCGCCGACCGAAAGCGTGTTTCGATCGCTTGCCGCCGGGGCGCCCGCGCCAGTCGTCGACCCGGTGTCCAGACGTTCTTTCTCTTTGCTCATACTGACCTCCGACATGAAGGTGGGTGGGGAGAGGGAGAGAATTGGAGTGCGTCAAACCACAAGTCGTTCAAAGCATAATACAAGTCGACGACATTGACCCGGCAGCATGCGTCGTGAGGCGTATTCCGCGCCCGGGGCCACCGGCTGCCCGGGCAGGCCGACGCCGGTCTCGGCGTATCAGGCCGCCAGCGCGCGGCACTGGCAGACCACCCGCTCGAAGCATGCCACGGCGAAATCGACGGATGCCTCGGTCGTGAAGCGTCCGAAGCTCACGCGAACCGTGCGGCTCGCCGCCTCCGCATCCAGGCCGATCGCCCTGAGCACATGCGACGGCTGACCCGACGTCGAATTGCAGGCGGACGTCGAGGACACCGCCAGATTGCCGTTGAGCATGAACGTGTGGAAGCCGGGGTGCCCGAGGGTCAGGCTGAGCGTGTGGGGAATCCGCCGCGCATGGGCAGCGTTGTGCACCACGCCGTCGAGTCCCAGCACGCCATCGAGCAGGCGACGGCTCAGTCGTGCAATGCGCGCGTTGTCGTCGATCATTGCATGCATGGCCAGCTCGCACGCCGTACCCATGCCGACAATCTGGTGCGTGGCCAGCGTGCCCGAGCGCAGGCCCCGCTCATGGCCGCCGCCGTGAATCTGCGGGGCGATGCGCGACATGACGGCTTTGTTCACGTACAACGCGCCAATCCCCTTGGGCCCGTAGACCTTGTGTGCCGACATCGAGAGCATGTCGATCCCCATGGCCTTCACGTCAATGGGCGTCTTGCCAAGCGCCTGCGCTGCGTCCACGTGCAGGAGCGCACCGGCGCCATGCACGACCTTCGCGATCTCCGCCACGTCGGTCAACGTGCCCAGTTCATTGTTTACCAGCATGAGCGACACCAACCCCGTATCGGGCCGCATGGCAGCGGCGACCGCGTCCGTCGTGATTTCGCCACAGGACGAAGGCGACAGATACGTGACCGGCGAACCGCGCTTCTCCAGATAGGCCATCGTGTCGAGAATGGCCTTGTGCTCCAGCACGCTGGTCACCAGGTGCGCGCGCGCCTGTCCCAGCTCGGCATAGCCCTTGAGCGCGAGATTGTTCGACTCGGTCGCCCCCGACGTCCACACGATCTCTGCCGCATCGGCGCCGATGAGTGCCGCCACCTGGGCGCGCGAGCGCTCCACGAGACGTCGCGCGCTCACGCCGGCTGCGTGCGAACTCGACGCAGGGTTGCCATACACCCCGTCCACGCCGAGACAGTCCGCCATCGCCGCGATCACCGCCGCGTCGGCCGGCGTGGTCGCCGCGTAGTCGAAGTAATGGAGTGTGTCTCTTTCGCGCATGATCGTGCCCCGGATAAAAAGTGCATCGATCGTACGCGCCGAAAACGAGAAAAGGCTTGCGGAATCACCCGCCAAATCCGAAATTTGTGGAAATTTGATCCCAAAAATCTCGGCAATCAGGAAATTCCTTCCACGCCCGCCGCACCGTCGTCCATTTTCCCTCTCCCGCCTCAGGAGAGGGACTCGATGTGGGTCGAATGCGCGTACACCTGACCGAAGCGATTGGCGAGGAAATCCGGCAGGGCGATCTGCTCCTGACGTACGAAGCCGCGCTGCGGTAGTTGTCCCGCGAAGAACATGTCGACGGCGGCGCATATCGCGGACGCCGTGGTGATCTGGATGGCGCTCGCGCTGTGCCCGTTGTTGCGTTCCGCGAAGATCTTCCGCGCGAAGACTTCCTGCGTCAGCACGCCACCGCGCAAGCCATTGACCACGACGAATATCAGCACCACGTCCTGCAGTGTGCTCGGCACCGAGCGCTTGAGAATGGCCTTGATCGTTTCCTGATCGTCCTTGAGCCGGAGTTCGTTCAGCAGCACCTTCATCAACGCGCCGTGTCCCGGATAGCGTACCGATTTGTAGTCCAGATCCCGGACGCGCCCGCTGAGCGTCTCGCACAGCGTACCGAGACCGCCCGACGTGTTGAACGCCTCGTACTCCACGCCGTCGAGCGAAAAGTGCTCCAGATCTTCGAGCGGCTGCACGGTCAGGCGCGCGCCATCGCGGATCGCCTCGCACGGCTGGCAGTATTCGTTGATGAGACCGTCCACGCTCCACGTCAGGTTGTACTTCAGCGAATTCGTCGGGAACGCGGGGAGCGCGCCGACGCGCATCTTCACCGAATCCACCTGATCGAACGTGGCGGCAAGATGATGCGCCGCAATCGCGATGAAGCCCGGCGCCAATCCGCATTGCGGCATCAGCACAGTCGACGCGCCCTCGGCGAGTTGTTGAATCGCATGCGTCGCGGCGACGTCCTCGGTGAGATCGAAATAGTGGCAGCCGGCCGCGACGGCAGCCGTGGCCGCACTGGTGGCCATCGAGTAGGGCAACGCGTTGATCACGGCGTCGTGACCCGCGATCGCCTGCTGCAACGCCCCCGTGTCCGCTTCGGTCAGCACCACGAAGGCATGCGCATAATCGCGAACCGACGCAGCGGCAGCGGCATTGCGATCGAACACCGTCACCTGGTAATCGCCACTGTCGTGCAACAGCCGGGCGATGGTCTGGCCGATGTGTCCCGCACCGAGCAAGGCAATCTTTTTCATGTTTTCCTCCTTCAGGAACGTCGGTCGTTGTCGTGCAACCCCCCATGGCATGCGGTGCGCCGACGCTCCAATTTTATGGAGAGTGCCTGATGAAATGTAGCGTCAATTCGTCGAAAAACATGAAAATTTCGTCATAACGACGAACTTCACGACAAATCGTGCTTTCTTTGTGTCGCCCCCGCACTCGGGACGTCGCAGCGGGCGCCGCCTCAGCCCTTCTTGAAAGTCGGGCGTCGCGAATCCGCCGATAATCGGCGGCAATTTGCCTGATTCCGGCTTCGGCAAGCCATCCGCCAATCCCGGCACCGCCCGAATCGAGCACTTTAGGGCACATCCCACACGCAGCCCTTGGGTTAACTGTCAAGATGAACTCGCGTGCTTTCATCGCCCCGCAAGGGAGCGCCGCACGCTTCTACAGCAACGCTGCGCCTCTCAATTGGGAAGCGCAGCGCGATGGCATCCACCCTGTCACGACAACTCGGTTTCTTCGTCCAAATTATTCGGATAACTACTTATTTGGAAAATGACATGGACAGACGCATTCGCCTGGCCACGACGCCGGCGTTCCCGCGGGTGTGCCAGCACGGCTTCACCCTGCTCGAACTGCTCGTGGTGTTGCTCATCATCGCCTTGCTCGCGGGATACGTTGGCCCGAAGCTCTTCTCCCAGGTCGATCGCGCGCGTGAAAAGACTGCCTTGGCGCAAATGAAATCGCTCGCCGACGCGCTCGGCCAGTATCGGCTCGACGTTGGTGAGTACCCCACCGAGCAACAGGGACTTCAGGCACTGGTTGTCGGTCCCGTCGGGGTGACGCGATGGCGGGGGCCGTATCTCGCGAAATCGCTCCCGAACGATCCCTGGGACCGTCCCTATGTGTGGAAGAACCCGGGTGCCGATCACGAGGTGGAAATCGTGTCGTACGGCCCCGGCGGCGACGGCGACATGGCACGCCTCATCGTTTATGGCTTCTGACGGGAGCGGTCCGCCATGCTGGCTAGCGTGACATCGAAGCTTCGCACCGATTCGCCAGGGGGCCTGCTTGCCCGCCCGCATCGCGCGCGTCGCGTCATGGCGCGCGTAGCGACGTCCCTCCTCATCACGACGGTCGGCGCGGGATTCACACCCCGCGCCCGCGCCGATTGCTGGGACGTCGCCGCGAACCGCTACCGCCTCGATCCGCTTTTGCTGTATGCCATCGCGCAGGTCGAATCGAACCTCGATCTGGCGGCTCACAACGTCAACCGCAACGGCACGCGCGACATCGGCCTGATGCAGATCAACAGCATCCATCTGCCCCGTCTGGCGAAGTATGGCGTCACGGAGCGCCGCCTGCGCGAAGACGCCTGCACCTCCATCATTACGGGGGCGTGGATTCTGGCGGGCTTCGTGCAACAGTTCGGCTACGGGTGGGAAGCGGTCGGTGCATATAACGCAGGCACGGGCCAGGCGCGCGCGTCGCTGCGCAAGCGATATGCCGACAAGGTCCGCAAGCGATACGCGATCCTCGTGGCCGAGCGAAACCGGCGCCTCGCGCCATCCGACGTGGCATTCGGGCCATGACAACCTTTGAAGCACGCGTGGTTCGCGACGCCCGAGTTTGCGTGGAGCGCATCGAAGCGAGCGACGCCGCCCATGCACGAGCCCGCCTTGTCGACGACGACTGCCAAGTCGTGTCAATCCGACGCGCGGGACGCGCGCTCACCATGCCGTCGCGCTCCCCGCGCTTCGACGTGCCACTGTTCGCCTACGAACTTGGCGCGCTGCTCGACGCAGGGCTGACCGTCGTCGAGGCCATCGAAGCGTTGCGAGAGAAGGCGGCGCGCGCCGCGGACGGCAGAATCTTCGGGAACCTGCTGAACGCGATGTACGACGGCCTGCCGTGCTCCGTCGCACTCGCCCGCCTGCCGTCCACTTTCCCGCCACTGTTCGTGGCAAGCGTCGCGGCCTCGGAGCACACGGGACACCTCGCCGCCGCGCTCCTGCGCTATCGCCAATACGAGCAGCACGTCGAGACGCTGCGCAAACGGCTCCAGGCCGCGATGACCTATCCTGCGATCGTGATCGCCGCCGGCGCCGCGATTCTCGTCTTCCTGCTGTTCTACGTCGTGCCTCGCTTCGCTGCCGTCCTCCAGTCCGCGCCGCACCTTCCCGCCACCGGCCGCCTCCTTGTCGGTTGGGGTGCCCTGGTCGACGCGCACCGCTCGGCGTTGCTCATGGGCCTCGGCCTGATGGCGACGGCACTGGTTTACGCCGGCCGGTCCCCGGACGTTCGTTCGCGCCTGATGGCTGCCATGTGGCGGTTGCCGCGACTGCGCGAGCACCACGAGCGATTCGTGCTCACACGTTTTTACCGCACGCTCGGGATGCTGCTGGGCGGCGGCATGCCCGCAGTGGACGCCATCGCCCTCGCGAGCGGACTGTTGCCCGCGAGCTACGCACACGCCAGCGTCGGTGCGCTCGCGCAGATTCGCGCCGGCATGCCGATGTCCGACGCCTTCCTCGCCCACGGCCTGACGACCGCCGTCGCCGTTCGCCTGTTGCGTGTCGCCGAGCGCGGCGGCGGCATCGACACGATGTGCGAGCGCATTGCCCAGTTTCACGACGCATCGCTCGCACGCGCACTCGACACCTTCAGCAGGGTGTTCGAGCCGGTGCTGATGCTCATCGTCGGTGGCGTGATCGGACTGGTGGTGTTCCTGCTTTACATGCCGATCTTCGAGCTCGCCGGCAGTCTTCAGGGGTGACGCGGTGACATCGTCCTCCCGACCTCGAGACACGCTGCGCGTCTGGCAGCACGATGCAAGAGCCGCCGGCGAGCCACTGGGCGCTCACATTGCCCGGCGGCTCGCCGACGACGCGTCGCTGCTTCCCGCGGTCGCGCGCGCGGCCGGACTCGAGGCGCTGGCCCCGGCGTCGCTCGTGGCGGCGACGGACTTCGCTCACCTGCCGCTGTCGGATGCCGTACGCCACCGGGTGCTGCCCGTGCATGTCGACGGCATGCGCTATCTGGTCCTGGAAGATCCCTTCGACCTGGCCGTGCGCAGCTGGTGTGTCGCGCACCCGGCCGCGAGCCGGATGCGCACCGCGATGACACTGCCCGGCGTGGTGACGCGCTCGCTCGAAGACGCCGAGCGCCATGAGCGCGTGCTCGATACGGCCGGCGTCAGCGACGACGCTGGCGGCACCGCGCGCCGCGTCACGGAGATCTCGCGGGCGAGCATCGCCGGGCACGGCGACGCGGTGGTTCGTCTTGTCGACGCCGCGCTGCTCGACGCGCTACGCGCACGCGCCAGCGATATCCACGTCGAGACGGCTGCGGACGGCCTGGCCATTCGCTACCGCATCGACGGTGTCCTGCACCTGGCCGGCCGCTGGCCGGGTCAGGACGATGCCGGGCAAGCGATCTCGCGCCTGAAAGTGCTGGCCGGACTGGACATCGGCGAGCGGCGCGTGCCACAGGACGGACGTTTCAGGGCGCGCATCGAGGGCGGCGATGTCGACTTTCGCGTATCGGTCATGCCGAGCATTCACGGCGAGGATGCCGTGCTGCGCATACTCGACAAGCGCCATCGCAACGCCGCACGCTCATTCGCCTCGCTCGGCCTCGACGTGCGCACGGTGACCGGCATTCGTGCCGCGCTCGCCGAGCCGCACGGCATGCTGCTCGTCACCGGCCCGACCGGCAGCGGCAAGTCGACCACGCTTCACACCGCGCTGGCCGAGTCGGACAACGGCGAGCGCAAGCTCATCACCATCGAGGATCCGGTCGAGTATGAACTGCCCGGCGTCTTGCAGATTCCCGTTAACGAGAAGAAGGGACTGACGTTCGCCCGCGGCCTGCGCTCGATTCTGCGACACGACCCCGACACCATCCTCGTCGGCGAAATCCGCGATGGCGAGACGGCGACGATCGCGGTGCAAGCGGCGCTTACGGGGCATCTGGTGCTCTCGTCGCTGCACGCCAATTCGGCCTTTGGCGTACTCGAGCGCTTGCTGCACATGGGGCTCGACCCCGTGAGCGTGACCGAAGCGCTGCGGGCGATCGTGGCACAGCGACTGGTGCGCCGGGTATGCGAGGCATGCGCCGAGCACGACACGCCCCATCGCGACGCCGCCGCCGCGATGCGGCTGGATACCGGGTCGATCCGGCGCGGACACTGGCGCCGCGGCGCCGGGTGCGCGGCATGTCGCAACACCGGATATGCCGGCCGGATCGCGGTAGCCGAGTGGTTGAAGATCGACGGCGCGATCGCAGCGGCGCTGCGGCAGCGCACCCCGGCCGCGGAGTTGCGCGGGATCGCGCGCGAGGGCGGACACGTTTTCATGAACGACGCCGCCCTGGCCGCCGCGCGCGCCGGGGCTACCACGCTTCAGGAGGTCATCCGTGTCTTTGGGATTTCGTGAGCATGTCGTGCTGGTCGAGCGCGACGCGATATTTGCAGCGTCTCGACCGGTAGAGATACCGAATGTCCGTCGGCGGGCCGACGAAACCTGGCGCCTGCGCCTCGACACCGGCGGTGTCGAAGGCTGCGCACAAGTCATGGCATCGCTGCCGCGCGGGCGACTGTGCCGCATGGACCGCCTGCACGTGCTGGCGGGCTTCGGTCTGGCGCACTATCAGGTCGTGCCCTGGCCCGACGGTGCGCGATCGCTGCGCGATCTCGAAGCGCTTGCCACAGGTCTGTTCACACGCCGCTTCGGGTGCGCGTCGCGCGGGTGGAAGATTGCAATGACGCATGCGACTTTCGGCAGCCCCCACCTGGCCGTGGCCGTCGACGGCGATTGGCTCGACAATGTCCGGCGCCTTGTCGCGCAAGCGCGTCTGCGCTGGGTGTCCTGCCGCGGCGTATTGCACGAAGTCGCGCGGCGCACGAAGCTCGACGCGATTGCCGATGCGTCGATCGCGGTGCACCACACCGGCGGATTGTCATGCTTGCTGCGTCGTGGCGGACGGTGGCACGACGCGTGTGCGCTGCCTCTCGCGCAGCGCTGCGTGGCACAGGCGCTCGACACCCTGCAGACCCTGTGCGGTGCCGACGACGCGCCGTTGTGGCTTGCGCGTGCGCACGGGCGGGTGCCGTCGTGCGACGACGACCGGATCTGCGCCGGACGCGAAGTGCACCGCGCCGTCGTGCCGCACCCCTGGTTGTGGGAGGCGGCATGACACGTCGACTTCGTCGCGCGACGGCACGCATTGCAAAGGGTGCACGGAAGCTGTCGCGCCTGACGCGATGGCACCGCGCCGCTGCGCCCCTGGATCTCCGAGGGCGAACTGCTCGCCAACTGGGACCAGCGAGTGCCGCGATGGTGATCGGGCTGGCGGGGCTGGCGTGGATCGTCTGGCACGATGCGCAGCACGTTCGGACGACGCAGGCCGAGGCCGCCGCGCGGGCGAACGAGGTCGCGCATGCGCAGCGCCGCGGTGGCGTCGTCCACGGTATCGCCGCCCCGACACCTGCCGCAACGGTCCCACGCGTTGGGGCGGGCACCGCCCGCGCGCTGGCACTACTGGACCGCCTGGGTCCCGCACTCTCGCCCGATATCGCGTTGCGTCGAATCGAGGTGACGGCTGACGCCGGCACCGCGCGTCTCGGCTTCGAGGCGCGCGACGTCGATTGCATGATCGCGTTCGCGACCCGGCTGGAACCGACGTTCGATATCCAGTGGCACCACAGTGCCCGCAAGGCGACGTCCGACGCGCCTGTCGTCGAGGCATCGATGACGATCACGCTACGCACGCAGGGGGCTTCATGAGCATCGCCCGAGATCCCCTCGGCCTGTCGGTCGCCCGCGTCGGATGGCGCTGCGCGGCGGTCGTACACCGCGTCGGCGCCCCCGGTGTTTCGGTTGCTGCCTCCGTCCTCGCCGGCCTTGCGCTGCTCGCTCCCCTGGCCGTCGTCGTGCTCGCGATGAAGGTCGCCTGGATCGAGCCCGCGCTGCGTGACGCCGAGCGCCGCATTGCCGACTCCGGTACTGAACTGCGACGGCTGGCGCCGCGCGCGGCTGCCCTGCCCCAACGCGCGGCGACACGAGACGGGCCGCAAGGCTACGCGGCCGATCTGGGCCGCATGTTCGACATCGTTCGCAAGAACGGGTTATCCGCGGGCGACGTGCAGTACCGGCTCACGCGCCCGAAGGCCGGTGGCGAGCACATGGCCGTGACGTTGCCGCTGAGCGGCGAGTATCCGGACCTGCGCAAGGCACTGGGCGAACTGGGTGCCATGCCGGGCGCCGAACTCGATACGCTCACCATCGAACGCCAGGACATCGCCGACGCTCGCGTGGTCGCGCAAATCCGGCTCACGCTCCGGGAGGACGGCCGATGAGAACGCGCCGGATCGTCGGCGGATTGTTGGCCGCGGCACTTTGCGCCAGTGCGTCGCTGGCGTGGCACGCGCGCCGGGCGCGGAGCGCCGCAGTGCCCGCGCTTCGCGCGCCCGCCGCGACGCTTCGACAGCGCGCCCCCATGGCATCCGCAAACGACGGCGCCGTGTCAGACGTCGATTTGTTCGCCGCCCGGCAATGGGCCCCATCGCCGGGCGAACCGCGCGCGCAACCCGCATCGAGGCTCACGCCCCCTCCGGCACCAACGGGGCCGAGCGCGACGCCGCCCCCCGTGTTCGACGTGGCGGCGGTGTGGCGCTTCGACAGCCGCCCGCCTGTCGTGGTGCTGGAGCGACACGGGCAGACATGGTTACTGTGCGAGGCGTGCGACGCGCCGGGCCGCGTTGCGCCAGGCGACACATTTGACGGGGAGTATCGACTCGATCGCATCGACGCACAATCGCTGACCTACACACGCAAGACCAGAGCTCACCGCACCACCCTGCCGTTGCCAATGCCCAGGCGAGACCTCGCCGGAGCGGAACCCGATGTTCGCCGCAACAGGTAGTCCGAACGGCGCGCGGTGTCGGCCCGCGACCCGATGGCTCGCGCGACTCGGCGTGCTTTGCCTGTTCCCGGTGCTCGGGGCCTGCGCCGTGCCGAATGCGTTGTCCGAAAGCGACGTCGACGTTCGCAAGGGCGATCTCGCCGGCGCCGTCACGCGGCTTGCCGAACATGTGCGCGACGACCCACAGAGCATCGCACTGCGAACACGCTATCTGCTCTTACGCGAGCAACTCACGGCGCAATATCTGCGCAACGCGGGCGACGCCCTCACGCGTGGCGACGATACCGAGGCGCGGCACTGGCTGACGCAAACGCTGCGCTTCGACGCGGCCAATCAGGCGGCGGCGCAATGGCTCGACCGGCTGCGGATGCGCGACCGCCTTCGCGGGTCATTGGCGGATGCGCAAGGCATGGCATCGAGCGATCCGCGCGCGGCGCTGCGCATCGTGTCTCGCGTGCTGCGTCAACAGCCCGACTGGGGGGAAGCCACCGCGCTGGCGGACCGGCTTCGCAGCGCCCTCGACAGCGCACCGTCGCCCGCATCGACGTCGGCCGCCGTATTGCGCAAGCCAGTCTCGCTCCATATCAAATCGCGTCCAGTGCCTGAGATCCTCGAGATGATTTCGCAAGTCACCGGCATCAACTTCGTGCTGGACGGCGACCTCGATCGCGCAGCGCGCGCGAGCCTCGACGCGACACAAACCACGGCCGGGGACGTCGTCGACCTGTTGCTCTCGACGAACGGTCTGGAAAAGCAGTTTCTCAATGCCAACACCCTGCTGATTTTCCCTGCGACCGCCGAGAAGCTCGCCCAGCACCGTTCACTCGCGGTGCAAACATTTTTCCTCAGCTATGCCGATGTCAAGAAGGCCGCCGCGCAGGTCAGGCAGCTCATGCGGGCGCGCAACCTGTTCGTGGATGAGCGTCTTGGCGCGATCACCGTGCGCGACAGCGCCGAGGCGCTCGACGCGATCGCCCGCATGATCGACGTCATCGACCTGCCAACCTCCGAGGTGACGCTCGATGTGCAGGTGCTCGAAGTCTCCAACGATGGGCTGCTCGATCTCGGCGTCCGTTATCCGGAAAGCGTATCGCTGCACTTTGCCGACGCCGTCCGGGATGCCGGCGGCGGCGTCGCGCTGAGCCGGCTTGGGCGACTGAGCGGCGACGCCGTCGATCTCGACGTTGCGTCGCCACTGGCGCGCCTGAATCTGCTGCAGGAGACGAACAAGGCGCAGATCCTGGCCAATCCGCGAATCCGGGTGCGCAATCGCGAGAAAGCGACGATCAGCATTGGCGAACGCGTGCCCGTCGTGAGCACGACCAACCTGAACGGCGCGGTCACGGAGTCGCTGACGTATCAGGACGTCGGCCTGAAACTGGACGTGGAACCGAGCATCAGCCTGAACGACGAAATCGTGATCAAGGTCGCGCTGGATGTGAGCAACATCACGCGGCAGGTGCAGACGAAGACCGGGCTCATCGCCTACAACCTGAGCGCGCGTACCGCGAAAACCACGCTGTCCGCCCGCAACAACGAGACGCAGGTGCTTGCCGGACTGATCAACCGCGAGGCACGAGAGAAGATGTCCGGCATTCCCGGACTGAGCCAGATGCCGCTACTGGGTCGGCTTTTCGGATCGCGATCCGAGGATCATGCGAAGACGGAGGTGGTGCTGCTCATCACCCCGCACGTCGAGCGCAGTCTGGCCGTGCCGGCGTCTCGCGTGAGCCGCTTCGAGAGCGGCACGGAGCAACACCCGGGCGACACGCTGCGACTCGGCCCAACGACGCACATGGTGATTTCCAACGCACCGTCGGGCGCGGCGGTTTCATCCGGGCGCCCGTCGGGCATCGCGCCGCCTGACGTGGCGGCGGATGCGCTGTCGGATGCCTTTCCCTCCCGCTCGTCATCGCACACCTGGCGGCAGATGCCGGCGGCGTCCTCGTCGGGCGGGTCGGAGCCCGCGCGGTCCCCACGGGAGTCATCGCCAGAATCGGCCGCGCAGTACCCCGCCGACAGCGGCTTTCCGTCGTCGCCCGAAGATCGCGACGACCCGCCACGCGTTTTCGGGGGAAAGGTCGTCGGCCCCAAGGTGGACGACAAGTGATCGGCCGTCGTCGACACGCGCGAAGCGCGTCGCCTGCCCGGATGTCGGGCTTCACGTTGATTGAATTGAGCGTGACGCTGGCGTTGCTGGCATTGCTCGCGAGCGCGGCCGCTCCGTTGACGCAGATGGTCCGGCGCCGCAGCGAGGAAATCGAACTGCGGCGGGCGCTGCGCGACATTCGTCACGCCATCGACGCGTACTACGACGCGGCACAGAAGGGGGAGGTGGCGCGCGGGAGCGACGAGAGCGGCTACCCACCGAATCTCGCGTCGCTCATCGACGGCGTGCGCGACGCACGCGATCCGAGCGGGACGCGCAGGCGCTATTTCCTGCGGCGGCTGCCGCGCGACCCGATGTGTCACTGCGCAGAGCGGGACGCCGCGTCGTCGTGGCGATCGCGCAGCTACGACAGCCCGCCCGATGCGCCGGCCGAAGGGGCCGACGTGTTCGATGTCTACTCCTCCAGCGACGACGAGGCACTCGATGGTACGTTCTATCGCGACTGGTAAGCCGGAACCCCGGGCAGGCGCTCGGCTGAGTTGCGGATTCACGTTGATCGAGCTGCTGGTGGTGCTCGCCATCGTGGCGCTGCTGCTCTCCATCGCCGCGCCGCGCTACTTCCGACAGTACGACAAGGCACGCGAGACCGTGTTGCGGCACAACCTGGAGGCACTTCGTCAGGCGCTCGACGACTATCGCGACGACCGGGGCGAATCGCCGGCGACGCTCGACGTGCTGGTCACGTCGCACTATCTCAAGACATTGCCGCTCGATCCGGTGACCGGGCGCAACGACACGTGGCGGCTTGCACCGGGCGATGACCGGCGTCCGGCCGACGTCCACAGTGGCGCGACGGGGCGGGCGCTCGACGGGAGCACCTATGCGTCCTGGTAATGCTGGCGAGCGGGCCGTCCGGTCACGATGTCCGCGAGCCTGCGCGACGCACCGGGGCAGCGTCTATTTCGGCATGATCGTGGCGGTGACGATCGTCGGCGTTCTGCTCATGCAGATGTCGACGTTGTGGTCGGTGCAGCGGCGACGCGAGCGCGAAGCGGACTTGCTGGCGAAGGGCGACGAGATCCGGCGCGCCATTGCGCGTTACCACGCGTCGGGGCCGGCGCCGGGGCGCTATCCGAGGTCGCTCGACGATCTGGTGCTGGACACCCGGCTCGCACGCCCGGCCCATCACCTTCGACGCGCCTACGCCGATCCGATGACCGGTGCCGGCTGGAATACCGTTCGCGCCCCTGACGGGGGCATAAGGGGCGTCTTCAGCGGCGCGAAGGGCAAGCCGCTCAGACAGACCGGATTCGACGAAGCCGACGGGACATTCGCCGGGCAGGACAGCTACGCGGGATGGGTGTTCCTGTACACGCCACGCTAGCCCGATGCATGCCCAGTCGCATGAAAAAGGCCGGCTCGCGATCCGCGCAGCCGGCCCGGGATGCACCGAGGTCTCTGGTACGTCAGACGCCTCGCCGTTATTCCACCGTCACCGACTTCGCCAGATTTCGCGGCTTGTCGACATCGGTACCGCGGGCGCAGGCGGTGTGATATGCCAGCAGTTGCAGCGGCACGACGTGCAGGATCGGCGACAGTTGGCCGTAATGCTCCGGCATGCGAATCACGTGGATGCCCTCGGCATTCGAGATCTCCGTATCCGAATCGGCGAAGACGTACAACTGACCGCCGCGCGCCCGCACTTCCTGCATGTTCGACTTCAGCTTTTCGACCAGTGCGTCGCGCGGAGCCACCGTGACCACCGGCATCTCCTCGGTCACCAGTGCCAGCGGCCCGTGCTTCAGCTCGCCCGCCGGATAGGCCTCGGCGTGGATGTACGAGATCTCCTTGAGCTTAAGCGCACCTTCGAGCGCGATCGGGTAATGCAGGCCGCGTCCGAGGAACAGCGCGTTCTCGCGGCGAGCAAATTCCTCCGCCCACGCAATGATCTGCGGCTCCAGCGCCAGCACGCTGTGCAGCGCCGCCGGCAGGTGACGCAACTGCGTCAGATAATCGGCCTCCTGCGCCGCCGTCAGACGACCGCGCAGCTTCGCCAACGTCAGCGTGAGCAGGAAGAGCGCCGTGAGCTGCGTCGTGAACGCCTTCGTCGACGCCACGCCGATTTCCGTGCCCGCGCGCGTGAGGTAATGCAGGGCCGTCTGGCGCACCATCGCGCTGGTGCCCACGTTGCAGATCGCCAGCGTATGCGTCATGCCCAGCGATTGCGCATGCTGCAGCGCCGCCATCGTGTCGGCCGTCTCACCCGACTGCGAAATCGTCACGACCAGTGTCTTCGGATTCGGCACGCTGTCGCGATAGCGATACTCGCTCGCCACTTCCACCTGCGTCGGAATCTGCGCCAGCGACTCCAACCAGTATTTGGCGGTCATGCCCGAGTAGTAACTCGTGCCGCACGCCAGAATCAGGATCGAATCGACGTTGCTCAAGACGTCTTGCGCGTTCTCGCCGAACAACGTCGGCGAAATGCCCTCGACACCTTCCATCGTGTCGCCGATCGCGCGCGGCTGTTCGAAGATTTCCTTCTGCATGTAGTGGCGATACGGACCCAGCTCGACCGCGCCCGTATAAGCCTGCACCGTGCGCACCTCGCGCTCGACGGCCCCATCGTTGCGATCCACGATCTTCACGCCATCGAGCGTGAGTTCGACGATATCGCCCTCTTCCAGATAGATGAACTGGTCCGTCGTGCCCGCCAGCGCCAGCGCGTCCGAAGCCAGGAAGTTCTCGCCCTCGCCCACCCCGACCACCAGCGGCGATCCGGCGCGCGTACCCACCACCCGATGCGGCTCCTGCTTGCGGAACACGGCAATCGCGTAAGCGCCGTGCAAACGACGCGTCGCCAGACGCACCGCGTGGAACAGATCGCCCGCCGCCCCGTTCGACAGCATGTGATGGACGAGGTGAGCGATGACCTCCGTGTCGGTCTGCGACACGAACGTGTAACCCAGGCCGCGCAGCTCGTCGCGCAGGCTCTCGTGGTTCTCGATGATGCCGTTGTGAACCAACGCCACCTCGTCGCGCGAGAAGATCGGATGCGCGTTGTCGGTGACCGGTGCACCGTGCGTCGCCCAGCGCGTATGCGCAATGCCGGTCTCGCCGGCCAGATGCGTCTGTGCAAGCTGCTCGTCGAGATCGGCCACACGCGAGACGCTACGCGCGCGCTGCGGCACGCCGTCCTTCAGGACCGCCACGCCACACGAGTCATAGCCGCGGTACTCCAGCCGGCGCAGGCCCTCGACCAATACCGGTACTACATTACGTCGCGCTACCGCACCGACAATGCCGCACATATTCCTTCCCTTTACGCCAGAATTCCTGGCTCTTTCGATTGGATTCGATCGGATTTGACTCGCCCGGTGTGCACCGTGCGCCCTGGCACACCGCACACCGGTCCATGACCGAGGATTTTACTGCTTCTGCTTGCGCGGGCGAACGTACCCGGCCTTCGCTTCCTGCGTCTTGCCGTTGAGCACCAGCGCGTCTTCCGGCGTGTCCTTCCAAACGGTCGTGCCCGCCGCGATGGTGGTCCCCCGACGGACCGTCACCGGTGCCACGAGTTGGGTGTCCGATCCGATGAACACGTCGTCTTCAATGACGGTGCGGTGCTTGTTCGCACCGTCGTAGTTGCACGTAATGGTGCCCGCCCCGATATTCACGCGCGTGCCGACGGTCGAGTCGCCCACGTAGGCCAGATGGTTCGCCTTAGAACCCTTGCCGAGCGACGCATTCTTCACTTCGACGAAATTGCCGATGTGCACTTCGTCGGCCAGTTCCGCCCCCGGACGCAGTCGCGCATAGGGGCCGATGTGCGCGTCGGCACCGACCACCGCGCCGTCGAGATGGCTGAACGCTTCGATATGCGTGCCGGCACCGATGACACTGTTGCGAATCACGCAGTTCGGGCCGATGGTCGCGCCGTCGCCGATCGTCACCTTGCCTTCGAAGACGCAGTTCACGTCGATGGTGACATCGGTGCCGCACACGACCTCACCACGCATGTCGAAACGCGACGGGTCGATCAGGGTCACCCCCGCGGCAAGCAGGGCCCCGGCCGCATTACGCTGATAGTCGCGCTCCAGCTCGGCCAGTTGCGCCTTGTCGTTCACGCCGTTGGGCTCCCATGCAAACGCGGGCTGTGTGGTCACCACCGGCACGCCGTCGGCCACCGCACAGGCAATCACGTCCGTGAGGTAGTACTCGCCCTGCGCATTCTGGTTCTTCAGCCCGCCCAGCCAGCCCTTGAGCGCTCGCGTGGGCGCCACCACGATGCCGGTATTGATTTCGCGAATGGCGAGTTCGGCCTCGTTGGCGTCCTTCTGCTCGACGATGCGCAGCACGTTGCCCGCGCCGTCGCGCACGATACGACCGTAGCCGGTCGGGTTGTCGAGGTCGACCGTCAGTACGCCCAGCTTGTCGCCGCCCGCCGCGTCGAGCAGTGCTCGCAGCGTTTCGGTGCGCGTGAGCGGCACGTCGCCATAGAGCACGAGCGTGGGCACCGATTCGTCGAGCAACGGTGCCGCCTGCTGAACGGCGTGGCCCGTGCCCAGTTGCTGGGCCTGCTCGGCGAACAGCACGCCGTCGCCGGCCACGGCTTCGCGAACGGCCTCGCCACCATGCCCGATCACGACGATGAGCTTGCCAGGGGCGAGCGTGCGAGCGGTCGCAATCACGTGCGACAGGAGTGGCCGGCCGGCCAGGGGCTGCAATACCTTGGGCAGCTTCGAGCGCATGCGCTTACCCATGCCGGCGGCGAGAATCACAATATTCATGGCGTCGTGACGATCAGAAAGTGAAATGCGGGTGTCGGAATTGGGCGACGCCGGGAAATCCGGCGGGCCGCGTCGTGTCGTGTCGTGTCATATGCCGCGTCGGTCGATGCACCGCGGCCGGCCACAAAACCCGCCGCGCGCCGCCCGTACGAGGCCAGTCAATCGTCGAACTGCGCGATACGGATGATGCCGGCGTCGCTCTCGTCGCCGCAAGGGGCCTCATCGAACGCAATGTCGCCGAGCGGGTCGGGCTGGCCCGTGGCGCGCAGGTTTTTGAAGTCGTGAAGATTCGTGTCCATCAAATGCGACGGAATCACGTTCGACAGGGCACTGAAGATCGATTTGATGCGCCCCGGATGCTGCTTCTCCCACTGGCGAATCAGCGCCTTCATCTCCGCGCGCTTCAGGTTCGGTTGGCTGCCGCAAAGCGTGCACGGAATGATCGGGAACTGCTTGTATTCGGCGTAGCGCTCCAGATCCGATTCGCGCACATACGCGAGCGGCCGGATCACCACGTTCTTGCCGTCGTCCGACTGCAGCTTGGGCGGCATGCCCTTGAGCTTGCCCCCGTAGAACAGGTTCAGGAAAACCGTCTCGATGATGTCGTCGCGATGATGGCCGAGCGCGATCTTGGTCGCGCCCAGCTCGCCCGCCACGCGGTACAGAATGCCGCGACGCAGACGCGAGCAAAGCGAGCACGTCGTCTTGCCCTCGGGCACCACGCGCTTGACGATCGAATACGTGTCCTGGTTCTCGATATGGAAATCCACGCCGATCGCGCGGAAGTAATCGGGCAGGACATGCTCGGGAAAGCCGGGCTGCTTCTGATCGAGATTGACCGCGACGATCGAGAAGTCGATCGGGGCGCGCTCGCGCAGCTTGAGCAGAATGTCGAGCATGGCGTAGCTGTCCTTGCCACCGGACATGCACACCATCACGCGATCGCCGTGCTCGATCATGTTGTAGTCGCCGATGGCCTGCCCCGTCAGACGGAACAGGCGCTTTTCGAGCTTGTTGTTTTCAAACGCGAGCTTCTGCGCTTTCTTCACGCTGTCGGCGGCAACGCCGCCGGTCGCGGCCAGCGGCGCACCGGTCTCGGGCATCACGGCACTCATGTCAGGCATCCTTCATCTTGAACACTTCGATGCCCACCGAGTGGCAATCGGGATAAACGTCGGGCTTCTCGGTCGACACGCCCACGGCCCGCACGCGCGGATGTGCCAGCAGCGCAGCCGCAACGTCGTCGCAAAGCGTTTCCTGCAAGTGGATGTGACCCTGCCCCACGCGCCTGGCAATGGTCTCGCGCATGAAGTCGTAGTCCACCACTTCTTCAAGTTTGTCCGCCACCGGGGTGCTGTCCGCGAGCGGCACGAACAGCTGCACGTTGATCAGCACGCGCTGCTCGCCACGCTTTTCGTAATCGTGCACGCCGATGTTGATGAACACTTCGTAGTCGCGCAGGAACATGCGACGGCAGTCCATCAGGCGAGGGTGGGAAAGAGCGCTATGCATTTTGAAAACTCATAATGACAATCAACGAGACCGGTCGGCGTCGGCCGGCTCGGTCAGAAATTTCACGTCGCGCGACGAACTCGCGAGGTGTTGCCCCCCGTCGACATACAGCACCGTGCCGGTCACGGCGGGCGCTTCGGCCAGGTAAGCCACGGCCTGTGCGATGTCTTCAGGCGTCGACGAGGCGCCCAGCGGCGTGGACGCGTGCGCGGCCGCAAAGCCCGCGGGCGTCTGGTCGACGGACAGCAACGTCACTCCCGGGGCCACGCCGACCACGCGCAGCCGCGGTGCGAAAGCCTGGGCCAGCAAGGTCGTCGCCACATCCAGCGCCGCCTTTGACAACGTGTACGACAGGTAATCGGGGTTCGGATTCGCCAGCTTCTGATCGAGCAGATTGACGACGACACCGCGCCCCGTCTCGCCCAGCGCCGCGTGCATCTCGCGCGCCAGCACGAGCGGTGCGCCCGCGTTCACGCGCATGTGGCGCTCGAGCGCCTGATAGCCGAAATCGCTCGCGCTATCGTACTCGAAGCGCGACGCGTTGTTGACCAGACAGCCAGGCACCCCCAGCGCGTCGGCGCATTGCGCGATCAGGCCGACCGTTGCCGCTTCGTCGGCCAGCGACGCTTGCAGCGCCACCGCGCGGCGTCCCAGCGACTCGATGGCCGCCACGGTCTCGAGCGCGTCGTCGCGCGAGCGCTCGTAATGCACGGCCACGTCCCAGCCCGCGCCGGCCAGGCGCAGTGCGATCGCGCGCCCGATGCGGCGCGCGCCGCCCGTCACCAACGCCACGCGCGGCACGACGGGCGTGGCGGCGGGGTCACGGGCGGGCGTGGAGCGTGGCGTCGATGCAACGGTCATGCGGCGAACTCCTGTCTATGAACGAGTGTGTGGGCGTGGGCGGCGCGGCGATTCGCTCGCGTCCATGCGAGACGTCGGACGGTGCGCATGCTGCCAAGCGAATGCCAATGGCGGTCGGAGGCGGCAGAAATTGGCGAATTACACGCGAAATCGGCCAAAATTCGACGAAAACCCTCTCAAATCAAGGCGATTCCGAGCTTCTGCCGTCCCTATCGTCCAAAGCAGCCAGCCGGCACCGTCTCCGTTACAATGCCCGCATGAATCAGGCCGCACCGAAACCCCATAGTTTACCTGTTCCGGAGGCAGACGCGCTCGAACACTCGCGTCGCCTCACGGCTCACCTCGCCGATGCCATCGACGCCGCCGGCGGCTGGTTGCCGTTCGATCGCTTCATGGAACAGGCCCTCTACGCGCCGGGCCTCGGCTATTACGCCGCCGGCGCCGCGAAGTTCGGCCGGCTGGCTGCCGACGGCAGCGACTTCGTCACCGCACCGGAACTCACTCCGCTGTTCGCCGGCACGCTGGCGCGCCAGCTCGGCGAGATCTTCGAACAGACGGGCGACGCCGGAGTACTGGAATTCGGCGCCGGATCCGGACGCCTCGCAGCCGACCTGTTGCTCGCACTCGAGGCGCAGGGCACGCCGTGCGAACACTACGCCATCATGGAGCTCTCCGGCGAATTGCGCGCCCGCCAGCGCGACACCATCGCGGGCGCGGCGCCGCATCTGCTCGATCGCGTCACCTGGCTCGACCGTCTGCCCGACGCCTTCCACGGCGTAATGCTTGGCAACGAGGTGCTCGACGCCATGCCCGTACGCTTGTGGGCGCGACGTCCGGACGAGACCGGGCACCCGGCCTGGTTCGAGCGCGGCGTCGTGCGAACCGACAGCGGCTTCGCGTGGGAAGCCCGCCGCCATGCCGGTCCGCTGCCCGAGGCCCTGGCGTCGCTCGACAGCCTGCCCCCGACGCAGGAATACCTGACCGAAACGCACGAAGCCGGCGCGGCCTTCGTTCGCAGCGTGGCGCCGCTGCTGGCGCGCGGCGTGCTGCTGCTCATCGACTACGGCTTCCCTGCGCGCGAGTACTATCATCCGCAGCGCGCCCACGGCACGCTGATGTGCCACTACCGCCATCACGCCCACGACGATCCGTTCTATTTTCCGGGCCTGCAGGACATCACGGCGCACGTCGAGTTCTCGGGCATCGCCGATGCGGGCGTCGAGGCCGGTCTCGATCTGCTCGGCTTCACGTCGCAGGCGCGATTCCTGATGAACGCGGGCATCGTCGATCTGATGAGCGCGCTCGATCCGACCGATCCGAAGACCTTCCTGCCGGCAACGTCCGCCGCGCAGAAGCTGCTCTCGGAAGCGGAGATGGGCGAGCTCTTCAAGGTGATCGCCTTCGGACGCGGCATGGACGAGTGGGCCGGACTGCTCGGCTTCGCCACCGGCGACCGCAGCCACGCGCTCTGACGCCGCCTCACGCCCTTCCGCCCACCCACCCTGCCCCGAGGCCCCATGCCGATGTTTCGCTGGATGTTGACGATCTTCTTCGCGATCTGCATCCTCTCCGCCGCCTCGCCGTGGCTCGCCAAGCTCGGCATCGGCCGCTTGCCTGGCGATCTGCGCCTGCGCTGGCGCGGACGCGAGATGGTGTTTCCCTTCGCATCGACGGTCGTGCTCTCGCTCGTCTTCAACCTGCTGATCCGCTTGCTGTAACACTTTTCGGTGACACCTCCGGGGAGGGCGCAACACCTGTTGCATGTTGTGGCCGCGCTCCCCCTCCCCCATCCCCGATTGCCGAGCCCACCTCAAGATCGACGTCCATGTCGCCCATGTCCGTCCGGCGCGCCTTCGCGCGTCATTGAACGCGACGTGTCGACAACCCCCATGCCAGCGCTAGGGTTAACAATGATTTGATCGTTTGTTGCAAAAAAATTATTATGAAACAAATGATTCAATCATGAATCAGGGTGAGACCATTTCAGGAGCAGGACATGATGAAGATGCGATTGACCGGGGGAACGTTGGGTGCGGTGCTGGCCGTGACGATGTGTGTCGCGACGAGCGTGGCGCAGGCCCAGCCCGCATCGGAGACCTTGCAGAAGATCGAGAGCAGCGGGGTGATCTCGATCGGCCATCGCGAATCGTCGATTCCGTTCTCGTACTACGACAACAATCACAACGTCATCGGCTATTCACAGGACCTCTGCAACAAGATCGTCGAGGTGGTGAAGACGCGTCTGAAGAAGCCCGACCTACAAGTGCGCTTCATTCCCGTGACGTCCCAGAACCGCATCGCGCTCGTGCAGAATGGCACGGTGGACATCGAGTGCGGCGTGACGACGAACCTCAAGTCGCGTCAGGCGCAGGTGAATTTCTCGAACACGTTCTTCGTCGCGGGCACGCGCCTGCTGGTGAACAAGCAGTCCGGCATCAAGGACTTCCCGGATCTGGCTGGCAAGCCGGTGGTCACCAACGCGGGCACGACGTCGGAGCGCATCCTCAACAAGATGAACAACGACAAGAAGATGAACATGAGCGTCATCTCGGGCAAGGACTACGGCGAGTCGTTCACCATGCTCCAGGGCGGTCGTGTGCAGGCATTCATGATGGACGACGTGCTGCTCGCCGGCGCGCGCACCATGGGCCGCAATCCGGATGACTGGGTCGTTACGGGCACGCCGCAGTCGTTCGAGGCCTACGGCTTCATGATGAAGCACGGCGACACCGAGTTCAAAAAGCTCGTCGACGACACGCTCGCCGGCGTGATGAAGAGCGGCGAAATCAACACGATGTACAAGAAGTGGTTCGAATCGCCGGTGCCGCCGAAGCACATCAACTTCAACTTCCCGATGAGCGAGCAACTCAAGCAGCTCTACGCAAACCCGAACGACAAGGCGTTCGATTAAGCCGCCGGGGCGGAAGCCGTTCCATGACGCATGAAGCAGGCCGCCCCATGGGCGGCCTTTGCGTCGATCGGGAGCGCCGCGGCGCGGAAATTCACGCCGTCGGCTCTTGAAAGCCCGCCGCCTCGACGGCCTCGATGCGCGCGGCCTGCACCGCGTCGCGAATCCTTTGCGGACGATCGGCATACTGACGCGCCACGGCGCCCGCATCGATGCCACGCGCCGCAGCCAACGCCCCCATCAAACGCTCGCGCTGCGGATACGGCGCGCTGGCGAAATCTCCACCACGCCCCCGCGCATCGGCTTCGCAGGCCTGCAGCACTTCCAGGAAGCGCTCGGGCTTGCGCAGCGCATCGCAACGTTCCAGCAGGCGCACCAGCGCCGCCGCACCGAACTTTTGACTGGCGTGGATGTTGCCATGCTCGCGGGCCACGACCTGCGCCAGCTCGCGGCATTCGACCGGCACGCGCAAGCGCGCGCACAGCGGGCCGAGCAGACCGACACTGCGCCCCTCGTGGCCGAGGTGGCGCGGTAACACGTCCTCGGGGGTCGTGCCCTTGCCGAGATCGTGTGTGAGCGCCGCGAAGCGCACCGGCAGCGAATACCCCTGCGACGCCGCGTAGTCGAGCACCATCATCACGTGAACGCCGGTGTCGACTTCGGGATGGTAATCGGCGCGCTGCGGCACGCCCCACAACTGGTCCACTTCCGGCAGGATGCGCGAGAGCGCGCCAGCCTCGCGCAACACGTCGAACATGCGCGACGGCCGGTGCTCCATCAGGCCGCGCGAGAGTTCCTGCCACACCCGTTCGGCGACCAACGCGTCGACCTCGCCGTCGGCGGTCATGCGGCGCATCAGCGCCAGCGTCTCGTCCGCCACCGTGAAATCGGTGAAGCGCGCCGCGAAACGCGCGCAGCGCAGAATTCGAACCGGGTCTTCCGCGAAGGCCTCGCCGACGTGACGAAACTGTCGCGCATCGAGATCGCGCTTGCCGCCGTAGGGGTCGATCAGTTCGTCGGACAAGCCGCCGTCGGGCAACACCTCACGGGCCATCGCGTTGATGGTGAAATCGCGCCGCACCAGGTCTTCCTCAAGCGTGACCTCCGGCGCGAAGTAGAACGAAAAGCCATGGTAGCCGCGAGCGGTCTTGCGTTCGGTGCGCGCCAGCGCGTATTCGGCATGCGTCTGCGGATGGAGGAACACTGGAAAGTCGCGGCCGACCGGTTTGAAACCCTGACGCACCATCTCCTCGGGGGTGGCGCCTACCACGACGTAGTCGCGGTCCTTGACGGGCAACCCCAACATGGCGTCGCGAATCGCGCCGCCCACAGCATAAATCTTCATGGACGCACTTCGTAGAAAGTCACGGTCTGCGTCTCGGCCCGTCCGGCCGCCACCCATGCCTGCACCGCCGCCACCTCGCGAACGCGGTCGGCATACGCCTGCGCGTGCGCCGAGAGCTTGGGTTCGAACGTCGCAAAGCGCATCACGACGGGCGCATAGAACGCGTCGGCAATCGAGAAATCGCCGAACAGGAACGGCCCCTGGTAGCGCGCCAGGCAGTCCTCCCAGATGGCCTCCACGCGACGAACGTCGGCAAGCGCCTCGGGCGTGGCGCCGGCACCCGGCCAATGCGCCGCCACGTTCATCCACATGTTCGTGCGCAGCGCGGTAAAGCCGCTGTGCATCTCGGCACACACGCTGCGCGCATGCGCACGCGCTTCGCGGGACTTCGGCCAGAGGGGCAGGTGAAGGTAGCTTTCGGCGAGGTATTCGCAAATGGCCAGCGAGTCCCACACCGTGATGCCGTTGTCGATGAGACACGGCACCTTGCCCGTGGGCGAGTAACGCAGAATCTGCTCGCGCGAGTCCGGCTGTGCGAGCCACACGTTGCGCTCTTCGAACGCGATGTCGAAATGCTTGAGCAGCACCCACGGCCGCATGGACCACGACGAATAACGCTTGTTGGCGACGATCAGTTGCATGAGAACCTTCCTTGCGCGGGCCGCACGGGCCCGCTTCGATTGGCACGTGGCGGACGTCAGCGCCCGGCGTAACGCCGGTAATCGGAAAGACGCCGTTCCCAATTGTCGCCATCGAGGTAATCGACAGCGATTTCCAGGCCGTTCGGCGTGAGCCCCAGTTCGGGCGCGAGCGGTCCTGTCATGACATTGTCGACACGCATCGAGTCGAGATTGTCGCGCGTGATGATCGGCTCGCCCGGCAGCCTTTCGAAGAACGCCGCCTGCAGCCGCGCGGCGCCATCCGGCAGCGGCACCACCGGCCGCTCGCAGCCGCATGCCGCACCGGCGAATCGCACGAGCGCTTCGAGCGTGTAGACGTCCGGGCCGCCAAGTTCATAGGTCTTGCCGACGGTGGCGTCGTTGTCGATGGCCTCGGCGAACGCTTGTGCGACATCCATCACGAAGACCGGCTGGAAGCGCGCATGCGCACAGGCAAGCGGCACAATCGGCAGTCGGCGTTGCAGCTTTGCGAAGGTATTCAGGAAATGGTCGCCCGGACCGAACACGACCGAGGGACGAAAAATCGTGGCGGCAATCCCGGTCGAGCGAATCGCCGTCTCGCCATCGCCCTTGGAGCGCAGATACATGCTCGGGCCATTGGGGTCGGCGCCCAGCGCGCTCATGTGGATGAGGCGCCCGATACCCCGATCGCTGCATGCCTGCGCGATCTTGCGCGGCAGCTCCACGTGCGCGCGGGCGAAAGCGCGGCCATAGGGCGTGCCACGCTCGCCATGCAGAATACCCACGAGATTGATCACGACGTCACTGCCCGCGATCACGCGCTCGAGCGCCCGGGGGTCGTGCACGTCGCACTCGACGAGCTCGACGCCGGGCAGCACCCCAAGCGCCTTGGACGCTTCGACCCGACGCGTGGGCAGCCGTACGGCATGCCCCATCGTCACCAGCCGGGCCACCAGATGGCCACCGATGAATCCGGTGCCACCGACGACACAAACGTTATAGCGCATGCGCCACCTCCGTTTCATGACATCGGGCGCGTAAGTCCCGTCCCTGGTATCTCACTGGGGCAGGATGACGCCAAGCCGCTCCTTGAGCGATTGCGGACGCCCCGTGATGAGCGCCGAGTAATACGTGGTGTTGGACAACACGTTCTCGACGTAGGTACGCGTCTCGTTAAAGGGAATCGTCTCCGCGAAGATCGCGCCCTCGACCGGACGATCGAGCGTGGAACGCCACGTGCGCGGGCGCCCCGGTCCGGCGTTGTAGCCGGCCGATGCGAGCACGGCCGAGCCGTCGAACTTGTTGTAGATGTCCGAGAGATAGCTCGTGCCCAGCCGGATATTGGTGTCGATGTCGTGCATCATGCCCGGCGTGTAATCCATGCCGATCTGGCGGGCCACCATCTTGGCGGTGGCGGGCATGATCTGCATCAGACCGCCGGCGCCCGCCGACGAGCGTGCATTAATGATGAAGCGCGACTCCTGGCGAATCAGGCCGTAGGCCCACGCCTCGTCGAGATCGACGGCAGCGGCCAGCGGCTCGACCTTGGCACGGAACGGCATCAGGTAGCGCAACGTGAAATCGTGCTCCACCTTCGTGCGATCGGCCGTGTTGACGGCGCGGTCGAACAGCTCGATGTTGTTGGCGTACTGAGCGGCGGCGAGCAACTGACGGTCGGTCATGTTGCGCAACTCCCAGTTCCACTCGCGATTGCCTTCGAAGCGCAGACCGAGGTCGTAGAACTTGGCGGCACGAATGAAGCCGGGGTTCGAGCGGTTGGCGTCGATTTCCGCCTTGGTAACGGTCGTGCGCGGCGGCAACGCGGTCTTGTTGCCCAGTTCCTCGTTCGCCAGCTGACCATAGAAATTCGGTTGCATGGCGATCTTCTGGAACTGCGCACGTGCGGCGTCGCCCTGGCCGGCTTCGCGCAGCGCACGGCCGTACCAGTAGGTCCACACGCCGTCGTCGCGCAGCGATGCGGGCATCGCCTCGATGCCCGCGCGAACGAGGTTCCAGTCGCCGGCGCGCAGCGCGGCGCGGATCTTCCATTCCTGTGCCGTATTGGAGAGCTTGGCCGATCCGGCCTGACGGTACCAGTTGATCGCCATCGGATTCTGCGACAGCGCGCCGCGCATGCCGATCGCCCCCCACCCGATGGCACGCTCGTCGGCCGACAGGCTGCCGGCGATGCCGGAGAAGCTACTGGCAGCGAGCATGGCATCGGAGCGCGCCATGCGCACCGTGGCGAGCAGCGCCAGTTGTCGCGAAGTCTCCGTGCCGTCGATGCCGCGCGCGAGGATCTGCGCCGGGCGCGTGGCCGCCATGTCGAGCAGGGTGTCGTCCGGGCGCGTGGCGCCGAGGGCGTCGGCGATCTGCTTGCCCAGCGATGTGTAGTTTTCCTCGTACGCCAGACGGATCTGGTGCCAGACTTCCTTGCGCGGCAACTGACCGCTCGCGGCAAGCGTGTTGATCATGTCGACGCAACCCTCGCCGTAGTACTTCGGCGCGGTCAGCAGATCGATGGCGGCCTGCGTGACGTTCTCGCCGCGCGACGCCCGCGACATGAGCGCGTAACACTTGACCTGCGTGTCGTCGTCGAGCACGAACTTCGGATACTCGGCATCGAACGTCTGCCAGTCGTGACGCTTGCCGAGCACTAGCAGCCAGTCGTTGCGCATGCGATCGGCGATGGCCTGGCCGTCGTACGTGCGCAGGAAGGCCCGGACGTCGTCGTCCGGCGCATCGATGAGCGCCTTGCCCGACCGGTCGAACATGCGCGGCTTGATCTGGAAGTACTGGACGTACGACGGCACGTCGTAGTCCGTGAGCATGGCGGCAAGCGCGGTGGCGCGCGGCGCGTCGTTGCTGCGGGCGGCCTCACGCAGTTGCACGAAGATGTCGTCCGGCGAGCGCTGGGACAGGGTATCGGCCGAGGGCGCCGAGCGGCTGGCCGCCGCATGCGCCTTGGGACGTCCAGTCGCCTCGGTCGTGCTGCAGGCGACGAGCGCGGCTGCGGTCAGGACAAGCGCGGCGGCGCGATATACTCGGGTGAAACGTTCGGACATCTTCGTGGAGCGTCGGGTAAAAAGTGGATTCAAGCATAGCACGGGACCCCGCCCAAACGGCGGCCCAGACGTCTGAAAACGGGGCGCCGGCAGGCGCCGCGAAGGCCGCGCTGCGCAAGGCCCTGCTCGTGGCGCGCAGCACACTCTCCGGACGCGCCGCGCGCGATGCCGCGCTCTCCGCCCGGCTCGCCGCCGAGTTACGCGCCAGGGCGCCGCGCTGTGTCGGATTCTATTGGCCGATCCAGGCCGAATTCGACGCCCGCGACGTTGTCTCGGCCTGGCTCGCACAGGCGCCGGCAGCCTCGCTGGCCGCGCTGCCGGTCGTGACCGCGCCGTCGGCGCCGCTCGTCTTCCATCGCTGGACCCCCGACACGCCCATGACCGAGGGCCGCTACGGCATTCCGGTGCCGCGCGACGCCGAGGTCGTCGTGCCCGACTTGCTGCTCGTGCCATGCGTGGGCTTCACGCGCGGCGGCCTTCGGCTCGGTTACGGCGGCGGCTTTTACGACCGTACGCTGCATTCGCTCGTCCCCGCACCCCACACGCTCGGCATTGCCTACGACGCCCTGGAGATCGAGCGACTCGATGCCGAAGCGCATGATCTGGCGCTCGACGCGATCGTGACCGAATCGACCATTTACCCGCGCCCCGGCGACATCTCCCGCTAATCCATGACAACGCTCAAGATTCTGCCGCTCGGCGACAGTGCCCTGGTGTGCGAGGCAGGCACCACACCGGCGCTCGCCACGCAACGCCGCGTGTGGCATGTGGCGGCCCTTGCACGCGGCTGGCCCGACGTGCGCGAAGTCGTGCCGGGCATGAACAACCTCACACTGCTGTTCGACCCGCTCGCCACTGATATCGACGGCCTTGCCGAGCGGCTGCGCGACGCCTGGCAAACGCAGCCGGTGGCCGGGGAAGTCGGGCGCGACATCGAGATACCCGTGCATTACGGCGGGCAGCACGGCCCGGACCTGTCCGACGTCGCCAGGCATGCCCGTCTGCAACCGAAGACGGTGGTACAGCGTCACACGGCCCCGGAATACGTCGTCTATTTCCTGGGCTTCCAACCCGGCTTCGCCTACCTCGGGGGGCTCGACGAGTCGATCGCCACGCCGCGCCGAGCCGAACCTCGGTTGTCGGTGCCGGCTGGCTCCGTGGGCATCGGCGGCAATCAGACCGGCGTGTACCCGCTCACCTCGCCCGGGGGCTGGCAGATCATCGGCCATACCGACAGCGCCCTGTTCGACCCTGCCGCATCGCCGCCCGCCCTGCTGGCGCCGGGTGATCGCGTGCGCTTCACCATCGCGAGTCTCGACCTGTGATCGATATCCATCGTGCCGGCCTGCTCACCACGGTTCAGGATCTGGGCCGTACCGGAATGCGTGCGTTTGGCGTTGCCGGCGGCGGCGCCGTCGATCCGCTGGCGTGCGCCGTGGCCAACCGCCTCGTGGGCAATCCGCTGAACGCCGCAACGCTCGAAATCACCATGGGCGCGTGTGTGCTGCGCTTCACATCCGCCACCGTCGTGTCGTTGACCGGCGCCGACTGCCATGCGGATCTTGACGGCACGCCCGTGTGGTCGTGGTGGCGCTTCCCCGTCGCTCGCGGACAGACGCTCACGCTGCGCCCGTCGCGCTTCGGCATGCGCACCTATCTCGCGGTGGTCGGCGGCATCGACGTGCCCGAGACGCTCGGCTCGCGCAGTACCGATCTGGCCGCGGGCTTCGGCGGCTTCGCGGGCCGCGCGTTGCGCGACGGCGACCGTATCGCCATCGCGCATCCGGGCGCCGCCGCACGCCACGCCGCACCGCTGGGCGTTCGCCCGCCCTTGTGGCTGTCGGACCCGCTGGTGCAGCGCGTGCGCGTGCTGCCCGGCCCGGAATACGACGATTTCACGGCCGCTGCGCACAAGCACTTTTGGGAGAATCCGTGGCAGGTCACGCCCAACAGCAACCGCATGGGCTATCGCCTGTCGGGGCCCGAGCCTCTCGCCCGCAAGAAGAACCGCAGCCAGGACCTGCTCTCTCACGGCGTGCTGCCGGGCGTGATTCAGGTGCCGCCATCGGGCCAGCCGATCATCCTGCTGGCCGACGCGCAGACCACCGGCGGCTACCCGAAGATCGGCACGGTGATCAGCGCCGATCTGTGGCGGCTCGGCCAGGCGCGGCTCGGCAGTACGCTATATTTTTCCGAGTGCAGCGCCGCCGAGGCGCGCGAAGCATGGCGGGAACAACTGCGCTATCTCGCCCAGATCGAGCGTGCGCTCGCCTGGCACGACAGCGGCGTGCTCGCGACGCCGCGCGTGGCGGCCATCACACGCAAGCGCTGAAGCGCGTCATACGCAAGGGCAAGCCGGCAAGGCCGCGGTCCCGCAGGAGACACATCGCATGAAAATCGATCTCAACGTCGACCTCGGAGAAGGGTGCGACAACGACGAGGCACTGCTCGCGCTCGTAAGCTCCGCCAATGTCGCCTGCGGCTGGCACGCCGGCGACGCCGGCACCATGCAGCAGGTGGTGCGCTGGGCGCTGGCGAACGGCGTGGCCATCGGCGCACATCCGAGCTTCCCCGACCGCGAGCATTTCGGTCGCACCGAAATGCAACTCCCGCTCGACGAGGTTCGTGCGGGCATGCTGTATCAGATCGGCGCGCTCGCCGCGATGGTGCGTGCCCAGGGCGGCTGGCTCTCTCACGTCAAACCGCATGGCGCGCTCTACAACCAGGCCGCGCGCGACCCGGCGCTGGCCGAGACGCTCGTCGAAGCCATCCGCGCATTCGATACCGACCTCGCGGTCTTCGGACTGGCGGGCGGCGAGTTGGTGAAAGCGGCGCGCGCGGCGGGCATGCAGGCGGTGGAGGAAGTGTTTGCCGACCGCGGATACAACGCCGACGGCTCGCTGGTCAAACGCGGCACGCCGGGCGCGCTGATCGAACGCGAGGAAGACGCGCTCGCCCAGACGCTGACGATGGTGCGCGAACAACGCGTGCGTGCGATCGACGGCACCTTCGTCCCAATTCAGGCACAGACGGTCTGTCTGCACGGGGACGGCGAACATGCCCTCGAATTCGCGCGGCGCATTCGCAGCTTCCTGCTCGATGAGGGCATCGAGATCGCACCGGTCCGGTAACGGCATTCGCAAAAAAGCCGTCCGCGGATCTCCCGGACGGCTTTTTCATGGCATTGGGTGCGGTCGCGCGGGCGATGCCCCGCTCGCGCTCCCCCCCCGGAGCCTTGCTCGCTTACTGGCCGAGCGTCGGCATCGCGAGCGAGGACGTGGCGTTGGCCGCACGCCCCTCCGACCAGCGGCGCGTCACGACCTTCGAGCGCGTATAGAAGCGCACCGATTCCGGCCCGTAGATGTGCTGATCGCCGAACAACGAATTGCGCCAGCCGCCGAACGAGAAGTACGACACCGGCACCGGGATCGGCACATTCACGCCCACCATTCCCACTTCGATCTCGTCTTCGAAACGACGCGCCGCACCGCCGGATGTGGTGAACACCGCCGTCCCGTTGGCGTACGGATTGCGGTTGATGAGCGCGATGGCCTCGTCCAGCGTGTTCACGCGCACCACCGAGAGCACCGGGCCGAAGATCTCGTTGCGATAGATCGACATTTCCGGCGTGACCTTGTCGAACAGGCACGGGCCGATGAAGAAGCCATTGTCGCGCTCGGCGACCTTCAGGCCGCGACCATCGACCACCAGCTCGGCGCCTTCTTCGAGCCCGGTGTCGACGAACCCCTTGACCTTGTCGCAATGCACGCGCGTGATCAGCGGCCCCATCTGCGCGACGGGATCGGTGCCGTCGCCCACGGGCAACGCCTTCGCGGCCCTGGCCAGTCGCGCCACCAGTTGATCGGCCACCTCGCCCACCGCCACGGCCACCGAGATCGCCATGCAGCGTTCGCCGGCGGATCCGTACGCCGCGCCGATCAGCGCATCGACGGTGAAGTCGAGATCGGCGTCGGGCATCACCACGCCGTGGTTCTTCGCGCCGCCGAGTGCCTGCACACGCTTGCCGTGGGCCGACGCCGTGCTGTAGATGTACTGCGCGATCGGCGTCGAACCGACGAATGACACCGCATTGACGTCCGGATGCGTGAGCAACGCGTCGACGGCCGCCTTGTCGCCGTTCACGACGTTGAGCACGCCGTCGGGCAGGCCGGCATCCTTGGCCAGCCGAGCGAGCAGCAGCGCGGCCGACGGCACCTTCTCCGACGGCTTGAGCACGAACGTGTTGCCACACGCCACCGCCATCGGGAACATCCACAGCGGCACCATCGACGGGAAATTGAACGGCGTGATGCCTGCGCAGACGCCAACGGGCTGATGGATCGAGTACGTATCGACGCCCGTACCCACCTGCGGTGCAATCTCGCCCTTGAGCAGGTGCGGGATGCCGATGGCGAATTCCACCACCTCGATGCCGCGCGTGACTTCGCCGCGCGCGTCGTCGAGCGTCTTGCCGTGCTCCTGCGTAATGAGTTGCACGAGCGCTTCGCGATTCGTCTCGAGCAGCTCGCGGTACTTCATCATCACGCGCGCGCGCTTCATCGGTGGCGTGGCGCGCCACGCCGGCAGCGCGGCGCGTGCCGCGGCCACGGCCGTCGCCACGTCCCTCGCGCCGCCCAGGGCCACCTGGCGGATCACCTCGCCGGTGGCCGGGTTCGTCACTTCGCCAAAGCGCAGTTCCGTCTCGCCCGACGCCGCGTTCGCGCCGCCGATCCAATGCTCGATACGTTCGATGTTGACTCGCTGATTCATGTCGATGTCCGTGAGTTCCGTGTCCGGGACAGACGTCTGTCCCGGGTTGGCTCCGATCGGAGCCCGAGGGGTGAGAGGGCCCGGACGGCGCGCGGCCGCCCCGTGCCGGTGAGAGACGCCGCGACTCAGGCGGTTTCGCGAATGGCTTCGGCCACGATGCCGAACAGTTCGTCGATTTGCGCCTCGCTTACGATCAGCGGCGGCGAGAACGCGAGAATGTCGCCGGTGTAGCGCACCAGCGCGCCCTTCTCGAAGCACTTCACGAAGACTTCGTGCGCGCGGGCACCCGGCTTGCCATCACGGGTCGACAGCTCGATGCCGCCCACCATGCCGAGATTGCGAATGTCGATGACGTTGGGCAAGTCGCGCAGACCGTGGATGGCCTTCTCGAAGTGCGGCGCGAGCTTCGCGGCGCGTTCGAACAGGCCGTCGCTCTTGTAGAGATCGAGCGCGGCGCATGCGGCTGCCGCGGCCAGCGGGTGTCCCGAATAGGTATAACCGTGGAAGAACTCGATGGCACCCGCGTTCCCGGCGTCGACGATGGCGTCGTGCACGCTCGTCTTCACCGCCACGGCACCCATCGGCACGGCCGCGTTGTTTACGCCCTTGGCCATCGTCATGATGTCCGGCGTCACGCCGAAGTACTGCGCGGCGAACGGTGCGCCCAGACGGCCGAGGCCGGTGATCACCTCGTCGAAAATGAGCAGGATGCCATGCTTGTCGCAGATCTCGCGCAGCTTCTGAAGGTAGCCCTTCGGCGGCACCAGCACACCCGTGGAACCGGCGAGCGGCTCGACGATCACCGCGGCAATGGTCGATGCGTCGTGCAGCGTGACGATGCGCTCGAGCTCATCGGCCAGATGCGCCCCCCAGGTCGGCTGCCCCTTGGTGAACGCGGCTTCCTTGATGTTGAGCGTATGCGGCAGGTGGTCGACCGCGGGCAGCAACTGCCCCGAGTACGCCTTGCGGTTCGGCGAGATGCCGCCGACCGAAATGCCACCGAAGCCCACGCCGTGATAACCGCGCTCGCGTCCGATCAGGCGCGTGCGCTGACCTTCGCCGCGCGCGCGGTGGTAGGCCAGTGCCATCTTCAGCGCGGTGTCGACGGATTCGGACCCCGAGTTGGTGAAGAAAATGCGATCGAGCCCCTGCGGGGTAATGGCGGCAATCTTGCTCGCGGCCTCGAATGCCAGCGGATGCCCCATCTGGAATGTTGGCGCGAAATCCATCTCGCCCGCCTGCTTGCGGATCGCCTCGACGATCTCGGTGCGGCAGTGACCGGCATTCACGCACCACAGCCCCGCCGTGCCGTCGAGAATCCTGCGGTTGTCCGACGACGTGTAGTACATGCCCTCGGCCCCCACCAGCAGGCGCGGTGAGTGCTTGAACTGACGGTTGTTGGTGAACGGCATCCAGAACGCCGTCATGTCGAGATTCAGGTCTTTCATGTTCATCGCGGGGGCTCCCCAGGTCTTGGGCTCGATCAGGATGTCCCGGAGACGGCAAGGCCGTCACGGGTGGATGGGATCGATGCTACGAGAGGCCGACCGGTACAGACATGTACAGTGCTTTGGAAAATGTATATTCTGTATCGGTCAATTGCTCAAACTGTATTGGCAACAGCCCCAACACCATGGTCCAGCCTCTCGCCTTTTCCCTGAACCGCGCCCAACCCGAAGCCCTCGTCGACCAGATCGTGCGCGAGGTGGAGCGGGCTTTGCAGCGCCAGACACTGCATGCGGGCATGCGCATGCCGTCGATCCGGTCGCTGGCCAAGGCGCACGGCATCAGCACGTTCACGGTAGTGGAGGCATACGACCGGCTGGTGGCGCATGGCACGCTCGTCGCGCGCCGCGGCGCCGGGTTCTTCGTGGCCGGTGCCGCCGACGCGCGCGAGGCGGGCGCGACGAACCCCGGCGGGGCGATGGCGATGGGCGCCACCGCTAGCGAAGTGACGAACGCGTGGCTGCTCTCGGAGATCTTTGCCGACGACTCCATCGCCGTGAAGAGCGGTTGCGGCTGGTTGCCCGACAGCTGGCTCGACGAGGATGGCCTGCACGGCGCGCTTCGCACGCTCTCCAAGGGCCCGGGCGCTCATTTCGCGCACTACGGACATCCGCACGGCTACGGGCCGTTGCGACAATGGCTGGCACGGCGCCTGGGGGAGCTGTCCATCGACGCGCCGCCCGAGCACATCGTACTGACGCACGGCGCGACGCAGGCGCTCGATCTCGTGGTGCGCACGTTGCTCAAGCCGGGCGACACCGTACTGGTCGAGGCGCCCGCGTACTGCAATCTGCTGGCGGTGCTGCGGCTGGCGGGATTGAACGTGGTAGGCATTGCCCGCACCGAGGCGGGACTCGATCTCGCGGCACTGGAACAGGCGGCGCAGACACATCGCCCGCGCGCGCTGTTCGTGAATCCCGCGTTGCAAAATCCGCTGGGCACGTCGCTCACGCCTGCGTCGGCCCATCGCATCCTGCAATGCGCGGAGCAGCATGGCTTCTGGATCGTCGAGGACGACATCTATCGTGAACTGGCGCCGGCCGGCACGCCGTCGCTGGCGGCCATGGACGGTCTCTCGCGCGTGATCTACGTCTCGAGCTTCTCGAAGACGATCTCGCCGTCGGTGCGCGTGGGCTATCTCGCGTGTTCGCGCGATCTGGCGCACGAAATCGCACGCAGCAAGATGGTGGCGGGACTCACATCTTCGGAGATCAACGAGCGCATCGTGCACGCGATCCTCACCGAAGGGCGTCACCGCAAACACATCGAACGGCTCTCCGATCGCCTCACGCGCTCGCGGGCACGCCTCATCACGCAGTTGCAATCGCACGGCGTGACATTGCTGGCGCAGCCCGAAGGCGGCATGTTCGTGTGCGGCAGCCTGCCGGCGACGGCGCAGCCGGCGCGCGAGCTGGCCGAGGCGGCCCTTCTCGAGAGCATCATGCTCGCCCCGGGCGAGTTCTTCCTCGCGCACAACGAACCTTGCCATTGGTTCCGCTTCAACGTGGCCTACTCCGACGACGCTCGCCTGTTCCGCTTCCTGGATCGCGCCGCTGCGGGGAAGTTGGCCGCGTAGACTGACGGTCTACGGTCTACGGTGACGCTCTACCGTGACGGACGACGCGCTTTCCCCCACCCCGAACCGCTCGCGGTATGCCGCGGGCGTTACGCCGTACTGGCGCTGAAAGGCGCGGCGCAGGTTCTGTTCGTCGCCAAAGCCCACCCGGGCGGCAATGCGCTTGAGCGGGGCTTCCGAATCAAGCAGGGCGAAGCGGGCAGCCTCCAGACGCATGCGCTCGACCGCCTTCGCGGGCGTCGATCCGGTGCGCGCCAGGTAGCTGCGCGCAAACGTGCGCGGGCTCATGTTGGCCTGCTCCGCGAGACGCACGACCGACAGATCGCCATCGAGCCTCGAGGACATCCACGTGTGCAGATCGCCGAACGGCGTGCCCGCCGCCACCTGCGCCTGCAAGGGCGGACTGAATTGCGATTGGCCGCCCGCGCGCTTGAGAAACACCACAAGGCGCCTCGCGGCCTGCAAGGCCACGTCCTTGCCGCAGTCGTCCTCCACCAATGCGAGCCCGAGGTCGATGCCCGCCGTGATGCCCGCCGACGTCCACACCGGGTCCTGTCGCACGTAGATCGGATCGGCTTCCACGATGGCCGCCGGAAAGCAGGTCTGCAGCATCGCGGTATCGAGCCAGTGCGTCGTCGCGCGCCGCCCGTCGAGCAGCCCCGCGGAGCCGAGAATGAACGCCCCCACGCACACCGAACACACGCGTCGCACGCGCGGAGCGTACGCACGCAGCCACTCGCTTACCTCGGCCGGCACTGCCGGCCGGTGCGCCACCGCACCGCCCACGGCGATCAGCGTGTCGACTTGCATCGCGTCGAGCGCGCGCATCGGCTCTGTGTGCAGCGTGATCCCCGAGCCCGTCTCCACCGGGCCGCCATGTTCCGACACCACGATCGTGCGATACGGCTCGGGCTGCCCCCTCTCCGTGAAGTTGCGGATCACGGCATGGAAGGCGTCGAGCGGCCCGGCGAGATCGAGCAGCACGAAGGGCGGCACGATCAGAAAGGCAATGAGACGAGGGGGTTGGCTCATGGTGTGGGAGGGCGTGCGGGCTCGGTCGTCAGGCCGTCGCCTGTGCCGGACGGCGCCGGGCGTCGAGCGCATACCAGACGGTGGCCAACGCGGCGAGCGCGAGCAACGGGAAGGTCGCCTGGTTGATCGTGGCCCAGCCGAAGCGCGCCAGCAGTTGCCCCGCGAACAGGCTCGCCAGCGCGGTACCGGCGAAGGTGATGAACTCGTTGGCCGCCTGCGCACGTGCGCGCTCGGCCGGACGATACGACATCGTGAGCAAGGTCGTGCCGCCCACGAACATGAAGTTCCAGCCCACGCCGAGGAACGCCAGCGCAGCATAGAAGTACGGCAGGCTCGTCGACGTCAGCGCGAGCACGCCGCAAAGCGCGCTCATCGCAATGCCCGCGAGCAGCACCGGCACCACGCCCCAGCGCTTGACGAGATGCCCGGAGAAGAACGACGGCGCATACATCCCCACCAAATGCCATTCGATGATGTGCGCGCCGTCGTCGATGCTGTGGCCGCAGGCCACGGCGGCAATCGGCGTGGCGGTCATCACGAACATCATCACCATGAAACCGATCAGGTTGTTGGCCAACGCGGCCAGGTAGATCGGCTGGCGCATGATCTCGCCGAGCGGGCGCGCGGGCAACGCGTCGGGATTGCCAGCCACGCCGACTGCCGCATGCACCGGCAGATCGCGCAGGAAGCCGGCGAGCAGCAACAGAGAAATGCCGGAGAGCAGCGTGACGACCAGATACGACCCCGCGAACGTCACCGGTGCGAGCCAGTCCTTGCTGCCGGCCGCGAGCGCCGGGCCGATGACCGCCGCCAGCACGCCGCCCGTGAGCACGACCGAGATCGCGCGCGGCTTGTCTTCGACGGGCACCACATCGGCCGCCGCGAGACGGTAATAGCGGGCGAACGCCTGGAATACGCCCACGCACGCCGTACCCGCGCAAAACATTGCGAAGTGACGCTCGTAGATCGCCATGACCGACACCAGGCCGCCCACGGTGCCGAACAACGCGCCCAGCGCAAAGCCGATGCGCTGGCCGAAGCGCTGGATCAGCATTGACGCGAAGATCGTCGTGATCGCCGAAGCGACGGTGATCAACGAGAACGGCAGCGTTGCATACCCTTTGTCGGAAGCCAGCATGTAGCCGACCAGACCGGTCAGCGTCAGATCGACGGACAAGGCCGCGGTGTAGAGCGCCTGACAGGCAGCGAGCACGGCCGCGTAGCGCCGGCCCATGCGGCGGCGACGCTCCGCGGGCTCGGCGGGATCCGGTTGGGAAGGGGGCGCGGCGCGCCCGGCAATGGCATCGGTCATGGTCAGGAGGTCGAACCGGGGAGTCGTTGGGAACCGTCATCTTGCCGTCGACCTCATTGGCACGAATGCCAATCATGCATCAAAAAATGCCACATCGTCACCTCGCGCCACCGGCCGGCGCGCACGCGAAGCGCCGTCCGGGCGCGTCTTCCCCAAGGTACCCCGCGCCTCGCCCGCGCCATTTCGGTGCGCACCATCTCAGCACGCCATCGCGCCGGCGTGCCTCACGCCGGGGCGCGAAAAGCGGGGAATCGGTGCGTCGGACCGCGCGCGCTGCACCGGCATCAGGCACTTTCGCCCCACGACGTGCCTGGCACGGCCCTTGCGTAAGCCCCTCGCATACCGGAACGACCGGTCTAACCAGGAAAAAGGGGAAGACGTACCATGAAACGACGCACGCTACTCCAGATGGCGGCCCTCTCGGGCGCCGCATCACTCACCGGCATGGCGCCGAACCTGTTCGCGCAAAGCAAGGCGCCGATCAAGGTCGGCATTCTGCACTCGCTCTCGGGCACCATGGCCATCTCGGAGACGTCGCTCAAGGATGTCGCGCTGATGACCATCGCGGACATCAACGCCAAGGGCGGCGTGATGGGGCGCCCGCTCGAGGCCGTGGTCGTCGACCCTGCATCGAACTGGCCGCTCTTCGCCGAAAAGGCCCGCCAGCTCCTCACCAAGGACAAGGTCGCCGCCGTGTTCGGCTGCTGGACGTCGGTATCGCGCAAGTCCGTGCTGCCGGTCTTCGAGGAGCTCAACGGCCTGCTGTACTACCCGGTGCAATACGAAGGCGAGGAGATGTCGAAGAACGTCTTCTACACCGGCGCCGCACCGAACCAGCAAGCCATTCCCGCCGTCGAGTACCTGATGAGCAAGGAAGGCGGCGGCGCGAAGCGCTTCTTCCTGCTCGGCACCGACTACGTCTATCCGCGCACGACCAACAAGATCCTGCGCGCCTTCCTGCATTCGAAGGGTGTGGCCGACAAGGATATTCAGGAGGTCTACACGCCGTTCGGGCACAGCGACTACCAGACCATCGTCGCCAACATCAAGCAATTCGCGCAGGGCGGCAAGACCACCGTGGTCTCGACCATCAACGGCGACTCGAACGTGCCGTTCTACAAGGAACTCGGCAACCAGGGGCTCAAGGCCACCGACGTGCCGGTCGTGGCGTTCTCGGTCGGCGAAGAGGAACTGCGCGGCATCGACACCAGGCCGCTCGTGGGGCACCTGGCCGCGTGGAACTACTTCATGTCGATCAAGAACCCGACCAACGACGCCTTCAAGAAGGAATGGTTCACCTATGTGAAGGCGAAGGGTCTGCCCGGCGGCGACAAGCGCGTGACGAACGATCCGATGGAAGCGACGTTCGTCGGCATGCACATGTGGAAGCAGGCCGTGGAGAAGGCGGGCAGCATCGACGTCGACAAGGTGCGCACGGCGATGATCGGCCAGTCGTTCAAGTCGCCTGACGGCTTCGACATGGTCATGGACGGCAACCACCATCTTCACAAACCGGTGATGATCGGCGAAATCCGCCCGGACGGTCAGTTCAACGTCGTGTGGAAGACCAAGACCACGGTGCGTGCGCAACCGTGGAGCCCGTACATCGCGGGTAACGAAGGCAAGCCCGACAAGGTCTGACGCTCCTTCCATCTCTTGCGTCGGCGCCCGGCCATCGGGCGCCGGACGCATGCCGAGGTTGCAAATGATAACGATAAGACGCTGGTCCGCTGCCGCCCTTGTCCTGCTTTGCCTGGGTAGCACACTCACGATGTCCTCCGCCGCGCAGGCCGCGGTCACCGACGCCGATCTCAACGCACTCGCCGGCGACGACTTCGACGCCAAGTCACAGGCGATCGACCACCTCGCGGCCGACGCCTCGCCGCAAGCCGCCGCGTTGCTGCGTGCACTGGCCGACGATTCGGCCGTGACGATCGGCGATCGTCTCGCGATTCAGGACGGCGACAAGTACGTCGATCCCATCACGGGCGCGCCGGTCAAGGCCGACGACGCCGGCTCGCTCACCCTCAACAACGTGCTGCGCGCAAAGGTCGCCACCGCCGCTGCGGCCGGCGCCCTGCTCTCGACCGATCGCGAGGCCCGGGCGAAGGCGATCGACACGATGCTGCAAGACCCGTCCCCCGCCTTCAAGACGCGCATCGAACAGGCGCGCCGCAAGGAGACCGACCCCGCGCTGCGCAAGCGCCTCGATCAACTCTGGGCGCAGTCGGCGTTGCACGATGCCGATCCCGCCAGGCGTCGCGAGGCGATCGATCTGATCGCGGCCGCCGGCGACCCGCAGATGCGCGATCTGCTGCTGCCCATCGTCGCCCGACAGGCCGACGGCAGCTACGCCGAACCCGACGCCACGGTACGCAGCGCCGCCGACATCGCGCTCACGAAACTGGCCTCGGCGCAGCGTCGCAGCGAGTTCTTCGGCACGGTGTTCGCGGGTCTGTCGCTCGGCAGCGTGCTGCTGCTCGCGGCGCTGGGTCTGGCGATCACCTACGGGCTCATCGGCGTGATCAACATGGCGCATGGCGAGTTTCTGATGGTCGGCGCGTATGCGACCTATGTCGTGCAGACGCTGTTCCAGCGCTTCCTGCCCGGGGCGTTCGACGCCTACCTCGTGGCCGCCGTGCCCGCTGCATTTCTCGTGGCCGCCGCCCTCGGCTTCGTCCTCGAGCGCACCGTCATCAAACACCTCTACGGCCGCCCGCTCGAGACTCTGCTCACGACCTTCGGTATCAGCCTGTTGCTCATCCAGGGCGTGCGCACGCTGTTTGGCGCGCAGAACGTCGAAGTCATCAATCCGTCATGGATGAGCGGCGGCGTGGCGGTGCTGCCGAACCTGATGCTGCCGTACAACCGCATCGCCATCCTGATCTTCGCGCTGGTGGTCGTGGGGCTCACCTGGTCCGTGCTCAATCTCACGCGCCTCGGGCTCTTCATTCGCGCGGTCACGCAGAACCGGTCGATGGCCGCTTGCGTCGGTGTGAAGACCGGGCGCGTCGACAGCTACGCCTTCGCCTTCGGCGCGGGCATCGCCGGGCTGGGCGGCTGCGCGCTCTCGCAGATCGGCAACGTCGGCCCGGATCTCGGACAGAGCTACATCATCGACTCGTTCATGGCCGTGGTACTCGGTGGCGTGGGACAACTCGCCGGCACCATCGTGGGCGCGTTCGGTCTGGGCGTTGCCAACAAACTGCTCGAGCCCGTGTGGGGCGCCGTGCTCGCCAAGATCGCCGTGCTGATCCTGATCGTGCTGTTCATCCAGAAACGCCCGCAAGGCATGTTTGCGCTCAAAGGGCGCAGCGCGGAGGCCTGAATGTCGACCGCTAACTCGTCTCCGATCCCGGTGCAGGCGCCGCCGCGCGCCCGGCTCCTGCCCAGGCACGTCGCACCGGTGCTGCTCGCTTTCGTGCTTGCCGTGGCGATTCTGGTGCCTGTCTGTGCATTGGTGCTCCCGCCGTCGCATCCGCTGCATCTGTCCGCCTACGCCATGACGCTCGTCGGCAAGATCATGTGCTACGCGATCGCGGCGCTCGCGCTCGATCTCGTTTGGGGCTACTGCGGCATCCTGAGCCTCGGCCACGGCCTGTTCTTCGCGCTCGGCGGCTATGCGATGGGCATGTACCTGATGCGCGGCATCGGCCGCGACGGTGTGTACCACAGCGACCTGCCCGACTTCATGGTGTTCCTCGACTGGAAGTCGCTGCCCTGGTACTGGACAGGCACCGAGCACTTCGCCTGGGCGATGTTCCTCGTGGTGGCGCTGCCGGGCGCGGTGGCGTGGATCTTCGGCTACCTGGCCTTCCGCTCACGCGTGAAGGGCGTGTATCTGTCGATCATCACGCAGGCCCTGACCTTCGCCGCCATGCTGCTGTTCTACCGCAACGAGACCGGCTTTGGCGGCAATAACGGCTTCACCGACTTCAAGCGCATCCTCGGCTACTCGATCACGTCGGCCAATACGCGCACGGTGCTGTTCCTCGTGACGTTCGCGGTGCTCGTCGGCGCCTTCCTGCTGTGCCGCGCGCTCGTCGTGTCGAAGTTCGGCCGGGTGGTCACGGCGATGCGCGACGGCGAGTCTCGCGCCATGTTCCTCGGCTACCGCCCGCTCGGCTACAAGCTGTTCGTCTGGACGCTGTCGGCGATGCTGTGCGGTGTGGCGGGCGCGCTGTACGTGCCGCAGGTCGGCATCATCAACCCGAGCGAGATGGCCCCGGTCAACTCCATCGAAATGGCGATCTGGGTCGCCATCGGCGGACGCGGCTCGCTCGTCGGCGCGATCGTCGGTGCATTCCTCGTCAATGGCGCGAAGAGCTTCTTCACCGCGTACTTCGCCGAGTACTGGCTGTTCTTTCTCGGCGCCATGTTCGTCCTCGTGCCGCTGCTGCTGCCGCAGGGCGTGATCGGCCTCGTCACGCGGCGCTCGCGCAAGCCTGCCCAGCAGGCCCCCGCGCAAGCCGAAGGCGACGCACCTCACCCGCTCACCGGAGACCGCGCATGAGACCCGACTACGACATCGCCTGGCAAATGACGGACGCGCCGGACGCGAGCGTTACCGTCAGCGGCGACACCACCGGCATGTCGCACCTCGTGGTGCCCGGCGAGATCGACACGTCGCACGGCCTGATCCTCTACCTCGAGAACATCTCCGTCTCGTTCGACGGCTTTCGCGCGCTCAACGATCTGTCGCTGTCGATCAAGACCGATGAACTGCGCTGCATCATCGGTCCCAACGGCGCGGGCAAGACCACGATGATGGATGTCGTGACCGGCAAGACACGCCCCGACACGGGCCGCGCGTTCCTCGGCCAGACGCTCGACCTCACGCGCCTGGACGAGCCGGCGATCGCGCAGGCCGGCGTCGGGCGCAAGTTCCAGAAGCCAACGGTTTTCGAGCATCACAGCGTCTGGGAGAACCTCGAGCTCGCCTGCGCGGGCGACAAGCGCTGGTTTCGCGCGCTGTGGGCAATCCTCACGCCCGCGATGCGCCGTCGCATCGAGGAAGTGCTGGCGCTCACGCATCTGGAACGGCAGGCACGCGTTCTTGCCGGCCAGCTCTCGCACGGCCAGAAGCAGCGGCTCGAGATCGGCATGCTGCTCATGCAACAACCGCAACTGCTGCTGCTCGACGAGCCCGCCGCCGGCATGACCGACGAAGAAACGGCGCAGCTCGCCGAACTGCTCAACCGCTTGCGCGGCCACTGCTCGATGATGGTGGTCGAACACGACATGGCGTTCGTCGCCTCGCTCGCGGGCGACACGGGCCTCGTCACGGTCATGGCCGAAGGTCGCGTGCTCGCCGAAGGCACGCTCGACGCCGTGCAGCGCGACGAACGTGTGATCGAATCGTATCTGGGACGCTGACCATGCTGGAAATTCACGCTCTGAACCAGTACTACAGTGGCAGTCACATCCTGCGCAACGTGGAGTTCACGGTGCCCGACGCCCAGCTCACGGTGCTGCTCGGGCGCAATGGCGTGGGCAAGACCACACTGCTCAAGTGCCTCATGGGCGTAGTGCCCGTGAAGTCGGGCAGCATCGCCTGGCGCGGCAAGGCGCTCACGTCCTCGCCGCCCTATGCGCGTGTGGCCGACGGACTCGCATACGTGCCGCAGGGCCGCGAGATATTCCCGCGCCTGAGCGTCGAGGAAAACCTGCTGATCGGGGCGGCCAGCCGTCCCGCACGCGAGGCCAAGCGCGGCGTGCCCGATCACATCTACGAACTGTTTCCCGTGCTGCGCGACATGAAACAACGGCGCGGCGGCGATCTGTCCGGCGGGCAACAGCAGCAACTCGCCATCGGACGCGCGCTCATGAGCGAGCCGCAATTGCTGATTCTGGACGAGCCGACCGAAGGCATCCAGCCCTCGATCATCAAGGACATCGGCAGAACGCTGCGACGCCTGGTCGACGAGCGCGGCATGACCGTGCTGCTCGTCGAGCAGTATTACGACTTCGCGCTGGAACTGGCCGATCACTATCGCGTGATGAGCCGTGGCGCGATCGTCGCAAGCGGTCTCGGCAAGGATATGGAGCGCGACGGCGTGCGTAACATGGTCGCCGTATGAGCGCGGCCGCGCGAGCGCAATGTGACGCACCGATGTCAGGAGGCGGCAGCCCGTGCTAGATTCGCGCCATCGTCCCGCGCGCGACGGCACGTCGCCGTCGTTGCCATCGCCGCCGTCATTGCCGCTGTCGTTACCATCGCTCATGCATTCACCACACGCCGCTCCCGTGCCCACCGGCTGGCACGCCGAGTTGTCGCTCGGCTTCGCCCGGCACGACACCCGCACAGTGCTCGCCACACGGCGGCATCAGGGGCCGCTGGTCGTCCAGAAGTCTTTGCACCCGGAGGGGCCGGGCATCTGCCACGCCGTCGTCGTGCATCCGCCGGGCGGCATCGCGGGCGGTGACTCGCTGTCGATCGACGTCGACGTCGGCGACAGGGCGCACGCGGTGTTGACGACACCCGGCGCCACGAAGTGGTACAAGTCGCAGGGCCGTTTCGGCACGCAGGACATCGCCCTCACCGTGCGCGCCGGCGCGAAGCTCGACTGGCTGCCGCTCGAGAACATCGTGTTCGAGCATGCCGACGCGCGTCAGCGCATCACGGTCCGGCTCGGCGCCGGCGCCAGCGTGATCGGTTGGGACGCGACGCTGCTCGGACGCCAGGCGGCCGGCGAGCAATGGACGCAGGGTCAATGGCGCTCGACGTTCGAATTGCGCGACGCGGCCGACCGTCTGCTGTGGGCTGAACAGGCCGTGCTCGGCGCCGACGACGCGCAGCGCTCCGGCGCAACCGGCCTCGCGGGCTTTCCCGTCTTCGCGGCACTGTGGGCCGTGGGCGACGCCTGCACGCGGGAGCTCGCGGAATCGCTCGCGCAAGACCTGCCGTTCGACGATGACTTGCGCGCAGGCATCACCTGTCTGCCCGGCAATGTGCTCGTGCTGCGCGTGCTCGGACGCGACATGGAAGCGGTGCGTCAGTTGCTGATCGCGCATTGGCTGGCGCTGCGGCCGATCGTGCACGGCGTACCCGCCGAGCCGCTGCGTCTCTGGGCGACGTGATCCGGCACTGAGCGGCGAGCGCCGCGCACGCGAGATTTCGTGGACACCGGCCGATCGCCGGCGCCGCCCCCCCCTCTGCGTCGGTGCGTCCTGCCCCGAACGCACCAGTTCGGTGACGAATGGGGTTCCTTCTTGCGCGCCCCCCGGATTTCGCACCAACTCGGCGCATGCCCGCGCGCACGTCGCCGCCGAAACGACCGCCTCGCCGCCCCCGTTTCCCGCCGGGTCGCGCGCGAGATCCGGGCGTCACGAGGTCCCGCGCACCCGGGCATGATTCCTGCTACGTCACTGTATCGACCGGTCAGACCAGATGCGCCGGCCGCCGGAACACTCCCGTTACCGGAATGCTCGCCCCCTGAATCCGAGGTTGCCGATATGCTGCCGTTTTCCCGCACCGCCGTCTCCCATGAAGCCGTTGTCGCCGCGCTCGGCGCGCGCACCCGCGCCCGCCGCGCCTTCACCACATTGATGCTCGCCGTGAGCGCGCTGGCCGCCGTGGCCACCCTGGCGCCGCGTACCGCGCACGCCGACGGTCTGGACGACATCGCGAAGCGCGGCACCCTGCGCGTGGCCGTGCCGCAGGACTTTCCGCCGTTCGGCGCCATCGGCCCCGACATGAAGCCGGTCGGCTACGACATCGACACGGCCGCATTGCTGGCCAAGGGCATGGGCGTGAAGCTCGAGCTGGTGCCCGTCACGAGCGCCAACCGGATTCCCTACCTCACCACGAACAAGGCCGACCTCGTGATTTCCAGCCTCGGCAAGAATGCCGAGCGCGAGAAGGTGATCGACTTCTCGGAAGCCTACGCACCGTTCTACAACGGCGTGTTCGGGCCGAAGGACCTCGCCGTGTCGAAGCCCGCCGATCTCTCGGGCAAGACCATCGGCGTGACGCGCGGCGCGGTCGAGGACCTCGAACTCTCGAAGGTCGCGCCGCCCGACGTCACGATCAAGCGCTTCGAAGACAACAACGGCACGATCTCCGCCTTCCTCTCGGGCCAGGTACAGTTGGTCGCCACCGGCAATGTGGTGGCGGCGGCGATCGTTGCCAAGCACCCGCCCAAGCTGCCGGAGCCGAAGTTCCTCATCAAGAACTCGCCCTGCTTCGTGGGACTGAACAAGAACGAGCCGCGCCTGCTCGCGAAGGTCAACGACATTCTCACCGCGTCGAAGAAGGACGGCTCGCTCGGCAAGATCTCGCAGAAGTGGCTCGGCATGCCGCTGCCCGCCGATCTCTGATCGCAGTACGACGCGTCCCGAGACAGGTCCCCGGTTCCCCATGCATTACGTTCTCGACTTTGCCGATCTGCGGCAATACCTGATGCTGTTCGTGCGCGGCGCCGCGCTCACGATGGCGCTCACGGCCGTTTCCACGGTCGTGGGCGTGATCATCGGCGCCCTGTGCGCCGTCGCCCGCGAGACGGGCACGGTGTGGCTCAGGGCGATCGCGGGGCTGTACGTCGAACTCATCCGCAACACGCCGTTCATCGTTCAGCTGTTCTTCATCTTCTTCGGCCTGCCGAGTCTCGGCATTCACATCGACGAGACCACGGCCGCGATCCTTGCCATGAGCGTGAACCTCGGGGCCTATGCCACCGAGATCATCCGCGCGGGCATGCGCGCCGTGCCGCGCGGTCTTTCCGAAGCCGGTCTGTCGCTCGCGATGACGCGAGGCCAGATCCTGCGTCACGTGATCCTGCCGCAGGCGTTCGCGAAGGTGTTTCCCGCGCTCGCCAGCCAGATCGTCATCGTGATGCTCGGGTCCGCCGTCGTTTCGCAGATCTCGGTCCCCGACCTCTCGTACGCCGCCAACTTCGTGCAGTCGCGCACCTTCCGCGCGTTCGAGAGCTACCTGATCGTCACCGCGCTCTATCTCGTGCTGGCCATCGTGCTGCGTCGGGTGCTCATGCGCTGCGCGCGGCGCCTGTTTCGAGGCACGGCCAAGGGAGGCGCACGATGATCGAGTTCTCGATCTGGGACATGCTGCGCGGGTTGCTGCTTGCCGCGCGCTGGACGCTCGCACTCTCGGCCATCGCCTTCGTATGCGGAGGACTGGTCGCGCTGGCACTGCTGGTGGTGCGCGTGGGACGCGTGTCGTGGGCCGCGCGCGCCGTGGCGCTTTACATCGAGGTGTTCCAGGGCACGCCATTGCTCATGCAGCTGTTCCTGGTGTTCTTCGGACTGCCGCTGCTCGGCCTGAACGTCTCGCCATGGGTCGCCGCCGCAGTCTGCCTGACGCTCTACACGAGCGCCTATCTCACGGAAATCTGGCGCGGCTGCGTCGACGCCGTGCCGCACGGCCAGTGGGAGGCGTCGTCGAGCCTGGCCATGCGATACGGCGAGCAGTTGCGTCACGTGATTCTGCCGCAGGCGCTGCGCATCGCCATCGCCCCGACGGTCGGGTTCTCGGTGCAGGTCGTCAAGAGCACCGCCCTCGCGTCGATCATCGGCTTCGACGAGCTCACCAAGACCGGCACCATGCTCACCAACGCGACGTTCCAGCCGTTCACCGTGTACGGCCTCGTCGCCATGTTCTACTTCGCCGCCTGCTATCCGCTGTCGCTGTGGGCGCGTCATCTCGAAAGGAAACTCCATGTCGCTCATTGAAGTCAGGGGCATGCAAAAGCGCTTCGGCGAAACCCCCGTGCTCAAGGGAATCGACATGGACGTCGAGCGCGGCCAGGTCGTCTCGATCATCGGCAAGAGCGGCTCGGGCAAGAGCACGCTGCTGCGCACGCTCAATGGCCTGGAGCGATTCGATGCCGGAAGCGTCGCCGTGGACGGCGTGCACGTCGGCGCGCGCGACACCGACCTGCGCGCGCTGCGCCTGAAGGTCGGCATGGTGTTCCAGCAGTACAACCTCTTTCCCCACCTCTCGGCCGGAGAAAACGTCATGCTCGCGCAGAAGGTGGTGAAGAAGACCGCCGGTGCCGAGGCACGCGAGATCGCCCGCGCCATGCTCGCCAAGGTGGGCCTCGCCGACAAGTTCGACAGCTATCCGTCGCAACTGTCGGGCGGGCAGCAGCAGCGCGTGGCCATTGCCCGCTCGCTGGCCATGCGCCCATCGGTGCTGCTGTGCGACGAGATCACCTCGGCGCTCGATCCCGAGCTGGTCGCCGAAGTGCTCAAGGTACTCGAAGACCTCGCCACCGAAGGCATGACGCTGATTCTGGTGACACACGAAATGCGGTTCGCCCGCCACGTTTCGGATCGCGTGGTGTTCATGCACCAGGGCAAGATCTGGGAGTCGGGCGCGCCCGAGACCCTTTTCACGCAGCCGGCGACGCCGGAGCTGCAGCGGTTCATCTGCCAATGACCCTGCCGCCCGGCACGGCCCGCGTCGCCCTTGCCCGGCACGGTTTTGGTGCGCGAACCGCGCGTGTGCGATCGATATGGCGCGCGGCCCGACTCGTGCTTATGATGAGCGGCTGCAGCGTTGCTCCCATGACCCTTTCGCATTGAATTTCACGTCAAGATGAAGCTCACCCCACGAGAAAAAGACAAGTTGCTGATCTTCACCGCGGCGCTGCTCGCGGAGCGTCGGCGCGCACGCGGCCTGAAGCTGAACTATCCCGAGGCCGTGGCCTTCATCAGCGCCGCGCTCATGGAAGCCGCCCGCGACGGGCGCACCGTCGCCGACCTGATGCACTACGGCACCACGCTGCTCACCCGCGACGACGTGATGGAGGGCGTGCCCGAGATGATCCCTGACATCCAGGTCGAGGCCACGTTTCCCGACGGAACCAAGCTTGTCACCGTGCATCACCCGATTCCCTGACGTCCGTCGATGCGCGAACCGGCGCCGTCGGTTCGCATGCACCGATGACGCCCGACCATTCGGGGCGATCGCGCGCGACACGCACGACCGCACTCGATGGCCGGACAACATCCGATAACCGACGCCGTGTCGTCAACCACTCACTTGAAAGGACGTCTCATGTCACTGGTCCGCCCCCCGCTCGTCATCGCCGACTCCGGCACCGTGTCCGTCTCGCGCCAACGTATCGCGCGTGGTCTCGCCGGTCTGGCCCTGCTCGCCGCGTCGGGCGCCGCACTCGCGCACCCGGGTCATCCCGGCCACGACGCGGCGACCAGTTTCGCCGCAGGCTTCATGCACCCGCTCTCCGGTGCCGATCACCTGTGCGCGATGATCGTCGTGGGCTTGTGGAGCTCGCTCACTGCCCGACGCGTCTGGCTCGCCCCGCTCGCCTTCGTGGCGATGCTGGCCGCAGGCGGCCTGCTCGGCATGTCGCACGCGCTGGCGCTGCCCGGGGTGGAGCCGATGATCGCTGTCTCTTTGCTCGTGCTGGGTCTGCTGCTCGCCACGCGCGCGCGATTGCCCGGTTGGGCGGGCGCCGCCATCGTGGGCGCGTTCGCGATCTTCCATGGCTTCGCGCACGGCGTCGAGTTGCCGGCGCAGGCCAGCGCCATGCATTACCTCGCCGGCTTCGTGCTGGCCACCGGCGTGCTGCACGGCGTGGGCATCGCTGCCGGCGGGGCGCTGCGCCGTCGCTCGGCATGGCTGCCTCGCGTGCTGGGCGCAGGCGTGCTGGCCTACGGCGCGACGCTGCTCGCGGCCGTGGCCTGATGTCGCGGACATCGGCTCTCGCCATCATCTCGGAGACCCACATGATTCCCGGAGAACTCTTGCCCGCCGCAGGCGAAATCACGTTGAACGCGGACCGTCCCACGATCCGCGTCACCGTGGCCAACACCGGCGACCGGCCGGTCCAGATCGGCTCGCATTTCCATTTCTACGAGGTCAACGACGCACTGCAATTCGACCGTGAGTCCACGCGCGGCTTTCGTCTGAACATCGCGGCCGGCACCGCGGTGCGCTTCGAGCCCGGCCAGCAGCGGACGGTGGAATTGGTCGCGCTCGCGGGCGAGCGGCGCGTGTTCGGTTTCGCAGGTCGCGTCATGGGGGCGCTATGAAAATCTCTCGCCGCGCGTACGCGGAAATGTTCGGCCCCACGACCGGCGACCGGCTGCGTCTGGCCGACACGGAACTCATCGTCGAAATCGAGCGCGACTTCACGATCTACGGCGAAGAAGTGAAATTCGGCGGCGGCAAGGTGATTCGCGACGGCATGGGGCAATCTCAACGTCCCCGCGCCAACGTGGTGGACACCGTCATCACCAACGCCGTGATCATCGATCACTGGGGCATCGTGAAGGCCGACATCGGCCTCAAGGACGGGCGCATCTGGGGCATCGGCAAGGCCGGCAATCCCGACATCCAGCCCGGCGTGACGATTCCGCTGGGCGGCGCCACCGAAGTGATCGCCGGCGAGGGCATGATCGTCACGGCCGGCGGCATCGATTCGCACATTCACTTCATCTGTCCGCAACAGATCGAAGAGGCGCTGTCCTCGGGCGTGACCACGCTGCTCGGCGGTGGCACGGGCCCGGCGACCGGCACCAACGCCACGACCTGCACGCCAGGGCCGTGGCATCTGGAACGCATGCTCCAGGCCGCCGACGGCTGGCCGATCAATCTCGGCTTTCTCGGCAAGGGCAACGTGAGCCAGCCCGAGCCGTTGATGGAGCAAATCGAGGCCGGCGCCATCGGGCTGAAGCTGCATGAGGACTGGGGCTCCACACCCGCGGCCATCGACGCCTGCCTGTCAGTCGCCGACGCCACCGATACCCAGGTCGCGATTCATACCGACACGCTCAACGAGGGCGGCTTCGTCGAAGCGACCGTGGCCGCGATCAAGGGACGCACGATCCACACGTATCACACCGAAGGCGCCGGCGGCGGTCACGCGCCGGACATCCTCAAGGTCTGCGGCGAGGCGAACGTACTGCCGTCGTCGACCAACCCGACGCGGCCGTACACCATCAACACGCTCGACGAACATCTCGACATGCTGATGGTCTGCCATCACCTCGACCCGGCCATCGCCGAGGACATCGCCTTCGCGGAGTCGCGCATCCGGCGCGAGACGATCGCGGCCGAGGACATCCTTCACGATCTGGGCGCACTGTCGATGATCTCGTCCGACTCGCAAGCCATGGGGCGCGTGGGGGAAGTGGTCATGCGCACCTGGCAGACGGCGCACAAGATGAAGGTGCAGCGCGGCGCGCTCGGCCCGGACACCGGCGATGCGGACAACTTCCGCGTCAAGCGTTACGTCGCGAAGTACACGATCAACCCGGCCATCACGCACGGCATGGCGCATGAGATCGGCTCGGTCGAAGTGGGCAAGTGGGCCGACCTGGTCCTTTGGGAGCCGGCGTTCTTCGGCGTCAAGCCGTCGCTGATTCTCAAGGGCGGCATGATCACGACGGCGCTCATGGGCGACCCCAATGCGTCGATCCCGACGCCCCAGCCGGTGCACTACCGCGAGATGTTCGGTGCGCGCGCCGGGGCCATGGCGCGCACTTCGCTCACGTTCGTGTCGCAGGCAGCGTACGATGGCGACGTGGCCGGACGTTACGGTCTGACCAAGCGCGTGGTGCCGGTGCGCAATATCCGGCAGGTCACCAAGGCCGACATGGTGAACAACGCCTGGCTGCCGCACATCAGCGTCGACCCCGAAACCTATCAGGTCATCGCCGACGGACAGTTGCTGACGTGCGAGCCGGCGACCGTGTTGCCCATGGCGCAACGCTACTTCCTTTTCTGAACCCACCATGGCGCAAGACCCCGAATCGCCCTCCTCGCCGGATCCGGCAACATCGTCCACGGCACTTCGCCGCGTGGAGAAACACTTTGCCGCCGGGCGCATCGCCGCACCGCTCGCCCGTCGCGCCCCGGCCCTCGTGCTGCCGTTCGACGCGCGCAGCAAGAGCCGCCTGCGCGCCACGCTGGAGACCGGCGAAGACGTTGCACTGTTCTTGCCCCGCGGCACCGTACTGCGCGGCGGCGACGTGCTCGTGGCCGACGACGGCGGATTCATCCGCGTGGAAGCCGCCCCCGAAACGGTGCTGCTCGTGACGGCTGCCACGCCGCTGGCGCTCACGCGCGCGGCGTACCATCTCGGCAACCGTCACACGCCGGTGGAAGTGGGCGACGGATATCTCAAGCTCGAACACGACCCCGTACTGCGCGACATGCTCCTGCGCCTCGACGTCGACGTCGCCGAGGCGCTGATGCCGTTCGAGCCCGAAGCGGGCGCCTACGGCGGCGGTCATAAGCACGGGCACGATGCCACCTTCGCTGAGGACTTCGCGCTCGCACAGCGCGTCTTCCACGAGCATCACGGACACGCCCACGATCATGACCATCCGCATGGGCATTCGCACGATCACGATCATGGACATTCGCACGGCGCGGCATGTCAGCACGATCCGGCGCATGGCCCCGGCTGCGCGCACACGCAAGACACCTCGCATGGTCACACCCATGCGCATGGCGCCGCATGCGGGCACGATCACTCGCACATGCCGCACGACCGGACCGACGAACCGGCTTCCCAAGTGAGTCCTTCCGATGACGGCCAGTCTCGCCAGTCCACTCGCTGAGCCCGTCGCCGACGCGTCGCTCCAGTCGCTTGCCGCGCTGTTGCATCTTGCATCGCCGGCGCTCCCGATCGGGGCCTTCAGCTATTCGCAAGGTCTGGAAGCCGCCGTCGAACACGGCATCGTTCACGATGCCCCCAGCGCCGAGCGCTGGATCGCCAGTCAGCTCGAGGGGGTTTTCGCCTCGGGCGAACTGGCGCTGCTCGCGCGGCAATGGCGTCATTGGCAGACGGACGACGCCGCTGCGCTCATTCGCGTGAACGACTGGCTGCTGGCCACGCGCGAAGCGGCCGAGCTGCGCGCGGAGACCGAGCAAATGGGATGGTCGCTCACGCAATTGATCGTTTCGCTCGAATGGGGCACCCCTATGCAGCGCGAGCGTCTGTCGGCGCTGCGTCCGATCGCCCTGCCGACGGCATTCTCGCTTGCCGCGCTGGCGCATGGCGCCACGCTCGCCGATACGCTGGTCGCCTACGCGTTCAGTTGGCTCGAGAATCAGGTGGCCGGCGCGCTCAAGGCGGTGCCGCTCGGACAACTCGCCGCACAGCGTGTGATCGTGGCGTTACGGCCACGCATCGTGGCGGCCGCTCGTCGCGCCATGGCGTTGCCGGATGATCGAATCAACACGTTCTCTCCCGCGCTCGCGATTCTCGCGTCGCGTCATGAGACCCAGTACTCGCGGCTGTTCCGGTCATGAGACGCGAGCGCTGCATCGGGATCGCGGCCGGCGCGACCGCATCCTCGCTCATCGCGCGCTTGCGCGCGAATGCGTTCCACGGCATCACATGATTGACTCGCTGTTGACTCGATATTGACCAGCACCTGGCCGTTTTCCACGAATCCGCTACTTTCACCGCCACCACGACATTCGCCATGACGACCACTGCCAACACCCGTCGTACCAAGAAGAATCCGCCGCTGCGTGTCGGCATCGGAGGCCCGGTCGGCTCCGGCAAGACCACCCTGACCGAGATGCTCTGCAAAGCCATGCGCGAGCGCTACGATCTCGTCGTGATCACCAACGACATCTATACCAAGGAGGATCAGCGTCTGCTGACCGTTGCGGGTGCATTGGCACCGGAGCGCATTCTCGGCGTGGAGACGGGCGGATGCCCGCATACGGCGATCCGCGAGGACGCGTCGATCAACCTCGAAGCCGTCGACCGGATGCTGGACCGCTTCCCCGACGCGGACGTCGTCTTCATCGAGTCCGGCGGCGACAATCTCGCGGCCACCTTCAGCCCGGAGCTCTCGGATCTCACGATCTATGTGATCGATGTGGCCGGCGGTGAGAAGATCCCGCGCAAGGGCGGCCCCGGCATCACGAAGTCGGATCTGCTCGTCATCAACAAGACCGATCTCGCCCCGTACGTGGGCGCCTCGCTCGACATCATGCGCTCGGACACGCAGAAAATGCGCGGCATGCGTCCGTTCGTGATGGGTAACATGAAGGAAGGCAAGGGCCTTCAGGAGATCATCCGCTTTATCGAGGCGCGGGGGATGTTGGCATAAGTGGGCGCCAGACCCGGCGGTTCGTTCGACCGCCGGCATCGCGATATCCGGCGCGAGCTATCGCTGCGCCACCGAAAACCCATGCTCGCGCAGCAGTTGCAACACGCCGTGCGGACCGCCAAGATGCAATGTACCAATCGCCACGAAAACCGGCTTGCCCGGGTCGGCGAGGAACAGCATGCGCGCCAGAAAGCGCCGGTTTCGCGAATACAGGATGCGCTCGTCGATGGCGTCGGCCAGGGCCACGTTGCGCCGCACCTGCGCCGCCTTGCTCTGCGACCAGTCGAAGACCAGTTCCGCGTCCCCCGCTCGCCAAAGGCGGTGCAACTCCTCCACCTGCGCCGTCGCCTTCTTCGGAGTGAGCACCAGCTCCTGTGCCAGCAACTCGTTCTGCTGCGCGGGCGTGAGGCCGGTGAAAGCGTCCATCTGCTCCGCCAGCGACTCGAGGCCGACGATGCGGCCGCGATAGATGTTCTCCAGCTGGTTCTCGGTGCCGTACTCCGTTTGCAGGTCGGCCCCCATCGAATCGAGTGTCTCGACGAGCAGCGCCGCCAGCCACGGCCGCATGTGACGAATCTCGGCAAGCATTGCCGGATTGCCCTTGAGGCGCGCGCGCAACTTGCGCCAGAGCGGTGCCGGAATCAGGCGGGGCAGACACGACCGCGCGCACATGCCGTACTTCTGCACGTCGTCCTGCGACATCGTCAGGTCGTCCGGCGAAAGCTCGAACGCCACCGTCTTCGACACGCGCAGTGCATCGACCACGACCTTGCGGAACGGATAGTCGTCGGGCTTGCCGACGTGCAGGGTGCCCATCACGTAGATGGTCATATCGCCCTTGCGGGCTTCGTAGAACGGGAGATTGGCGCCCGGCGGCGCCTCGCCGGGCTCCGGAACCACCAGCGGCAGCGTGCGCGGCGCGATCGCGCGGGGCGTCCCGGTCGACGCCGCATCCAGCGTGACGGCGAGCGCCATCAACAGGCAACCGAGCAGCCAGCCGGTCAATGCAACGCCCCGACGAACGTGCGTCGCGCGTGGTGGTCCACCCAATCTCGTCATCCCTCAATGTCTTCGACCCGATGGCACGCCACCAGACGTCCTTCGAGCTTGCGCAGTTGCGGCACTTCTTCACGGCAGTGGTCGACTGCGTACGGACAGCGCGGCGCGAACGCACACCCCGGCGGCGGTCGCAAGGGCGACGGCAACTCGCCGATCAACGGGATCTTGACCCGCCGCTCGGCCGCCTTGATCGCCGGCGTGGCCGACATCAGCGCCTTGGTGTACGGATGCAGCGGCTTGCCGAACACGGCGGCCTTGGGACCGTGTTCGACCGCGCGGCCGAGGTACATCACCATGACGTCGTCGGCCACATGCTCGACCACCGCGAGATTATGCGACACGAATACGTAACTCGTCGCGTATCGGTCCTGCAAATCCATGAAAAGATTCAGGATCTGTGCCTGAATTGAGACATCCAGGGCCGAAACAGGCTCGTCGGCGACCACGATGGCCGGTGACAGGATCATCGCCCGCGCGATCGCCACCCGCTGCCGCTGCCCGCCCGAGAACATGTGCGGATACCGCGCCACATGCTCCGGGCGCAAGCCGACCGTGCCCATCATCGCTGCAATCTTCTCACCCCGCTCGGCGCGGCTGAGCGACGTGTTGATGGCCAGCGGCTCGTCGAGCGCCTGCCCCACCGTCTTGCGCGGGTTGAGCGACGCGTACGGGTTCTGGAACACCATCTGCACCCGCGTGCGCAGCGGCGCCAGCTCGCCGGCCGATGCCGACGTGGTCTCGGTCGCGTCGACGACGAGTCTGCCCGACGTGGGCGGCTCGATCAACGTCAATACCCTGGCCAGCGTCGATTTGCCGCACCCGGACTCGCCGACCACCGCCAGCGTGCGACCCGCCGCAAGCTCGAACGACACGCCATTGAGTGCCCTGAGCGTCGCCTGCCCGCGCAGTAGCCCGCGGTTCACCGCATAGCAGCGCGTCAGGTCATGCGCGGACAGCACGACACGCCCCTGCCCCGCCGGCGCCGGCGGGGTCTCCGGAGGCGTCGCGAAAACGGTTTCACTCATCGCACACCCCCTGCCACTCGATCGCCCGCCACCGCATGCGGCAAAGGCTTGAAGCACCGCACCGTGGGCGAGCCCACTCCACTCGTCATGCCCGGCGCCGCGTAGGGCTCGAGCGCCGGCTGCACCGTGCGGCAACGATCGTCCGCGTATGGACAGCGCGGCGAGAGCAGACAGCCCGCCGGGCGGTCGTCGCGTCCGGGAACCACGCCCGGCAACGTACGCAGTCGACGCACGCCCCGGTTGTGCTCGGGAATCGCCGAGAGCAGCGCTTCGGTGTAGGGGTGATGCGGGGCGTCGAAGAGTGCCGGCACCTGCTGCACTTCGATCACCTGGCCCGCATACATCACCGCCACGCGGTGCGCGACTTCGGCGACTACCGCCAGATCGTGGGAAATCAGCACGAGCGACATGCCGTAATCCTTCTGCAACTGGAGCAGCAGCGCCATGATCTGCGCCTGGATCGTCACGTCGAGGGCCGTGGTCGGCTCGTCGGCAATCAGCAGTTTCGGTCGGCAGGCGATCGCCATGGCAATCATCACCCGCTGGTTCATTCCGCCGGACAACTGGTGTGGATACGCCCCCAGCCGGTTGGCCGCGTCGGGAATCTCGACCTGCTCGAGCAACTCGACGACGCGCGCTCGAAGGGCGCGGCCGCGCAACCCCATGTGACGGCGCAACACTTCGCCGATCTGATAGCCGATGGTGTAGCTCGGATTCAGGCTGGTGAGCGCGTCCTGGAAAATCATCGACACGTCGCGCCCAACGATGTTGCGGCGCTCGCGTGCCGACGCATGCAACAGGTCGCGGCCGTCGAAGCGCACTTCGTCCGCGAGGACACGCCCTGGCGCGTCGATCAGGCCCATGAGCGCGAGCATCGTCACGCTCTTGCCCGAGCCGGATTCGCCGACCACGCCAAGGATCTCGCCCTGGCCGACGTCGAGGTCGATGGCGTCGACCGCGCGCGCGCCGTCGAAGTCGACCGACAGATTTCGAATGGAGAGCAGATTCATGCGATTCGCTTCAGTTTGGGGTCGAGTGCATCGCGCAGGCCGTCGCCGACCAGGTTGATCGCGAGCACCGAAATGACGATCGCCAGTCCCGGCAGCGTGACAATCCACCAGGCACTTTCCATATAGTCGCGCGCCGACGCGAGCATCGAGCCCCACTCGGCGAGCGGTGGCTGCACGCCCAGACCGAGAAAGCCCAGCGCCGCGGCGTCGAGAATGGCCACCGAGAAGCTCAGCGTGGCCTGCACGATCAGCGGCGCCGCGCAGTTCGGCAGCACCGTCGAGAACATCAGCCGCAGCGTTCCCGCTCCGGCCATGCGTGAGGCCACGACGTACTCGCGCTGCAACTCGCCAAGCGCCGCGGCGCGCGTGAGACGCACGTACGCGGGCAATGTCACGATCGCGATGGCGATCGTCGTATTGGCCAGACCCGGGCCGATCACGGCCACCACCGCCACCGCCAGCAGCAGCGACGGCAGCGCCATCATCATGTCCATCAACCGCATGATCGGCGTATCGAGCCAGCGCTGGAAAAACGCCGCGAGCAGCCCGAGCAGAATGCCCGGAATCAGCGAGAGCACCACGGACGACAGACCGATCCAGAACGACAGGCGCGCGCCGAAAATCAGGCGCGAAAGGATGTCGCGACCGGCCTCGTCCGTACCCAGGAGGAACCGGGCGTTACCGCCCTCGAACCACGCGGGCGGAATCTTGACGAAGTCGCGATATTGCTCGATCGGGCTGTGCGGCGCGATCAGCGGTGCCAGAATGGCGGCCGCGAACATCAGCAGGAGCACCACGGCCGCGGCCGTGGCGCCGCGGTTCGCGGTAAAACTGCGCAGGAACTCCCGGAATACGCGCGCGCGAGGTGTCGCGGTCACGGCGGCGGGAGGCGGCAGCGTGGCAGGCGTGTCACTCATCGTTGACCTCCTTCAGTGCCGAATGCGCGGGTTGACGACGCCGTAGAGCACGTCGACCAGCAGGTTGACCAGAATCACGCCCGTCGCGATGAGCAGGATGCCGCCCTGCACCACCGGATAGTCGCGACGAAGAATCGCGTCGATCAGCCATTTGCCGATGCCGGGCCACGAGAACACGTTCTCGGTGAGCACCGCGCCGGCGAGCAGCGTGCCGACCTGCAGTCCGATCACCGTGATGACCGGGATCAGCGCATTGCGCAACGCATGCACGACGATCACGCGCCAGGGCGACAGCCCCTTGGCGCGCGCCGTGCGGATGTAGTCTTCGCGCAGCACTTCGAGCATGGCCGAGCGCGTCATGCGCGCAATCACGGCCAGCGGCACCGTGCCGAGCACAATGGTCGGCAGGATCAGGTGGCTGAGCGCCGAGGAGAATGCCCCCTCGTCGCCGGAGAGCAGCGTGTCGATCAACATGAAGCCGGTCACGCTCGGCACGTCGTACTCGACCCCGATGCGCCCGGAGACCGGCGTCCATTGCAGATTGACGGAGAACAGCATGATGAGCAGCAACCCCCACCAGAAGATCGGCATGGAGTAGCCGGTGAGTGCCGCGCCCATGGTGGCGTGGTCGAGCGTCTTGCCGCGTCTGAGCGATGCGGCCACGCCGGCGGGCAGGCCCACGACCAGTGCGAAGATCATCGCGCAAAGCGCGAGTTCCAGCGTAGCGGGAAAACGGGCGAAGAACTCGTGCAGCACACCTTCGTTGGTGACGATGGAGCGCCCGAGGTCGCCTTGCGCGGCGTGCTTCAGGTAGACGAAGTACTGGGTGGTGAGCGGCTGGTCGAGCCCGAGCCGCTTCATCGCCTCGGCGTGCATGACGGGGTCGAGATTGCGCTCGCCCACGAGGACTTCGATCGGATCGCCGGGGATGAGGTGAATGAGCGCGAACGCGAGCACGGTGATCCCGATGAAGGTCGGGATGACCATGCCCAGTCGTCTCAGGACGAATCTCAGCATAGGAGGGTTCCGTGGGGGCTTCGCGCACCGCCCGCCCCCGGCGCAGGGGCCAGCGGTGCTGTGCCGCGTTAATCAATCGTCGGCGCGTTGCCGACGTGGTGCGACCGCCGACCCCGGGCGCGGCGGCCCGGGCGGCGGTTCGACGCCGGTCGGCGCGCGGGGCGCCGGACCGGTCGATCGTGTCGCGGACTCAGTTCAACGAGACGCCCGCAAAGCTGTTGCGGCTGAACGGGCTCAGCTTGAAGCCCTGCACGCTCGTGGACATCGGCTTGTACTGCGTGGAGTGCGCGATGGGCGAGAACGGCAGTTGCTGCGCGAAGATCTCCTGCGCCTGCATGTAGAGCTTGGTGCGCGTGGCCTGATCGGTCGTCTGACGCGCCTGCTTGATGAGGTCGTCGAAAGGCTTGTAGCACCACTTCGAGAAGTTGTTGCCGTTGATCGAATCGCAGCCGAGCAGCACGCCGAGCCAGTTGTCCGGATCGCCGTTGTCGCCGGTCCAGCCGATGAGCAGCGCATCGTGTTCGCCGGCCTTGGCGCGTTTGATGTACTCACCCCATTCGTACGTGACGATGTTGGCCTTCACGCCGATTTTCGCCCAGTCGGCCTGGATCATCTCGGCCATGAGTTTGCCGTTCGGGTTGTACGGCCGTTGCACCGGCATGGCCCACAGCGTGATCTCCATGCCCTTCACGCCTGCCTTGTCGAGCAGAGCCTTGGCTTTCTCGGGATCGTAGCTCGCCTGCTTGATGTTCTTGTCGTAAGACCACTGCGTCGGCGGCATCGGGGCACCGTTCGACAACTGACCGGCCGAGCCGTAGACGGACTGGAGAATCGCCTTCTTGTTGATCGCCATGTCGAGCGCCTGACGCACTTCCACGCGATCGAGCGGCTTCTTCTGCACGTTGTACGCCACGTAGCCGAGATTGAAGCCGACCTGGTCCGGCATCTTCAGCTTCGACGCCTTGCCTTGCGACTGAATCTCCGCCTTGAGCGCATCGACGTCCGCCGGACGCGGATACGTCGCCACCTGGCACTCGTTGCGCTTGAGCTTCTGGATGCGAACGTTCGCGTCGGTCGTGATCGCGAAGATCAGCTTGCTGACCTTCGGCGGCAGGCTCGTGTTCCAGTAGTCCTTGTTGCCGTCCAGGCGCAGCGTGGCGTCCTTCGTGTAGCTGCGGAAGATGAACGGGCCGGTGCCAACGGGCTTGAGCGCGATGTCGCGCGCGTTGTTGGCGGCGAGCAGCTTGTCCGCGTATTCCTTGGAGAGGATCGACGCGAACGACATGGCCAGGTTCTGGATGAACGGTGCGTCGACCTTCTTGAGTACGAAGCGCACGGTGTACGGATCGACGACCTCGATGCGATCGATGTCCGCCTGCAGGCCCATGTCGACAAAATACGGGAATTCCGCCGGGTACGCCTTGCGGAACGGCATCTCGCGATCGGCCATGCGGTCGAACGTGAACTTCACGTCCTCGGCGTTGAAGTCGCGGGTGGGTGTGAAGTAATCGGTCTTGTGGAACTTGACGCCCTTGCGCAGATGGAACGTGTAGACCTTGTTGTCGGGCGAGATATCCCACTTCTCCGCGAGCGACGGCATGACGCCGGTTTCCCCGGGCACGAAAGCGATGAGACGGTTGTAGATGGCGTCGGCGGGATCGAAATCCGTGCCGGTGGTGAGTTGCCCCGGATCGAAACCGGCGGGGCTGCCCTCGGAGCAATAGACGAGGGTCTTGTTCGGGAGCTCGACCGCCGCGGCGGGCGGGATCACGGCCGCACCGGCAAGCAAGGTCGCAGCCAAAAGCAAACGCAGGGTGTGAGTCTGTTTCATAGGCTCCTCGAAATTTGATTTGTTATGACCCCCGGCGACGATCCGTCGCCAGGTTCACGGGGATATTACTGAAGCTTCCCGTGCGTCACAACACGCCAAATCCCTAGCAAACCGCCTATTTGTGGTGTTTTTGGATAGGAAATCACTCATTTATGATTAGAATTGACTTCCTAGACACCCCTGCGTTGGCAAACGATTGCGTGCGCCCTAGAGGCCGAGACGCTGCCACATCGCCTTGGTCGCCGATGCCGCGTTGAGCGTATAGAAGTGCAACCCGGGCGCCCCGCCGGCAAGCAGACGCTCGCAAAGGCCGGTCACCACGTCGAGCCCGAAGGCGCGGATCGCCTCGCGATCGTCGCCGAAGCCCTCCAGGCGCTTGGCGATCCAGCGCGGCACTTCGGCGCCGCACATTTCCGAGAAACGCATCATCTGCGAGTAATTCGTGATCGGCATGATGCCCGGCACGATCGGCACCTGCACGCCCAGGCGTGCCACGTCGTCGACGAACCGGAAATACGCGTCCGCATTGAAGAAGTACTGCGTGATCGCGGCGTTGGCCCCGGCTTTCACCTTGTTGGCGAAATGCTCCAGGTCCAGGCGGGGCGAGCGCGCCTGCGGATGGTATTCCGGGTAGGCCGCCACCTCGACGTGGAACCAGTCGCCGGTCTCGGCGCGGATGAACTCCACGAGCTCCGACGCGTAACGAAATTCACCGATCTCGCCCATGCCCGAGGGCAGGTCGCCGCGCAGCGCCACGATGTGGCGGATACCGTGCTGACGGTATGTCTGCAGGATCTCGCGGATGTTCTCGCGGGTCGAACCCACGCACGACAGGTGCGGCGCGGCCTCCACGCCTTCGCGCTGGATTTCGACGACGGTGTCGAGCGTGCCCTGCTGGGTCGAACCGCCGGCGCCGAACGTCACGGAGACGAACTTGGGCCCGAGCGGGAACAGCTGCTGACGCGTGGCGCGCAGCTTCTCCGCGCCATCGGCCGTCTTGGGCGGGAAGAATTCGAAACTGAAGGAAGGTTGCGTCATGATCGTCTTGTCATCTTGGGAGCCCCATCACACGCGCCTGGCGTGCACGAAGAACTCCCGGTTGCCGTCGCCGCCCGCGATGGGACTGTCGAGCCATGCGGCGACCGTCAGTCCGAGCGATTCACAGGCAGTGCGGATTTTTGTCTCCACTTGCGCATACTGCGCAGCGTCCTTCACGAGCCCGCCGCGGCCGACATGCTCGCGTCCGACCTCGAATTGCGGCTTGACCAGCATCAGCAGGTCGCCGGCCGGGGCCAGCAACGGCGCGAGCGCGGGCAAGACCAGCGTGAGCGAGATGAACGACACGTCGCCCACGATCAGGTCGAAGCCGGCTTCCGGCACGGCTTCCGGCACGGCGTCCGGCGCGCTCGCCGTTGCGAGACGCTCGTCGAGCAACTCGCGCGACAGGTGCCGCGCGTTGATGCCCTCGAGCGACACCAGCCTCCGCTCGCTCGCGAGACGCGGATGCAACTGTCCATGCCCGACATCCACCCCGACGACACGCGCCACGCCCGCCTGCAGCAGACAGTCCGCGAAGCCGCCGGTCGACAGGCCGACGTCGAGGGCCACGCGGCCACCGACGCCAAGCCCCGTCTGCGCGAGCGCACCGGCGAGTTTCAGGCCGCCGCGAGACACGTAGCGATCTTCGTCGGGCAGTCCATCGGGCGCCGCCCGCACTTCGATGTGCTCATCGTCCGCCACGATCTGGCTGGCCTTCTTCAACGCCGTTTCGGTGCCGGCGTAATACACGCGTCCGGCATCGATGAGGCGTTGAGCGGCGGTGCGGGATGCGGCCAGTCCCCGGCAGACGAGGGCCTGATCGGCACGAAGCGCTTGCGACATGACTACGGGTTTCCTGCAAGAAGCGGGCGACGGCGATGCGCCGCCATTACACGTTGGTGGCTCGCTCGCCGCCGAACACCAGCGCCGACAGAATCCACGAGATCAGGCTGTACAGCAGCGAGCCGAAGAGCGCCGCCCAGAAGCCCGAGACTTCGAAACCCTTCACGACATGCGAGGCCAGCCAGAACAGCAGCGCGTTGATCACGAAAATGAACAGCCCCAGCGTCAGCACCGTGACCGGCAACGTCAGGATGACGAGCAGTGGGCGCAGGAACGCGTTGATCAGGCCGAGCACGACCGCAACGATCAGGGCCGTACCGATGCCCTTGAGCTGGATGCCCGAGACGACGTAGGGCAGAACGAGAAGCGCGATGGCATTGATGAGCCAAATCAGCAGCAAACGCATGGCAAGCTCCGAAGAACAGGCCGGTGCGGGAGGTCGCTCCCTGCACCGACAGTGGTGAAACCGCGTCCGACAGCGCCGGGCGGCCCGCACGCCGACGCTTGCGCGTCAACGCCGGCCGCCCGGTACGTGTCGATCAGTAGCGATAGTGCGCCGGCTTGAACGGGCCGTTCTTGTCGACGCTGATGTACTTCGCCTGATCGTCGGTCAGCACGGTCAGCTCGGCGCCGATGCGACCCAGGTGCAGGCGTGCGACCTTTTCGTCGAGGTGCTTGGGCAGCACATACACACTGTTCTTGTACTTCGCGCCGTGCACGAACAGTTCGATCTGCGCGAGCGTCTGGTTCGTAAACGAGTTGCTCATCACGAACGACGGGTGGCCGGTGGCGCAACCCAGGTTCACCAGACGCCCCTCGGCCAGCAGGATGATGCGCTTGCCGTCCGGGAAGATGATGTGATCGACCTGCGGCTTGATGTTTTCCCACTGGTACTTGCGGGTCGACGCCACGTTGATTTCCGAGTCGAAGTGACCGATGTTGCACACGATGGCCTGATGCTTCATCGCGAGCATGTGGTCGTGATCGATCACGTGGAAGTTGCCCGTTGCCGTCACGAAGATGTCGGCCTTGTCGGCGGCGTACTCCATCGTCACCACACGGTAGCCTTCCATGGCGGCCTGCAGTGCGCAGATCGGATCAATTTCCGTGACCCACACGGTGGCGCCCAGGCCGCGCAGGCTCTGCGCGCAGCCCTTGCCCACGTCGCCGTAGCCCGCCACGAGGGCGATCTTGCCGGCGATCATCACGTCGGTGGCACGCTTGATGCCGTCGACCAGCGACTCGCGGCAGCCGTACAGGTTATCGAACTTCGACTTGGTGACCGAGTCGTTCACGTTGATGGCCGGGAACGGCAGCACGCCGTCCTTTTCCATCTGGTACAGACGGTGCACACCGGTGGTGGTCTCTTCGGTCACGCCCTTGATCTGCGACAGGCGCTTGCTGTACCACTGCGGATCGATGGCCAGATGACGTTTGATCGACGCGTACAGCGCGACTTCTTCCTCGTTGGTCGGGTTGCCCACGACCGAGATGTCCTTCTCGGCCTTGCTGCCCAGAATCAGCAGCAGCGTGGCGTCGCCGCCGTCATCGAGAATCATGTTGGCGAACTCGCCATTCGGCCATTCGAAAATGCGGTGGCTGTATTCCCAGTACTCGTCGAGCGATTCGCCCTTGAACGCGAACACGGGAATACCGGCGGCGGCAATCGCGGCGGCGGCGTGATCCTGCGTCGAGAAGATGTTGCACGAGGCCCAGCGCACTTCAGCACCAAGCGCGACGAGCGTCTCGATGAGCACGCCGGTCTGGATCGTCATGTGAAGCGAGCCGGCAATGCGCGCACCCTTGAGCGGCTGGCTGGCCTTGAACTCTTCGCGCGTGGCCATCAGACCCGGCATTTCGCTCTCGGCGATGGTCAGCTCTTTGCGGCCCCAGTCGGCCAGCTTGATATCGGCAACGTGGAAATCGGAAAATTTCGAATCGACTACGGCGTTCATCACGCCTCCTTTCTCTAAAGTCTAGATAGTTGGGACGTGAGCGCCGTTCTTGGGGCCCACACGCCAACGATCCGGGGGAAACCGGCGGCCGGCGGGGCCAATGGGAAGGGTCTTGAGCCTGGCAGCGGATTCGCTGTCGCAACGCTCCTCAAGACCCCGGCATTGTAGCAAAACTGAGGCACGGCGTCGGCGCCGCGGCGACGCGCGAAGGGTTATTTTCGACGTCTTCGATGGGAACGGGAAAGGGCAAGGGCGATGGCGGTCGGGCCGCCCGCCGCTCAGAGCGGCAGATGCGTGAGCAACGGTGCGGCGAACACCATCACGATGCCGTTGATCATCATGACGAGGCTGGCGACCACGCCCTCCTCGTTGCCGATCTGGCGTGCCTTGGCGGTGCCGAAGCCATGAGCCCCCGCGCCGAACGGCGCGCCGCGCGCCATGCGGGTGCGCAGCGGCAACCACGACAACAGCGCCTCGCCGAGCAGCATGCCGATGAAGCCTGTAATGATCACGAAGAGGCCAACCAGGTCGCGCGAGCCACCGACCTGATCCGAGACCGCCAGCGCGAACGGCGTGGAGATCGAGCGGGCAAGCAGGCTTCGCGCCATCTCCGGCGGCAGTTCGAACAGCCGCGCCAGCACGAACGAGCTGCCCACGGCCACAACCATGGCAACGAGCACGCCCACGATCAGCGCGAAGGCATGACGGCGGATGATGTCGCGATGCTCATAGATCGGCACGGCGAACGCGATGGTCGTGGGCCCGAGCAGCCACACGAGCCAGCGCGAGTCGGAGATGTACGTCTTGTAGGAAATGTCGCCGCCGACCATGACGATGATGAGCAGCACCGGCGCGAGAATCGCCGGGCCGAGCCACACCTTGCCGAAACGCGCGTGGAGGCGCTTCGACACGTAATAGAAGACAACGGTCAGAACGAGCAGCAGCAGCGCCGTATGATTCATGGCTGGACTCGGCAGAAGCGGTGGTACGCGATGCCTCAGCGCACGTCGTGGACGTGGGCGCGGCGGGCCGGGATGCGCACCAGCGCGCGCTTCAGGTGGCGCTCGGCGCGACACGCGAAGTCGACGGCCAGGGCGGTCGAGACCATCACGAGCACCGTGCCCACGCCGATCACGGCAAGCAATTGCAGGCCCTCATGACGCAACAGATCGGTGTATTGCATGACGGCGGCGACCATTGGCACGAAGAACAGGATCATCTCGGCCAGAAACCAGTCGGCGCCACGCTTGATCTTCTCGGTCTTGAGCACGCCGCTCATGAGCAGCGCCACCACGGCGAGCAAGCCGAGCACGCCACCGGGCAGCGGCAAATGAAAATGCCGCGATGCAGCATCGGCCATCAGGTAAATGCCTGTGAGGAGCGCGGCCTGCCACACCACGTCCACAATGCGCTTGCTACGGCTGTACAGACGGCTGGCGATCATCTTGGTCATGGTGGACTCCCTAGGGTTTACATCAACATGGATAGCAGTATAGGAAGCGGTGCAACATAAATATAATGAATTAGCCTCATGAAATTGATTCCAATATGGAATAATTTAGGTATTAACCCTTATAGTGCATGCAAGAGGCTGGCAGGACGGGCCGCTTCGGCAAAATGCACCGATGCGGTGCAAACGAGTGAACCAACATGGAACTGCGTGCGTTGCGAGGATTTGTGGAAGTTGTGCGACAGCAGAGCTTCACGGCGGCCGCCGAGGCCTTGTTCGTGACCCAGCCAACGGTCAGCAAGATGGTCAAGGCGCTGGAAGACGAATTGGGCACGCCGCTGATGTTGCGCGAGGAGCGCGGCATGGGACGTCGGCTTCAGTTGACCGATGCCGGGCGCGTCGTGTTCGAGCGGGGCCAGGACGTGCTGGCCGCCTACGCGAGGTTGCAGCAGGCGTTGGCCGACCTCGAAACGGTGGCGCGCGGCGAGTTGTCGATCGGAATTCCGCCGTTGGGCGGCGACCTGTTCATCCCGGTCATCGGTGCGTTTCACCAGCACTACCCGGACATCGAGATGAAACTCTTCGAGACCGGCTCGCGCGCCATCGAGCAGGCGCTGCTGGCGGGAGACATCGAACTGGGCGCGGTGCTGCTGCCGGTCGATCCGACGATTCTCGACGTGCTGCCCGTGTGCCATTACCAACTGCGCCTCGTCGCGCCGCGCGAGTCGCGCTGGGACGGGCGAGCGTCCGTCGGGCTAGGTGAATTGCGCGACGAGCCCTTCGTCTTCTATGGGGAGGGTTTCGCCCTTTCGGAACTGGTGATCGCCGCGTGCCGCCGCGCGGGGTTCACGCCGAAGATCGCGGGTCGCTCGAGCCAGTGGGACTTCATCGCCTCGATGGTGGACAACGGCGTGGGGGTGGCGCTGCTGCCCGAGCCATTCTGCGCGCGACTCGATCCCAAACGCTTCGTGATCGTCGATGTGCGCGATCCGGAAATTCCATGGGATCTGGCCATGGCATGGCGGCGCGATTCCTATTTGTCGCACGCCGCGCGGCGCTGGCTCGCACTCGCGCGCGACATCCTCGGCCCGGGTGGCGACGGCGAAGCCAAGGCCGCCATCGCCGGCGCGGCGCGACGCAATTGATACGGCCGCGCCGTCGCCGCCTGCCGACGCCACCGGGGCGGACGACATTCCAATGTCTTCGCCCTCGCGAGGTACGGCCCAACCCGATCGGCGGCGCCCTCGCCATCCGACACGGCGCGGCGATTGCGGTATCCTTGCCGCTGACCATTTCCCCCAGCCGCGCGAGCGCGGCGCATCGATACTCATGCGCATCATTACCGCGAATCTGAACGGCGTGCGATCGGCCGCCAAGAAGGGCTTTTTCGAGTGGTTCGGCAACCAGCAGGCCGACATCCTGTGCGTTCAGGAAATCAAGGCCCAACTACCCGACATGACGCCGGACTTCCTCAAGCCGCACGACTATCAGGGTTACTTCCACTTCGCGGAGAAGAAGGGCTACAGCGGCGCCGGCGTGTACGTGCGCCGGGAGCCTGACGACATCCTCATCGGCTGGGGCAACGCCGAGTTCGACGCCGAGGGCCGTTATGTCGAAGTGCGCTACGGTTCGTTGTCGGTGATCTCCGTGTACGTTCCGTCGGGTTCGAGCGGAGAGGAACGTCAGGCGGCCAAGTTCCGCTTCATGGCCGACTTCATGCCGCATCTGCTGGCACTGAAGGCCGCGGGCCGGGAAGTCGTGCTGTGCGGCGACGTGAACATCGCGCACAAGGAAATCGACATCAAGAACTGGAAGGGCAACCTGAAGAACTCCGGTTTCCTGCCCGAAGAGCGTGCGTGGCTTACGCAGTTGTTCGACGAACATGGCTACGTCGACGTCTTCCGCACGCTCGACCCGCGTGCGGACCAGTACACGTGGTGGAGCAACCGCGGTCAGGCTTACGCGAAGAACGTGGGGTGGCGCATCGATTACCAGATCGCCACGCCGGGCATCGCGAGCGCGGCGAAGACGACCTCGGTCTTTCGCGACATCAAGTTCAGCGATCACGCGCCGCTGATCGTCGACTACGACCACGCCCTGTAAGACAATACGGCGCCTGGCGCGAACGCGCCCGGGTCCGTTTCACATCCGAGTCACTACCCCATCGCAGACTCACGCAAACCGCCGCGCGCATGCCGCGTGGCCGAACGTGACTTTCCATGACGACCCTTCTTTTCTGCACCAGCTACATCAAGGATGCCGACGCCTGGCGGACGCGATATCGACGCTGGCTCGACTTCTACCGCGACGGCCCGATCGCGGCCGACCGGATGATCATGATCGACGACGGTTCGCCATGGCTGCCCGAGCCGGACGTCTTGCCGACGGTGTCCGCCGAGCGTGATCCCGGGGCACTCGAAGCGAAGCACTGCATACTGCGCTTCGCGACCAACCTCGGACGACAAAGCATGAGCGCCTATCCCGGCTGGTGGCGCAGTTTCCTGCATTCGCTCACGGTGGCGAAGGCCATGGGCGCGGACAAGATCGTGCACATCGAATCGGACGCGTTCACCATGAGTCAGCCGCTCGCGGACTTCATCAACCAAACGCGCTCGGGCTGGCATGTCCTGTGGGCGCAGCGGTACGCCATGCCGGAGACCGCCATTCAGGTGATCTGCCAGGACCAGTTCGACGCGATGGAAGCCTTCCGCGATTCGCATCCCGACCTGGACTTCCCCGACATCGCGGAGCGCATCCTGCCATTCACGTCGGTGAACCGCACCTTCAAGGGTGACCGGTACAGCGAATTCAAACGCAACCGGGGCATCTTCCGTTCGCGCAAGTTCAACTTCCTGCCGATCTTTCAGTGGGATTTCTTCTGGGAGCCGATTCCCGCCGATGCAGACTTCGCCACGCAGGTGGTCGAGCGTCAGCGAGTGAGCTTCCGCGGCGGCTGACGCCGCCCGAAGCCCCTCAGTGCGGCGCGCTCGGCGCCAGTTCACCGTTGCCGTCGCCGTCGTCCGCGCCCCACGGGGCGACCTTGGGCAGCAACAGCATGCCGGGCAGCGCCAGCACGGTACAGATGAGAAAGAACGTCAGCCAGCCCACGCCGTCCACGATGTAGCCAGTGCCGGCATTCGCGAACGTGCGCGGCACCGACGCCAGACTCGTGAACAGCGCGAACTGCGTCGCGGTGTAGCGCGGATCGGTCGTGCGCGCGATGTAAGCCGTGAACGCGGCCGTGCCGAGCCCGGCGGTAAATGCCTCGAACGCGATCACCGCACCCAGGCCCGAAATAACGGGCCCGGCTTCCGCCAGCCACGCGAAGCCCAGCACCGAGACGAGTTGCAGCACGCCGAACACCCACAACCCGCGGTTGATGCCCAGCTTGATCAGCCAGATCCCGCCGATGATGCCCCCCGCCACGCTCGCCCACAGGCTGGTGGCCTTGGCCACCACGCCGATCTGCGTCTTGGTGAAGCCCAGGTCGAGATAGAACGACGTCGCCAGCGACGTCGCCATCGAATCGCCCAGCTTGTAAAGGAAAATGAACGCCAGCACGAGCAGCGCCTGCGACCAGCCGCCGCGCGAGACGAACTCATGGAACGGCTCGATCACCGCCTCGCGCAGGGTCTTCGGCGGCGTGCCTCGAATTTCCGGCTCTTTCACCACGAGCGTCATGACGATACCCGGCAGCATGAACGCCGCCGTTGCGAAGAACACCTGCGCCCAGGGCAGATGGTCGGCCATGATGAGCGCGAGCGAGCCCGGCACCAGCCCCGCGACCTTGTAGGCATTCACGTGCATCGCCGTGCCGAGGCCCTGCTCGCGATCCGACAGGAGTTCGCGTCGGTAGGCGTCCAGACAAATGTCGAGACTGGCGCTGAAGAACGCGAGCGCCGCCGCGAGCGCCGCGATCGTCATCAGGTCGCGCTGCGGCGAATAGGTGCCCATGAGCGCCACCGCACCGGCCACGAGCAACTGCGTGACGAACATCCAGCCGCGCCGCCGCCCCGGCTTCCAGCCGAAGATATTGGGCGCGAAGCGATCCATGAGCGGCGCCCAAAGGAACTTCCACGTATAGGGAAACTGGATGAGCGCGAACAGGCCGATCGCCTTGAGATCCACATGTTCGCTGCGCAGCCACGCCTGCACGAGATTGAGCAGGATGAACAGCGGCAGGCCGGAGGTGAAGCCGAGAATCACGCAGATGAGCATCCGCGTGGGGTGGAAGACACGCCCGTCGTCGGGCGGCAGCGAATCGGTCATGGGAAAGACAATAGGGGCCGGCCGACGACGGTGCGCGGCACCCGGCCCTGATTGACCTCACCCGTCAGGGGCCAGGCGCTTCGCTGTCCCGCCGATTGCCGTCGGTTCAGGAACGCTTGACGCGATAGACCGCAAGACTACCACGCCAGTTGGCGCCCACGGATACGAGCCGGCCGTTGTGCAGCACCGCGCGATCGAGGATTTTCACGCCGACGTCCGGCGCGAGGGCCTCGAAATCCTTGATCGTCAGCACGCGCACGTTCGGCGTGTTGTGCCACTGGAACGGCAGGCTCTTCGACACCGGCATGCGGCCCTGCAGGACGGCCAACCGGTGCGGCCAGTAACCGAAGTTCGGAAACGAGACGATCGCCTCGCGTCCCACGCGCACCGTCTCGCGCAATATGTCCGCCGTGCGATGGATGGTCTGCAGCGTCTGCGACAGGATCACCGTATCGAAGCTCTGATCCTCGAACAGTTTCAGGCCGTCTTCCATGTTCTGCTGGATGACATTGATGCCGCGCTGCGCGGAGGCAAGCACGCCGGCGTCGTCGATCTCCACGCCATAGCCGCTCACGTCGAGCTCGTCCATGAGCAGGCGCAGCAGCGAGCCGTCGCTGCAACCGAGATCGAGCACCTGCGACGACGGCTCGATCCATCGGGCAATGACGCGAAAGTCGGGACGGTCCGACAGCGAGGCCGAAATGCGACCGCGCGATGCGGCCAGTTGCGCCGCCTGTGCGCTGGTGACCGGTGCGGTGGACTGACTCATACCCCAATCTCCCGGGCGATACGTTCGTAGTAGGCGCGCACCAGATTGTGATAGCGCGAGTCGGTGAGCAGGAAGGCGTCGTGCCCATGCGGCGCGTCGATTTCCGCGTAGCTCACCGTGCGGCGCGTGTCGAGCAGCGCCTTGACGATTTCACGCGAGCGCGCGGGTGCGAAACGCCAGTCAGTCGTGAACGACACGATCAGGTACTTGGCGGTAGTGTGCGCCAGCGCCCTGGCCAGATCGCCGCCCACCGTCCTGGCGGGGTCGAAGTAATCGAGCGCGCGCGTGATCAGCAGATAGGTGTTTGCGTCGAAATACTCGGCGAACTTGTCGCCCTGGTACCGAAGGTACGACTCGACCTCGAACTCCACGTCGAAACTGAAGCGGTAACCGTCGTCCTGCACGCCACCGTTTCCGCTTCCGCCGCGTTTGCCGGCCTCCTTCACCCCGTCGACGAGCGCTTCTGCGCGCCGCAGCGCCCGCCCGAACTTCGTCGCCATGTCCTCGTCGGACAGATAGGTGATGTGACCGATCATGCGCGCCACGCGCAGCCCGCGGCGCGGGACCACGCCGTGGGCGTAGTAGTCACCGCCGTGAAAGTCGGGATCGGAGAGGATGGCCGAGCGGGCCACTTCGTTGAATGCAATATTCTGCGCCGAGAGCTTCGGCGTGGACGCAATCACCAGACAATGCCCCACGCGCTCCGGGTACATGATGCTCCAGGCGAGCGCCTGCATGCCGCCCAGGCTGCCGCCCATCACGGCCGCGAACTTGTGAATGCCGAAGACGTCGGCCACGCGCGCCTGAGCGTTGACCCAGTCTTCGACCGTCACGACCGGGAAGCGTGCGCCATAAGGCGTACCCGTGGCCTCGTCGACGCTCATCGGTCCGGTCGAGCCGAAACACGAGCCGAGGTTGTTCACCCCGATGACGAAGAAGCGGTCGGTATCGAGCGGCTTGCCGGGCCCGACCATGTTGTCCCACCAGCCCACGTCCTTCGGATTGTCCGCGGCGATGCCCGCCACGTGATGCGACGCATTGAGCGCGTGGCACACGAGCACGGCGTTGCTGCGATCGGCATTGAGCTCGCCGTAGGTCTCGACCATGAGGTCGTACCCGGCGAGCGAGCTGCCGTTTTGCAGGGCCAGCGGCTCAGCGAAATGCATCCGCTGCGGCGTGACGATTCCGATTGAAGATTCCATAAATCCCTGTCCGAAACATGCCGGCGCCGGCACCCGGATCAACGAGACGACATTGATCGATGGACGGCGTCCTGAAGTGTTCTGTGCGGGAAAAGGGGTCGACGGAAAAACGGCGGCGTGCGCGAACGACCTCTTTAGCCGCATTTTTAGTGAATGTCCCAGCCTCGGGAAACCCTGGCCAGGTCATTCGCGCGCCCGCAAGCGAGTCACCAAATCGGCGCGCCAATCGTCGCGACAGGGCCAGTCGATGATCCGGCAGTCCCGTCGCGGGTAGCAAAAGTATAACGTAATCCGCGCCGCAGGCGCAGACGGGCTGGCTTAGCGCAGCAGCGCCGAGACCTGGGGTTCGGCCCCTTCGGCCGGCGAGCGCTTGAAACCGCTCTTGGCGAAGCGATGCCAGCGGCCGAGCACGTAGGACACGAGCAGGTTGGCGCGCGAGTTGGCGTCGAACGTTTCTGGCAACGTGCCCTGCGCACTTGCCAGGCGCAACACCTGGCGCAGCGACGCCTCGATGCGATCGAGCAGTTGGTTCATGCGCTCCTGCAGACGTTCGTGCTCGCCGACCAGCGCTTCGCCGGTCAGCACGCGGGTCATGCCGGGGTTCTTTTCCGCGAAACCGAGCAGCATCAGCACGATGGCGCGGGCTTGCGTCACGCCGTCCTGGTCCTGCGCGGAGATCTGGTTGATCAGTCCGAAGATGGTTTGCTCGATGAACTCGATGAGGCCTTCGAACATCTGGGCCTTGCTCGCGAAGTGGCGATAGAGCGCCGCTTCCGAGACATCGAGGCGCGCGGCAAGCGCGGCCGTGGTGATCTTCTCGCCCTTGGGGGTCTCGAGCATGGCGGCGAGGGTCTGCAAGACCTGCACACGGCGCTCACCCGGTTTGGGACGGGTTGTCTTCACCGGCGCGGGCGCGGCCTCCAGCGCATCGGCGACGCCATAGCCGGCACCGCTCGAAGAATTTTCCTGCTGCATCGTCTGGTCGTTATCGGTAGGGATTTGATTGTCGGGCGGCATGGGCCATGGCCCCGGTCGCAAGGCGAGCCCGTAACTCGCGCAGAGATTGTACTTTGATATCCACGTAGTGTGGGCGCCCACTGCGCGGCATTGCGTCGCCCACACTGTTTCTGGCAGGCAGATGCCCCGTGATCCATACCGTCCTGATGCCGAAGTGCCGCAAGTGCTTGAGATGCGAGCGCGTGTCTTCGACCAGCCACGTGCGATACGGCGAGAGGCCCTCGCGCGCCAGCAGGCGGCGCAGCATGATGGCGTCTGGCTTGGCACGCCAGGCACGCCGGTCGGCCATATCCTCGATGCTCACGCAGCGCTCGAAATGGCGGCGGATGCCCAGCGCCTCGACGATGGGCAGGGCGTAGTGCGCCGGTGCGTTCGTGAGGAGAATCTTGCGCCCCGGCAGCCCGGCCATCAGGCGGGCGACGCCGCGCTCCGCGCGCAACACCTCGGCCAGCGGCGGCAACGCGTGGACGCGCGCCAGGAACTCGTGCGGATCGATCGCGTGATGCCGGATCAACCCGAGAAGCACGGCGCCGTAGCGCGACGTGTAATCCGTGCGTAACCGGTTGGCCTCGTCGTGCGACAGTCCCAGCTTCTCGACGATGTAGGCGGTCATCGCGCGATTGATCTGCGGGAAGATCGCGTGCGACGCGCGGTGCAGCGTGTTGTCCAGATCGAACAGCCAGACCGGACCCCGCGAGCCATATTCGCTGCGCGCGCGAGGCGCGCGTCGGCGTCGGCTCAGGACATGGGAAGAAGGCACGGAGATAGCGCAATCATGCGAGCAAATGGAGGAAGATGACGACGCCGCACCGGCAGCCTCCCGGTTCCCGGGGAAAGGAAAGGCAACGCGGCGGCGGCAAGGCACGATGCTAGCGCGCGATGCCCGCTTTGACAAATCCCTCCGCGCAACCTGCCAATGCTCCCGTGTCGCGTCGAACCGCCGACCGGCGCGCCACGCTCAAGCCCTGGCAGCCTTCACGCGCGTGCGCACCAGACTCACGACCCCGCCCAATGTCGCGAGTGCGGTGGCGGCGACCATGGCCGCACGCGCGCCGTCGTCACCGTACGTATCGAAGAGCAGCGCCACGACGGCGGCGCCCAGCGTCATGCCGACGGTGCGCGCGATCGTCATCAACCCGCTCGCCGCCCCGCTGCGCTCGCGCGGTGCGCCCATCATGATGATGCGATTGTTGGGCGTCTGAAAGAAGCCGAAGCCCACGCCGCATAGCGCCATGCGCAAGGCGATGTCCCAATCGCCGGCGTGCGGCGGCAGCCACGCGAGCGAGGCCAGCCCCAGGGCGAAGACGCCCAGGCCGAGCGCGCTCAGGCGAGTGCTGTCGAAGCGGTCCGACAGGCGCCCGGCAAGCGGTGCGACGAAAACGATGACCAGCGGCCATGGCGTGATGAGCAGGCCGGTCACCGCCTCGCTGCGCCCGAGCGTGTGCTGCAACAGGAACGGCATGCCGACATACGACAGCGTCTGCGACATGTAGCAGGCCACCGACGTGAGCGACGACAGCGCCAGCACCGGCACGCGCATGAGATCCAGCGGCAGCAACGGCGTTTCGCGCCCGCGTTGATGGCGCACCAGAAGCACGGCCGTGACGATCCCCGCCATGATCTGCAACGTCGCCACACCACGGCGTCCCGCCTCGCCGAGATGTCCCACACCGATGATGACAAGCGCGAGCGCCGCCGCATTGAGCAGGGCGCCGGGCACGTCGATGCGTCGCACGGCGCCCGGCGTGCGCGGCAGGCACCGGAACGACGCCGCGAAAGCCACCGCACCGATCGGCAGATTGATGGCGAACAGCCATCGCCAGTCGCCCAACGAGAGAATCGCTGCCGCGACACTGGGCCCCGCGGCGGTGGACAGCGCGACCGTGAGCGCGAGCAGGGAGATGGCGCGTCCGCCCAGATTCGGCGGGAACACCATGCGCAACAACGCGGGCACGATCGTCGACATGCAGGCCCCGCACAGCCCTTGCGCAACGCGCGCGACGACGAGCCAGGCGAGACTGGGCGCGAGCGCGCAGCCCACCGAGGCCAGCGTGAAGCCCGCCACGCCGAAGAGAAACACTCGCCGGTAGCCGAGCTTCTCGCCGAGCGCGGCCAATGGCAGCACGGCCATCGCGAAGATCAGTTGATAGGCGTTCACGACCCAGACCGTCGAGGCCGGATCGGAGGCCAGGTCGCGCGCGATGGTCGGTAGCGCCACGTTGGCGATCGAGGCGTCGAGATTGCCCAGGAACGTGCCCAGCAGGATGGACGGCACGGCGATGCGCCGCGCGTTCGCGCTCAGTCCTTCGGCGAGCGGTGTGTCAGGGGGCTTGGGTCGGGTCATTCGGAATACGGGGGTGAAACGCACGAGAGAAAAAATGCGGCCCGGGAACCCATCCGACGTTGCCCAGGCCGGGCAGGAAAATCGCACGCAATGGCGCAGCTCGGGGAATGTTCGGCTGCACACGGTCATGCCGCACGACGTCTGCCGGATCACTCTCTCGTTGTGCGCGACACCGCCACCACGTCGCATGCCGCGCAACAGGGAGTGACGCAGCACCGCGTCACGCGCGATTCGCCCCCCCGGACGTGTCGCACGTGCTTGACGCACGCGATGCCGCGTTTTCTGACACTACAAACGGTGCCCGATCAGAACGTGTGCTGAATGCCCAGCATCGTACCGAACTGGTTGCCGCCGGTCACGACCGAGCCGCCGGCCGCGATCGCCACCGCGCCGTTCTGGCTGTTCGCCACCCAGCCGGCCATGCCATACAGCGACGTGCGTTTCGACAGCGAGTACGTGGCGCGGCCGATGAGCATCGTCGCGTTGGCCTTGCTCTTGAGCTGATAGCGAATGGCCTGTGCGTCGAACGTCCAGGTGATCGTCGGCATGTAGGTCACGCCGAGGAAGTAGATGTCCGAGCGCAGCGATGCGGCGTCGGCGCTCACGTTGCGGTGGATCCAGCCGCCGCCCACGCGTCCCGTCGACCACTTGTAGTAGGCGTTGATGACCGAGTGCGAGTCAGTGTAGTTCGAGCTGGTCAGCGGGGCCGCGGCGCCCGTGTTGCCGCGCATCTGGTCGTACGACGCCGAAATGCCGAAGTTCTGGTAGTCGTAGCCCAGCAGGCCGGTGAACTGCTTGCACGCCTGGTAGTTGCCGGCGACGTTACCCGCGCAGTTCGTGGCCGACGGCCCGCCCGCGCTCGACCCGTCGCGCCCGAAGCTGTAGGTCGCACCGACGGTCACACCGTCGAACTTACCCATGTAGCCCACGGCGCTGTCGCTGCGGGCATTGGCGATGTAAGGATCGATACTCGCGAGCGAGAAGATCGACGGCCCGATCACATCGGCATTGCCCGTGACGTAGAACGTCATGTTGTTCTGACGGCCAATGAGGAACGTCCCCCACGAACCCGACAGACCGACGTTGGCCTGGCGACCGAACAGGCGACCGCCGTAGTTCAGGTTGCCGGTACCCGGCTGGAAGCCGTTTTCCAGCGTGAAGACGGCCTTCAGACCGCCGCCCAGATCTTCCACGCCCCTCAGGCCGAAGCGCGACGGCACCTTGCCGGTGAGGGTCGGCTCGCCGATGAAGCTGCCGCCATTGGCGGCGTTGTTGTAATAGGCAACGCCGGTATCGACGATGCCATACAGCGTCACGTTGCTTTGCGCCTGCGCCAGGCCTGCACCCAGCATCAGGCCTGCGGCCAATGCATGTTTCACTTTCACTTCTGTCCCCTTGTTTTTGAAATACACAGCTACGAGGGTCGCCCCTCAACTCCAACCTCCGAACTGGCGCGAAGCCGGTCCAGCCTTTTGTGGAACGGCACTGCGGCCGTCTCGGTTACTGCCCTTCCCAACTGCCTTCCTGCACTGTCGGGCAACTGGCGCCGCCTCCTGGATGCACCATTCGGCACCGGTGCCCGCCGTTTTTCAGCGCGACGTGAGTTGCTGTTTTCTCCTCACGCCTCGCGTACGAAAGTGAAACGTGCTTCGCGCCGGGCGATGCGCCAGCCTTGCGCGGTACGCACGAACGTGTCGTCGAACTCGCCCATCACCTGGCGCCCATGCACCGCACGGCCGAAAGGTCCCGGGGCGTCCTGCGTCGAGGCGCTCCATAGCAGCACCATGCTGCTGCCGATCGCCTGCGTCGGTGACGTGACATCGATCAGGACATTGCCCACGAGATGCCGCGTGATCCGGTCGGCCGGACGCGCCGCATACGCCTGCGCGATCGCCGCGGGGCCCACGAGGGTGTCGCCGCCTGGGCGCACGAGCACCCCATGCTCGGCGAACAGGGCCCCGAGCCCCTTCGGGTCGCGACGGTCATTGCACGCGGCGAAACGCACGACGAGGTCGTGACAGGCCTGCTTTGCAAGGCACAGCTCGAGACCATCGAGACCATCGAGCGCATTGGCCGATTGGGGGCCGAGGTTCGAAACACCTTCGGTCATCGCGCGCGCGCCTCCGCCTGAGAAAGCCATGCGCGCATCGCGCCGGCGACATCCTCCGGCCGCTCCATCGGGCTCATGTGCCCGCTGTCCTCGACCACGCACAACGCCGCGCCCGGAATCGCGCCGGCCATGATTTCGTGACGGGCCAGCGGACTCCACGTGTCCTGGCGCCCGCACAATACGAGCGTGGGACACCGCACGTCGGCAAGCAGCGATGTCGCGTCCGGGCGGCCGAGCAGCGCGTGAATCTGCGCCGCGAACTGATCCGGGTGGCTGCGCTCGATCATGTCGAGAATCGCAACGAACAACGGCGTGCCGATCTGGTCCGGGTGCACCATGCCGGTCGCCCACACCTGCCCCATCGCGCGCATGCCTTGCTCACGCGCGCGCGCGAGCAAGGCGCCGCGTCCGGTACGCTCCTTCTCCGCAGCTTCGCCCTCGGGCAGCGCCTGATAGCCGGTGTCGAGCAACGCGAGATGCGTCACGCGATGTGGGGCGCGGCGCACGACTTCGAGCGCCACGCGTCCCCCCATCGAATGTCCTGCCAGCGCGAAACGCGGCTCGGGCGTGTTAGCCAGCACGTGATCGGCCATCGACCCGATGGAGTCGAGCATGCCCCACGCGGGAACGCGGCAATCGTATTGCGGCAGCAGTGCTGCGGTCGCGGCCCACGCCACCTGGTCGCAGAGCAAGCCGGGAAGCATGAGCAACGGGGGACGTTCGGTGCTCATGGCTTCCCTCCCTGCGCCCAGACATGAAGCGGTATGCACACCTCGCCGTCGAAGAGCCAGCGCGCCGTGCGCAGCAGCCCGGCCCCGGTCACGTCGGGCGCGCCATCGGCGTCGCGGTGCAACGTCAGGCGGACCGTGAACTCGCCAGTCGGATGTTCGATGGCGAGCAGTGGCGCGTCGCCCTCGGGTACCACCGCCATGTCGTGGCAGACGGTGCCCGGCAACGCGGCGGCCGTCGCCACGCTCACGGCGGCCAGCACGCCGATGGACGTGTGGCAGCGATGCGGAATGAAACAGCGTGTCGCGAGCGCGCCACCGGCCTGCGGCGGTGCCACGAGACACATTTTCGGCACCGTGCGCGAGCGTACGTCGCCCAGGTTCATGCGCGGCCCGAGCGCGAGCCGAATGGCCTCGATACGCTCGCGCAGCGCCTGGAAATCGGCCCCCGACTCCAGCGCCTCGCACGACTCGGCGCCGGTCGCGCCCAGATCCGCCGCGCGCATGAGCACCAGCGGCATGCCGTTGTCGATGCACGTCACCGCCACGCCCCCGACCGTGTCCTGACGCGCGCCGGTCGGAAACAGCGCACCGCACGACGCGCCTGCGGTGTCACGGAACATCAGCGGGATTGGCGCGGCCGTGCCCGGCACGCCATCGATGGCCACGTCGCCGTCGTACTTCACGATGCCGTCCGGGGTCTGGACCGTGGCAACCGCCACCTGCCCCGTATTGACCATGTGAATGCCGACCTCCGTCACCTTGCCCGCGACGGCCACGAGTCCGCGCTCGATCGCGAACGGGCCCACGCCGGCGAGGATGTTGCCGCAGTTCTGTCCGTAGTCGACCCGCGCTTCGTCGACCAAGACCTGTGCAAACAGAAAGTCGACGTCGGCCTCGGGCCGCGTCGCACGCGAGACGATGGCGACCTTGCTCGTGAGCGAATGCGCGCCGCCCATGCCGTCGATCTGGCGCGCGTCGGGCGAGCCCATCGCCGCGAGCAGCACAGCGTCGCGCGCGGCGGGATCCGCGGGCAGATCCTCGGCGAGGAAGTACAGCCCCTTCGAGGTGCCGCCGCGCATGACGGCTGCGCGAATGCGCGTCTGGGAATGCTTCATGTCGGCCAAGTCGCGACCCTCACTCGCCTTGCAGCTCGTCGAGCGAGTCGACATAGCGCAGGCCCTTCGCCGCGAGACGCTCACGCATCTTGTAATAGTCGAGTCCGAGCGTGCCGCCGGCGAGCACGCCGCGCTTGTAGGCTTCGTCCGCGCCGCGCGCCTCGGCCGCCCTGGCAACCGTTCGCGCGGTGGCGAACGGCACCACCACCACGCCGTCGTCGTCGGCCACGATCACGTCGCCGGGGTTCACGATCTGGTTCGCGCATACGACCGGCACGTTCACCGAGCCGAGCGTCTCCTTGACCGTACCTTGCGCGGAAACGGCCTTCGACCACACGGGGAACTGCATCTCGGTAAGCGTGCCGATGTCACGACAACCGGCATCGATAATCAGCCCGGCCACGCCGCGCGCCTTCATCGACGTGGCGAGCAGGTCGCCGAAGTAGCCGTCGTCGCAGGGCGACGTCACGCCCACCACCACGATGTCGCCCGGTTGGGCCTGTTCCACCGCGACGTGGAGCATCCAGTTGTCGGACGGCGGCGCCAGCACGGTCACCGCGCTGCCGGCGACCGACGCGCCACGATAAATCGGACGCAGGTAGGTGGCCATGAGGCCAAGACGGCTTTGCGCTTCGTGCACCGTGGCGCTGCCAGCGCTGCGAAGCGTGTCGAGCGTGGCGGCATCGACACGGGGAATCTGACGAACGACGACGCCGCGAATCATGACGGTTGCCCCATGGACGGTGAAAGTGGCTTCATGAATTAGGAGAGTTGCTCGGTCACGACCGGCGTCAGGCGCATGAGCCCTTCGGCATACTTGATGTCTCGCGCGGCCGTAATGCCGATGTTGCGTTTGGCCTGCACGCCGCGCTGCAATGCCACGCGCGTGTAGTAGTCCCACAGATGCTCCTGACCGGCCATGCATTCGATGGCCGCGCGCTTCTTGTCCCACACCGGCGTGATGTCCACGAACGTGTTCGGAATCCACTCGCACTGTTCGGTCTGGTGCGGCTCGAATGCGAGCACGGCCGGCGCACCGATGATCTTCTGTCCCGGGTTGTGCCCTTCGGCCTGCGCGATCACGCGCGCCTCCTGCGTGACGCGCATCGCCAGCGGGTGATCGAAGTTGTACGGGTCCTTCTCGGAGTGACTCAGCACGAACGACGGTTGCAGTTCGCGAAAAATGTCGACGAGCCGGAACAGCGTTTCGTCGGACACGCGCATCGGATAGTCGCCGATATCGAGGAACTCGATCTCCGCGCCGAGAATGTCGGCCGCGCGCTGCGCCTCTTCGCGACGCGCCGCCTTGACCTTCGCTTCGGTCATCCCGGCGCCTTTGCGCCAGAGCTTGGCCGATTCGCCACGCTCGCCAAACGACAGGCAGACGATCTTCATGCGATAGCCCTGCGCAACGTGCGTGGCGATCGTGCCGGCCGCGCGCCAGACGAAGTCCGCCGAGTGGGCGCTGACCACCAGGCCCGCCAACCCCTGGGTTTGGGTGTTCTGTGATGTGCTCATGTGCTTGACGCCTTTGTCCCTTTGCTTACCGCGGCATCGCCATATCACCGCATTGCCACATTGCCGAATATCAGACTTTCCGCAGCGCCGACGCATGCCGCACGGCGCATCGCGCGGTCAGACGCTCTCCAGTCCCACCAGCGCGCCGAGCAATTCCGGCGAGGCGGCGAGCTCGCTGCTGCGCCCGGACCAGACTTCGCGGCCGCGGTCGAGCACCAGCGCCCGATCGGTCAGTTCCAGCCCGAGCTCCGCGTGCTGCTCAACGAGCACCACGCCCATGCCGCCGTCGGCGCGCAGCTTCCAGAACGCGTCGACCAACTGATCGACGATCACCGGCGCGAGGCCTTCGAACGGTTCGTCGAACAGGATCACGCGCGGGTTGCCGATCAACGCTCGGCCGATCGCGAGCATCTGTTGCTCGCCGCCCGAAAGCTGGTTGCCCAGATTGCGGCGACGCTCGTGAAGGCGCGGGAACAGGTCGTACACACGCTCGAGCGACCAGTCGGTCTTCGCGCGCGTGTCGCCGCCCATGGCCGATACCTGCAGGTTCTCCTCGACCGAGAGCGACTTGAAGATTTCGCGCTCCTGGGGCACCAGCGCGAGCCCGGCCCGGGCGCGCTTGTATGCGGGCCACGACGAGATGTCGTCGCCGCGATAGCGCACCACGCCGCCGTGGCGCGTCGTCAGTCCGAGCAGGCTGAGGAGCAGCGTGCTCTTGCCGACCCCGTTGCGCCCGAGAATGGCCACGGCCTCGCCGGCCGCCACGCGCAGGCTCAGGTCTTCGAGCACGATGGTCTCGCCGTAACCGGCGCTCAGCCCGCCGGCTTCGAGCAGCATGTCAGTCATGATGGCGGCGCCCCAGATAGATATCGCGCACGCGCGGATCGCTGCGCACTTCGTCCTTTTCGCCTTCCATCAGTACCGCGCCTTCGACGAGCACCGTGATGCGTCGCGCGAAGCGGAAGACCAGATCCATGTCGTGCTCGATGACCATCACCGCCACATCCGACGGCAGGCGCTCGAGCAGTTCGAACAATTTGCGGCCCTGCCCCGACGGCACGCCGGCCACCGGTTCGTCGAGCAGCAACACCTTCGGATCCAGGGCGAGACCCAGCGCGATCTCGACCTGGCGACGCTGCCCGTAAGCCAGTTCGCTGATGCGCTTGCCGGCCAGATCGAGCATGCCGAGATCGCGCAGGCGCTCGGCCGCTTCCTCGACGACGGCCGCACGGCTGGCGAGCGGCTTGCCGATGCGCCCGTCAAGCCCACGGCGCGAGGAGAGCGCCAGCGCTACGTTCTCGGCCACGGTGAGCGAGTCGAACAGCGTATTGAGCTGGAACGTGCGGGCCAGACCCAGTTTCACGCGCTTGTGCGACGGCATCGACGTGACGTCCGTGCCGCCCACGCGCACCACGCCGGCATTCGGCCTGAGCACCCCGGTGAGCAGGTTCATCAAGGTGCTTTTGCCGGCGCCGTTCGGGCCGATGAGCGCGTGTCGCGCGCCGACCGGGAGCGACAGGTTGACGTTGCGGGTCACGTCCAGCTGACCGAAGCGCTTGGACAGTCCCTGAATTTCGAGTGCGGCGCTCACGGCGTCACCTCCCCTTCCTTCGACGTCGCGGATGCGCCCTGGGTGCCACTTGCGTGAGCGGCGTCGGACGTGACCGTCGTGCGGCGGCGCAAGCGCGCCGTCAGGCGGTCTACCAGACCGATGAGACCGTCGGGGGCAAAGCGCACGACGACGATCAACAGCACGCCGAGCGCGGCCAGCCAGTTCGTGGGATCGATGGCCGCGATGCGGTCGGACAGCACCATGAACACGACCGCGCCGAGCACGGCACCATACAGGCGTCCGGTGCCGCCGAGTGCGAGCATCACGAGCACATTGGCCGAGAGCGTGAACGACAGCGTGTCGAGCGCCACGATGTTGTTGACCTGCGCGGACAGCGCGCCGGCCACGCCCGCCAGCGCGGCGGCCAGCGTGTAGAGCATCAGGCGGCGCAGTCCCACGCGCACGCCGAGCAGCGACATGCGCATGGCGTTCTCGCGAATACCCTGCACCGTCAGACCGAACGGCGAGTTCACCAGGAACTGCGTGAACAGGTAGACCACCAGCAAGACCGCCAGCGCGTACAGATACGCGGTGTGACCGTAGATGTCGAACTCGAAGCGGCCGAGCAAGGGCGCGATGGTGTAACCGGTCAGGCCGTCGTCGCCCATTGTGATCGACTTGGCGACGTTGCCCGCTTCATACAGGAGCGTGGCGCAGGCGAGTGTGAGCATGATCTGCGTGAGGCCGCTCACGCGCAGCACGACCACGCCCGTGACGAGCCCCACCAGCGCGGCGACCGCCGCGCCGGCGACGAGTCCGAGCAACGGGTCGGGCGAGACGTGCAGCGCGAACAGCCCCGCCGCGTAGGCGCCACTGCCGAAGAACGCGGCATGTCCCAGCGTCTCGATGCCGCAGTAGCCCTGCACGAGATCGAGCGAGAGCGCGAAGATGATCATGATCAGCACGCTCGTGGCGAGCGCGAGATACAGATCGGCGAAGAAATAGGTGGCAATCGCGGCGAGCAGCAGGACGGCATCGAGCGCGCCGAGCCGCTTGCGGCGCAACGCGGGCGAGATCTGCGCGGCGCCGGCAGGCATTTGCGAAGGCATCATCCGAGACATCGTTACCCTCCGCTCAGGCGCGGCCGATCAACCCTTGCGGGCGGATCAGCAAGATGGCCAGCACGGCCAGATAGATCATGAAGGCGCCGAGCGCCGGCACGTAGTAGCGGCCGAGCGTGTCGATCAGGCCAAGCAGCAGACCCGCGTAGAGCGAACCGCGCAGGCTGCCCAAGCCACCCGCGGCCACCACGATCAGCACCAGCACCAGGTACTTCAGGCCGTAGTACGGCTCGAGCGGCAGGATCTGGCTGGAGAGGGCACCGCCAAGACCCGACAGGCCGCAACCGATGGCGAACGTGATCGAGAACACGACCGGCACGTCGATGCCGACGCAACGCGCCATGCGCGGATTGTCGACGGCGGCACGCAGCTTCGCGCCGAACGACGTACGCTCGAGCCCCCACCAGATGCCCAGTGCCACCACGGCGCTGCACACCAGCGCGAAGATGCGATACACCGAGACCGAGAACGCACCGAAGTCCCACGTGCCGCGCAGGTCCTGCGGCACCGGAATCGATTGCAACTCGGTGCCGGCGAGGTGTTTCGCGATCGCGCAGATGATGAACGCCAGCCCGATCGTCATGAGCAACTGCCCCAGGCCATTGGCCGTGTAGACCCAGCGATACAGTGTGCGCTCGAGCACCGCGCCGAGCACCATCGTGCCGGCCACGCCCACGAGCAGGGCGGCGAAGAAGTCGAGCCCGGCGCGCTGCATGGCCCACAGGGTGAAATAACCGCCGATCATCGCGAAAGCGGAGTGTGCGAGGTTGACCACGCGCATCACGCCGAGCGTGACCGTGAGGCCCACGGAGATGAGAAACAGCAGCATCCCGTAGGCCACACCGTCGATCGACAACGACAGGAAAGTGGCAAGCGATTGCGTCATGAGGAATTACCGGAACCGAACGAACTGAACGACGTCGCCTGACCTACTTGGCAGCTACCTGGGGGTGGCTCAAATGCCACGGCTCGACCACCGACTTGAAGGTCTCGATCGGCTTGTTGCCGAGCTTGCCGTCGATGTTCTCCACGCGGCGGATGTACACGTTCTGCACGATTTCACGGGTCTTCGGATCGATCGACACCGGGCCGCGCGGGCTGGTCCAGGCGTAGCCCTTCACCGCGGCGATCGCCTTGTCGGCGTCCTTCTTGCCCTTGGTCGCCTTGATCATCTGCGCGATGAGCGTCATCGAGTCATAGGCCGACACGGACGCGATGGAGGGCAGCGCACCCGGGCCATACTTGGCCTTGTAGGCCTTCACGAACGCGGTGTTTTCCGGCGTCGTCAGGAACGGCGAGTAGTGCAGCGCGGTGATGGTCCCGAGCGCGCTGTCGCCGATGGCGGGCAGATCGGACTCCATCGTCTCGGTCGTGGCGAACAACTGGATACCCGCCTTGTCGAGCTCGCGCTCCTTGAAGGCCTTCACGAAACCGGCCGACATCGGACCCACCGGCATGAACAGGAAAACGGCGTCCGGCTTGGCGTCCTTCACGCGCTGCAGGTAGCTCGAGAAATCGGTCGTCCCCAGCGGCACCTTCACTTCGGTGGCGATCTTGCCGCCGGCCTTCTTGAACGTCTCGCTGTAGGCGTCGATGGCGTCGTAGCCCGTGGCGAAGTCGGCGACCACGATGGCGGCGTTCTTCACGCCCTTGCTCGCGGCGTACTCGACGAGCGGCACGCTCACCGTCCACTGCGTGAAGCCAGTGCGCACGAAATACGGCGACTTCAGGGTCACGCTCGACGTGCCGGAGTTGCCGATGACCAGCGGCGTCTTGGTCTGGTTGACCACGTCGGCCATGGCCAGCACGTTCGGCGTGAACGAGCCGCCGAACAGGTATTGCACCTGATCGCGCACCACGAGTTCCTGCGCGAGCTGACGCGTACGCTGCGGATTCACGCCGCCTTCGTCGCGCTCGAGGATCACGATCGTATCGTTGCCGACCTTGTTCTTGTTCTGTTCGAGCCACAGATTCACGCCGCGGCGATATTCCGTGCCCCACCACGACGCGGAGCCCGAGAACAGGCCCAGCATGCCGACTTTGATTTCCTCGGCGCGGGCCGAAACAGCGGTAAGTTGGCAAACACTCGCCATTGCCACAGCGAGCCAAAGATGGCGCTTCATCATGGTGTCGTCTCCTCGTCGGCGTCGGGCGCCGCTCCGTTTTTTCTGATGTGGCGCGCCGGGGGTTGGCACGCCCATTCAAGGTATCCGGAACAGATTAGGCAGCCGAAATGGCGGCGTCGAATGAAACTCCCGCGTCGAGCGTTGCGTTTTTCGTATATCCCCGAGCTTTCCCCTACGTAATGTGACGTTTTTTTCGGATTGAATTTCGCGCTGTGGGACGCAGTGCGTTCCGAGGGTGGAACGCCCGTCGTGCAAGGCGGGGCGAGCCGTCGTCGGGCTGCGGGGCGAGAGGAGAAAATCGCATGTTTGCCCACACCGGGACACATGCAACTCATGGCGAATCCGGCGATTTTCGCCGCGCTCGCGCACGCCGCGACGAGCGACGCGCGAACGTGCGGCCGCCGTGGCATCACGACGCCGTCGAATCAGGTCGGATGCTGCATCGTCGGCGCAAGCGCGCGCAGTTCGTCGAGCAGTTGTTCGGCGGCTGGCGAGAGCAACCCGTCGCGCCGTGTCGCCACGCCGATGGCGCGGCTCGCGTGTTGCAACGACACCGGCACCACCGAGAGCTCCCCCGTACGCAGCTCGGATGTGATTTGCACCGGAGAGATCAGGGCCAGTCGATCGCTCGCCGAAAGCAGTCCGCGAACCACCGGCGAACTGCTCGCATGAACCTGCGTCTTCGGCAACGGCAGGTCCGCCGCGTGGAACACACGCTCGAACACACCGCGCGCGGGGGTACACGGCAGCGGACTCACCCAGCCATACTCGGCCAGTTCGGCCAGCGTCGGCGTGCGGCCGGTGGCCAGGCACGGGTGACCGGCGCGGGCGACGACCGACAAGTGGTCCTCGAACAGCGCCTCCTGACGGATGTCCGGCGGCACGTCGTTGGCGCGCAATGCGCCGACGATCATGTCGACGTCCGCCTGGCGCAGTTGCCGAACGAGCGCTTCGTACGTGCCGTCGACGACCGTCACGCTCAGATAGGGCGACTTGTGAAGCAGGCTATCGATCGCCTTGGGCAGCAGGAAGCCGCTCGAGAGCGGTAGCGCGGCCACGATCACGGTCCCCTGCTGACGACCGCCGAAGGGCGCGAGTTCGTCTTCCGCAATCGCGAGTTCGGCCAGCGCGCGCTTGACGGGCCCGAGCAGGGCCTGCGCCTCGTCGGTCAGACGTGTGCCGCGCGGCGTGCGCCGAAAGAGCTTGATACCGATGAGATCCTCGAGCTGATCGAGATTGCGCTGGATCGTCGGCTGCGAGCATTGCAGACGGTTGGCCGCGAGCGGCCCGCTGCCGAGTTCGGCCACCGCGATGAAGCTGGTGAGCTGCTGCGGCGCGACGACCGCCGCGAAGCGGCTCGCCGCGCGAGCCCCGCCGTCGGCCTGGGAGGCCGTGGCCGCGAAGGCTTCGCGGTAGCCGTTGGCCAACTCGGCGAGCGCGCGGGTGGCCCGAACCCCGAGGCGCTGGCCGGCCGCATTCGGAATCAGACCACGGCCACTGCGGTGGAATAGCGGAAAGCCCAGTTCCGCCTCGATGTCGGAGATCGAGCGCGCGACGGCCGATTGCGAGAGATGCAGCATGCGCGCGGCGCGGGCGACCGAATCGCACTCGAGCACGGCCACCATCGCCCGCAGGCCGCGCAGCTTGCGACACAGCAGTGTCGCCTCGCTGCTCTGCGGCGCACGGCTCCAGGTGCCGCGCTCGTGACAGGCCAGCGGCGAGCCGGCCGGCACATTGGACAGACGGATGACGGTGTCGACGGACATGCGCAGTGCCTTGTAATGCGGGGAAATGTCGGCTCAGCGCATGGTCGGCACGCGACGCGTGGCCATGAACTCGTCGAGGGTCTCGCCGCGCATGAGGGCATACACTTCGAGGTTGGTCTTGCGCACCACGCGCGCGAACTTCTCGAGCACGAAGAAGTTCACGCCATGACGCACCAGCCCCAGCCAGTCCTGCGCCTGCACCATCGTCTGTTCCTCGGGTGTGAGCCCGGCGGCCGTCATCGCGGCGACCGGGTCGCTGAGGTACGTGTCGCGATTCTCGGCTCGGATCATGTGCCAGAAGAACCGATTGAGCTTGAGCGTGCGGTTGCTCACGCGCAGATCGAACGCATACGTGCCGGTGATCGCCTCGATCCCTTCGAGTTGGGGATTCATACGGCCTCCTCTTCGTAAAGCGCCACGGTCATGGCGGTGGTCGTCGCCAGGTAGTAGTTCAGATGAAGGCGCTTGATGCGCGGCCCCATCGCGCCACGCATCGACAGCCACATGATCTGCTCCACGCTCTCCGCGCCGCCACGCGCCACGTAGTCGACGTGCTTGAGTTCGGTCAGCTTCTCCGGCTGATGCTCCAGCAGTTCCAGGAATTCCCGATCCCACGCCTCGTCGTTGTAGCCCGTGCGCTCGCCGTGAATCTGGTGGGACAACCCGCCCGTGCCCACGACCACCACACGCAGGTCTTCCGGATACGACTCGATCGCGCGTCGCACCGCCTGACCGAGCCGATAGCAGCGACGGCCCGTGGGCAACGGATACTGCAACACGTTGATGGCAATCGGCACGACCGTGCCCGGCCAGTCCGGCTTGTGCGGCCAGAGCAGCGGCAGCGGCGACGCACAGCCATGATCGATCGGCTTGTCCTGGAACACGGTGATGTCGAATTCGTCGTTCACGAGCGACTCGGCAATATGCGCCTGCAAGGCCACATCGCCACGAATCGGCGGCAGCGGACGCAGCCCGGCCCCCTCGTCGGCGATCGGGAACGACTCGCCCACGCCAAGCGCGAACGTCGGGTACATGTCGAAGAAGAAGGTGGTGGCGTGATCGTTGTAGAAGAACACCAGCACGTCGGCCTGCTTCTCGGCCAGCCACTTCGCCACCGGCTCGTAACCCCGGAACAGCGGCGCCCACGCGGGGTCCTGCTGCTTGCCCTTGTCATATGCCACACCGATGGTCGGCACGTGCGACGTCCCGATCCCGCCAATGATCTTTGCCACGCTGTCGTCTCCGTCTTGTGTCTTGTATTGCGCGGACGGCGAATCACGGCCCCCGCATTTGAGTAGCGCCGAGTCTATACGGGATCCCATATTTGCATAAACAAGGGTATGTACTGATGCGATTCGGCATTATGGGATCCCATAATGAAAAAAAGCCGGATCGGGCGGCATCCCGTGTGTCCGGCAGGCATTCCAGAAAACGAAAGGAGACGCATGCTGCATCCCACGCCGACCACGGTTCAATTGCGCGAGATGATCCTCAAGGGCGAACTCGCCCCGGGCGAGCGTCTGGCCGAGGCCAAGCTCGCGGAGCAGCTCGGCGTGTCGCGCATGCCGATTCGCCAGGCGTTGCCGGTGCTCGCGGAAGAAGGTCTGGTGGTGCGCGCCGGGCAGCGCGGATACGCGGTGCGCGCGCATACGCGTGACGAGAGCGTCGAGGCGCTGCATCTGCGTGGCGCGCTCGAAGGCTACGCCGCCCGCCTGCTCGCCGAAAAGGGCGCGAGCGCGGAACTGCTCGCGCAATTGCGCGAGTTGCTTGCCGAGGGCGACGCCCTGCTTGCCGATCACACCATGACCCCGGAAGTACAGATCGGTTACGCATCGCTCAATGCGCGCTTTCATGATCTGCTCGTCACGGGCGCACGCAATCCGCTGCTCGAGGGCTTCATTGCGCGCTGCAACCTGGTGCCGTTCGTCGCGCCGCGCACGGTCGCCTTCGGTCATGAGGACCGGCGCCAGTACGCCGACATCATCGCTTACGCGCACCGTCAGCATCACGCGATCGTCGAAGCCATCGCCGCGCGCCAGCCCGATCGCGCCGAATTCATGTGTCGCGAGCACATCGTCACACAGGAGCACAGCATGGGCGCGCACGTGCTCTGACACGCGCCCGGCCCCGAAATCCCGCACTTCACCCCCAATCGAAACGAGAGCGCGCCGGACGAAGGCACGCCTAGGAGACAAACGAAAATGTTCCTGAAAAACACCTGGTACGTGGCCTGCACGCCGGACGAATTCGCCGAGAAGCCGCTGGGCCGCAAGATCTGCAACGAAGCGATGGTGTTCTTTCGCGACGGCAACGGCAAGGTCGCGGCGCTCGAGGATTTCTGTCCGCATCGTGGCGCCGCGCTGTCGCTGGGCTTCGTGAAGGACGGCCATCTCGTGTGCGGCTATCACGGCCTGACGGTCGACGGCGGCGGCAAGTGCACGAAGATGGTCGGTCAGCGCGTGGGCGGCTTCCCGAAGACGCGCTCGTACCCTTGCGTCGAGCGCTATGGCTTCGTGTGGGTCTGGCCGGGCGACGAGGCACTCGCCAATGCCGACGAAATCCCGCATCTGGAATGGGCCGTGAGCGACCAGTGGGCGTACGGCGGCGGTCTGTATCACATCAAGTGCGACTATCGCCTGATGATCGACAACCTGATGGACCTCACGCACGAGACTTACGTACACGCCACGAGCATTGGCCAGGAAGAGATCGAGGAAGCACCGCCCAAGACCACCGTCGAAGGCGACATGGTCATCACGGCGCGCCACATGGAGAACATCAAGGCGCCGCCGTTCTGGGCAAGCGCCTTGCGCGCGAACGGCCTCGACGACCAGGTGCCATGCGACCGCTGGCAGATCTGCCGGTTCACGCCGCCGAGCCACGTGATGATCGAAGTCGGGGTGGCGCATGCGGGACACGGCGGCTACCACGCCCCGGCCGACAAGAAGGCAGGCAGCATCGTGGTCGATTTCATCACGCCCGAGACTGACGAATCGATCTGGTACTTCTGGGGCATGGCCCGCAACTTCAAGCCGCAGGACGCCGAACTGACCGCGCAGATCAAGCGCGGCCAGGGCGGCATCTTCGCCGAAGACCAGGAAGTGCTCGAAGCCCAGCAACGCAATCTCTCGGCGTATCCGGAGAAGAAGATTCTCAAGCTCAACATCGACGCCGGTGGCGTGCAGTCGCGCAAGGTGCTCGACCGTCTGATCGAGGCCGAGCGCGCCGGGCGTGGCGTGGAGAACGCGGCATGAAAGTCCGGCTGGCGAACAAACGCGATGTCGCCACCGACATCTGCGAATTCGAACTGGTGAGTATCGACGGCAGCGCACTGCCGACCTTTACCGCTGGCGCGCACATCGACGTGCACGTGGCCAATGGTCTGGTGCGTCAGTACTCGCTATGCAACCCGCCTGGCGAGACGCATCGCTACTGCGTGGGGGTGTTGCGCGATCCGGCGTCGCGCGGCGGATCCGTCGGCATGCATGCGCTCGCGCCCGGCGCCGAGCTGGAAATCAGCGCACCGCGCAATCACTTCCCGCTCGCCGACGACGCGCAGCACAGCATTCTGCTCGCCGGCGGCATCGGCGTGACGCCGATCCTGTGCATGGCCGAATCGCTCGCGGCGCGCAACGCTTCGTTCGAAGTGCACTACTGCACGCGCGAACCGGCGCGCACGGCGTTTCGCGATCGCTTCGCGCACGACGCCCTCGCTTCGAGAACGCATCTTTACTTCGACAGCGAGGGCGCACGCGCCGATCTGGACGCGATCCTCGCGCAGCCCTCCGCCGGCAAGCATCTCTACGTGTGCGGCCCGGCCGGGTTCATCGAAGCCGTGCTCGCCCGCGCCGAGGCCGCGCAGTGGCCCGAAGGCAATGTGCATCGCGAGTACTTCGCCGCCCCGGTGCAGGCCGATGCCAATGGCGAGGGCGACCGGCCTTTCCAGGTGAAGCTGCATTCGAGCGGTCGGGTGATCGACGTGAAGGCGGGCGAAACCATCGTCGCCGCCCTCGCGGCGCAAGGCGTGGAAGTGCAGATGTCGTGCGAACAGGGCGTGTGCGGTACCTGCCTGACCCGCGTGATCGATGGCATTCCCGATCATCGCGACGTCTACCTGACCGACGATGAGCGCGCCGCCAACGATCAGATGCTGCCGTGCTGCTCGCGCAGTAAGTCGGCCATGCTGGTGCTCGATCTGTGACGCGGCCGCAGGACGTGCCGGGGTGACCGGCACACCGAACCCTCGGAGCTCGCCATGAAACGGCCCCGCTCGCATCGCGAAGCGGGGCTTTTTTACGGGCATCGACTGCGGTGCAACGCGGTCGATGTCCGCTCGGATCGTATCCGTCGCGTCGGCTACAGCGCTCTGTGCCGCGTCTCGCGTACCAGCAGCGTCGAGATCAGCGCCATCGCGGCGAGCACCAGGAAGTAGGCGATGACGGGCCAGATATGACCGTGACTCCATGCGAGCAGGCTCGCCGCGATCATCGGCGCGAGACCGCCGCCGAGCACGGTGCCGATCTGCTTGCCCAGGGAAACGCCCGAGAAGCGCACGCGCGTGTCGAAGAGTTCGGAGAAGAAGCTGCCCTCGGGGCCGAACATCATCGGGTGAATCACCCCCGCACCGATCACGATGGCGAGCATGACCAGCGCGGCCTCCTTGCTGCCCATCATCAGGAAAAACGGATAAATGAAGATCGCGGTAGCGGCCAGGCCCATCAGGAACATCGGACGACGCCCGAGTTTGTCGGAAAGCATGCCGAACGCCGGAATGGTGAGCATGGCGAGGATGTTCGCGTATAGCACGCCATCGGCCATGACGCTGCGCGGCAGGCCGAGCGTCTTGGTGCCGTAGGAAAGCGAGAAGATCGCGACCAGATAAAAGAAGCTCGTCTCGGCCAGGCAGATGAAGAACGTGACGAGCGTGGGGCGCCAGTATTGCGTGATGACTTCCGCCACCGGCACCTTCGCGATGTCGCGATGCTGCTCGGCCGCCTTGAAGCTCGGCGACTCCTCCACCTTGAGACGCACATACGTGCCGAGTGCCACGAGCAACAGGCTCACGAGGAACGGCAGACGCCAGCCCCATGCGAGCAGGTCGTCCTCCGGCAAGCGCGTGATGAGCACGATGGCGAGCGACGCGCCGACGATCGACGTCGGCCCCGCCGCCTGAATCAATCCGCCGAAGAGGCCACGCAGATGCGCGGGAGCGCCCTCGACGGTCATCAGCAGGCCGCCGACCGACTCGCCGCCCAGCGCGAAGCCCTGAATGAAACGCAACGTGACAAGCATGACCGGCGCCCACATGCCGACCTTGTCGTAGGTCGGCAGCAGGCCGATCAGGGTCGTGGCCACCCCCATCAGAATGAGCGTGAACAGCAGGATCGACTTGCGCCCGATGCGGTCGCCATAGTGACCGAAGACGATGCCGCCGATGGGCCGTGCGATGAAGCCCACGGCGAAGGTGGCGAACACCGCGATCATGCCCGCCATCGGATCGAGCTGCGGAAAGAACAGCCGGTCGAACACGATGGGCGCAAGAAATCCGTAGACGAAGAAGTCGTACCACTCGATGGCGGTGCCAAAACAACTGGCCGCCACCACGCGGCCGTAGCCCGGTGCCGCCGCCCGCGCCGCGGCCGGCGCGTCGTTACGATGCCCCTCGCCGGTATTGCCGGCATGACCCGATGCTGCACCCGCCCCCACAGGAGCGGTTTCGAACTGTTGTGACACGATTGTCTCCTCCGGCCGTCTGTTCCGGTATCCCGGCTGCGGCGGTATGGTGGTCTTGCGTTACGTCATGGCGTCCGAGCCGCGCCGGGCACGCTCAGAACGGGTAATGACGCGGGGTGGTCTGCACCGTCATCCAGCGCAGGTCGGTGAACTCGTGAACGCCTGCCTTGCCGCCGAAACGTCCCCAGCCACTCGACTTCACGCCGCCGAACGGCATCTGCGCTTCGTCATGCACCGTCGGGCCATTGATGTGGCAAATGCCCGATTCGATTCGTTTGGCCACGCCCATCGCGCGCGCAATGTCGCGGCTGAACACGGCCGACGACAGACCGTAAGCGTTGTCGTTGGCACAGGCGACCGCCGCGTCGTCGTCTTTCACGCGCACGATGCCCTTGACCGGACCGAACGACTCTTCGCGGTAAATCAGCATGTCCGGCGTGACGTGGTCGAGCAGCGTCGCCGGCATGAGCGTGGTCTCGGCACGGCCCCCGCACAGCAGCGTGGCGCCCTTGGCCAGCGCATCGTCGATCAGCGCGTTGCAGCGCTGCACGGTCGCCATGTCGATCACGGCGCCGAGCACGACCGGCCCCTGGCGCGGGTCTCCCAGCGGCAGCGCGCTGGCCCTCGCGGCAAGCTTCGCGACAAAGGTGTCGGCAACGGATTCCGCCACCACGATGCGCTCCGTGGACATGCAGATCTGACCGGAGTTGGCAAAGGCGCCGAATGTCACACCGTCCACCGCATCGTCGAGATCGGCGTCGTCGAGCACGAGGCACGGCGCCTTGCCGCCAAGCTCCAGCACCGCGGGCTTGAGATGCTCGGCGCACAGCCCGGCGATGATGCGTCCCACGCGTGTGGAACCCGTGAAGTTCACGCGGCGTACGGCAGGCTCCGCGATCAGCGCTTCGACGATGGCGCCGGCGTCCTTCGGCGCGTTGGTGATGAAGTTCACGACACCGGCCGGCAGCCCGGCTTCGTCGAGCGCATCGGCGATGAGTCCATGCGTGGCCGGACACAGCTCCGAGCCCTTGAATACGACCGTATTACCGCACGCGAGCGGCAGCGCGAGAGCGCGCACCCCAAGAATGACCGGCGCGTTCCATGGCGCGATGCCCAGCACCACGCCTGCCGCCTGACGCACGCCCATCGCAAGACTGCCCGGCACGTCCGACGGGATGATTTCGCCTGCGATCTGCGTGGTCATCGCGGCCGCTTCACGCAGCCCCTGCGCGGCCAGATGCACGTTGAAGCCGGCCCACAGTCCGGAGGCCCCCGTCTCCGCGGCCATGGCTGCCTGAAACTGCTCGACCTTCGCTTCGAGTCGCTCGGCAGCCTTCGTCAACAACGCCCGACGCTCTCCCGGGCCGGTGTTCGACCATGCCGGAAACGCGGCCCATGCGGCGCGCACGGCGGCGCGCGCGTCGTCCGGCGTGGCGGCGGGAGCGCGCGACGCGATTTCGCCGTCCAGAGGATTGCGCCGCTCGAACGTGGCACCGTCAGCAGCGCTCACGCGCTTGCCTGCGATCAGCAGGGTGAGGGCTTGGGGGTCTTGCTGCGATTGCATCGACTTTCGTCTCCTTGCTCGGTTGTTCGTCTCGCACCGCGCCGCGCGCCGTGTCATGGGCGCGCGGCGCGGCACCGTGCATCATGCCACCACGATTTCGATCAGGCGTGTCTCGCCACTGGCCAGCGCCCTCGCCAGAACCTCGTGCAACGCCTCGCCCCGTTCGACGCGCTCGGCACCGACGCCCATGCCCTCGGCCAGACGAACGAAGTCGAGATCGGGCAGATCGGTGCCCTGCACCGGGTCTTTCGGGCCGAAGCCGAACGACGGCGCGAAATCCTGCAAGGCCGCGTAGCGGCGATTGTTAAGGATCACGAACGTGATCGGCAGCTTCGCCTGTGCCGCGCTCCACAAGCCCTGAATCGAGTACATGGCCGATCCGTCGCCGATGAGGCCAATCACGCGCCGCGCCGGATTGGCCATCGCCACACCGACCGCGGCAGGCATCGAATAGCCGAGACCGCCACTGTTCATGGTGTAGAACGTTCCCGGCCGAGTGAAGGGAAGGTACTGCTGCATGACCGGACGCGCACTCGGTGCCTCTTCCACCACGATGTCGCTTGCATCGCGCACCTTCGCGAGCGTTTGCAGCGCGAAGGCCGTCGACATCGGCTGGCCGGGAGCATTGGGCACCGCCACCGGCGGCAAGGCGCGCGCCGGAGGCAGCGCGCGCTCTCCCGGCACGGCGCGCGCGAGCAATGCTTCGACGCCCAGACGCACATTGCCCACGACAGAAGCGCCAACCGGCGTCCAGGCGGCCACGCCCGGGTCTTCGATCAGCTGGAACAACGACGCGCCATCGGGAACGTGCGGTCCCTCGCCCTCCACGTGGTAGGTAAATGCCGGCGCCCCGATCACGAGAATCAGATCGTGCCCGCCGAGCAGGCCGACGATCTTCTCGCGCATCGGCGGCAGGAAGCCCGCGAAGAGACGATGATCCTCGGGGAAGGCGCAACGCGCGCACATCGGCGCGGTGAACACACGGGCGTTGTGACGCTCGGCCAGCGCGACGACCGCGTCAAAGGCGCCTGCGCGATCGATCGACGAACCGACAACGAATGCCGGGCGCTCGCTCGCGTCGAGCGCGGACGCCAACTGCACGAGCGCCGACGGATCCGGCTGGACACGTGTGCTCACCTGACGCGGCGGCAGCGGCTGAGCCGTCCGATCCCAGTCGTCCACCGGAATCGACACAAAGACCGGCCCCCTGGGCTCCTGCATGGCGACGTGGTACGCACGCGCGAGCGCCAGCGGCACGTCCTCGGCGCGCGCGGGTTCCAGGCTGAGCTTGACATAGGGCTGCGGCAGCTCCGTGGCACGCACCGACGCGAGGAACGGATCGAACGGCAGAATGGCACGCGCTTGCTGCCCCGCGGTCACGATCAGTGGCGTCTGATTTTTGTAGGCGGTGAAGATGTTGCCCATCGCGTTGCCGACGCCCGCCGCCGAATGCAGGTTGATGAACGCAGCATTGCCACTCGCCTGCGCGTAGCCGTCGGCCATGCCGACGACGACCGCCTCCTGCAACCCCAGCACGTATTCGAAGTCGGGCGGAAAATCGCGAAACAGCGGCAACTCGGTCGAGCCGGGATTGGCAAAGACCTTGGTCATGCCGTGACGGCGCATCAGGTCGATCACGACTTCGCGAACGGTGAGGGTCTGCGGCGCACCGGTCGGCTGACCGGCGCGGACTTCTCGGCTGTCTTTCATGAAGGCTCCCATGGCGATGGGCCGAGTATAGGCAGCCTATATATGCACAGGAATTGCTTTTATGTACCAAAGTCATTACGCTTTTGCATGACTTTGGCGTGCGCCAGATGCGCGCTGCCGCTCCTCTTCTCGTGGTGCCCGCGTCCCTCATGAGCCTCAATCTCCAGCAATTGCGCGCCTTCACGACCATCGTGGCCACCGGAAGTCTCGGGCGCGCCGCCGCCGAACTACACCTCACGCAGCCCGCGCTCAGCCGCACGATCAAGCGACTTGAGACCGACCTGGGCGCGCCGCTGTTCGAGCGTCACAGCAAGGGCATGGAACTCACGGCGTTTGGACATGCGCTATTGCCGCATGCGATGCTGCTCGAGCGAGAGGCGGAACATGCGCGGGAAGAGATCGACGCGTTGCGCGGACTGGCCAGGGGCACGATCAAGGTCGGGGCGGTCGGCGCCATCGCGAGCCATGTCCTGCCGCTCGCCGTCGATCGAGTGCTCAACCGCTGGCCGAACCTGCGCGTGGAAATCATCGAGGGCGTGTGGGACCGGCTCGCCCAAGGGCTCATGCGTCACGAAATCGATCTGGCGCTCTCGACCGTCGCCCCGGACACCGAGGACATTGTCGCCATTACCGATTGCCATTGGGAGGACGAGAGTTTCGTGGTGGCCCGCTGCGACCATCCGCTGCGCCGGCGCAAGCCCCTCACGCTGGCGGACACGCTCGGCGAGCGCTGGGCGATTCCGCCGCGCGGCACCGCGCCATACGCGCACATGCAGGAGGTATTTGCCGCGCACGGCCTCGGGCTGCCGAACATCGTGGTGGAGACGCGCTCCGTGCCGGTGCTCAAGAGCATGGTCGCGCGCTGCGGCTTCCTGACCTGGATGCCGGAGCCGATGTATGACGTCGAGGCGCAGGCGAAGGTGATGGACACGCTACCGATCGAGACAGTGCGCGCCACACGCACGCTCACGGCCTTTCGCCGCCGGCAGGGCATTCTGCCCAGCCCCGCAGCCAAGTTGCTCGACGAACTCCGCCGGCTCACGGCGCCGGATTGACGAGGGACGTCGCGCCGGGAAGCCGGCGCGCGGCACCGGCGGTTCAATCCCTCACTGCCACGATATGCGCGCGATGATACGGCGTGCCGCCATATTCCTTAGGACCATGAATTGTCTCGACGCGTTCGATGCGCCACGGCACCGGCTGCGAAAAGCGCGGTCCGTCATAGGCGAACGTGTGGAATTCCCCGTTTTCCCCGCAGGCGTCCACCGTCGGCGGCAGATCGGCCAGGAGCGACGCGTCGTACTCGCGGCCCACGAACTCCGGCCCCAGATGCCGCCCGTCCACGCAAACGACGACCGCGCGGTATCCCAGCGCGATGAACTCGTGCGCGAGAGACAGGCGCTCGCGCTGCCACAGCGGCAACACCGCTGTCATGTCTGCCGCCGCACACACCTTCTCCTCCCAGTCGCGATGCGCCTGTAGATCGATGTCGCCGAACAGGCCGTGCGTGATGCCCTGCGCGCGCATGGCGTGCAACCGCGCGATGAAGGTCGCTTCGTAATCGCGCCAGCCCGCATGTCCGATGTCGAGCGCGATGCCCAGGGCGTCGGCCTGAGCCTGCACCAGATCGCGCGGAAGGCCATGCGAACGCGAGCTCTCGCCCAACTCGTCGAACATTGCCAGCAGGCGTCGCACTTCGAAGTGCGGCTCGCCGCCTGTATCGCACGAGAGTGCATGGTGCAGGGCCAGGCAGGAATCCTTGCCGCCGCTCCAGGAGAAAAAAGCCAATGGGATCATGGGGTCTCGTAACACTGCCGGAACGGATGCCACCAATGCAAAGCGGACCCCACGGGGTCCGCCTCTCGACTCGCTGCGGGACCGGCCGGCATCGGCGTGGCCCGCACCGCATGATGCTCAGTGCGAGCGAATCATCGTGCCGAACGGCTGCTCGGTCAGAATTTCCAGCAGCACCGAATGTTCGATACGTCCATCGACGATGTGCACCGACTTCACACCGCTCTTTGCCGCATCGAGCGCCGACGAGATCTTGGGCAGCATGCCGCCAGAGATCGTGCCGTCCGCGAACAGATCGTCGATTTCGCGCGCCGACAGATCGGTCAGCAGATTGCCGTCCTTGTCCATCACGCCCGGAATGTTGGTCATCATCACGAGCTTTTCGGCACCGAGCACGGTCGCCAACTTGCCGGCCACGAGGTCGGCGTTGATGTTGTAGGCCTGACCGTCTTCGCCCACGCCGATCGGCGAAATCACGGGAATGAAGGCATCGTCCTGCAACGCGCGCACCACGGCCGGATTGATCGAGTCGACTTCGCCGACGAAGCCGATGTCGATGAACTGACCGGCGTTCTCGCGATCGGGCAGCATCATCTTGCGGGCGTTGATGAGACCGCCGTCCTTGCCGGTGAGGCCGACCGCCTGGCCGCCGTACTCGTTGATCAGCATGACGATGTCCTGCTGGACTTCGCCGCCGAGCACCCATTCGACCACTTCCATCGTCTCTTCATCGGTCACGCGCATGCCCTGGATGAACGTGCCCTGCTTGCCGATCTTCTTGAGCGCCTGATCGATTTGCGGGCCGCCGCCGTGCACCACCACCGGGTTGATGCCCACGAGCTTGAGCAGAATGACGTCGCGCGCGAAGCCCCGCTTCAGTCGCTCCTCGGTCATGGCATTGCCGCCGTATTTGATCACCACGGTCTTGCCGTGATACTTGCGGATGTACGGCATCGCCTCAGCCAGGATCTCGGCCTTGAGTGCGGGTGCGATGTCGTCGATGGAAGACAGTTGCTGAGCGGACATGGCAGGAAGGTGCTTTTCGCAAATAGAGCAGGTGGACCGGTAAACACGGCGCATTGTACAGCCAAGAAGCCCGGCCGTGCGGGGCTCCGATGGGATTCGGAAGGGGCTGCCGCTTGCGTCGGCGAGCTCGCGTGACTACCCTTTGTCACGTACCGCGCGGCATCCGCGAAAGCGGCGATTTTCGCCCCGTGAGCGGCACACCACGAAGGGTGCGTATCACCCCTTTCACTTGTTAACGGACGCCCGTCAGTGGCCGAAATTTCCCCTGTCGTCTTCTCTTGCCCGATTTGCGCCGCGCGTGCGGCCGAGCTCGGTCGCGCCAAGGACGCGCGCGCATTGTTGCAGTTGCGCAACTCGTCACCCCCGGGAGGCGCGCGGCGGCTTCGCGCCCGGCCGGGAGCCTGTCTCATCGTATGGAAATCGGGGCCCTCGTCGGCCCCACGAGAAGGTGCGGATGCATAGCGCGGCCCCCCCATCGCGCTGCCCGAAGTGTGGTGTCGAGGTCGCCTGTGGGGCAGCGGCATCCGAGGCTTCCGAAGCAGCCTCCGGCGCGGCGGTGCGCTGCTGGTGCATGGACTGGCCTCGCCTGCCGGCTTCCGCGCGGCTGGACGCCAACGCCTGCCTATGCCCCGCCTGCCTTCGTACGGCGCTGCGCGAAGCCGGTGTGGCCGGTCTGGCGGGCAGCGCCATCGACGCCGCCGACTGAGCGCTGTTGCCGCCCCGGCACCACCGGCGGCCGAGCGCCGCCCAAGCCGGGTCGTCCCCCCGATCGGGTTCCGGCGATGCCGCGAAACATCAGCTTTTGCCGGGTACCCAGGGATTTGTTGGCCATGGCCGCGCGATTACTGGCTGTGCGCGCCGTGGGCCATGCCGGCCATGCCCGCCATGCCGCCGCCGTTCGGCGGTCCCGCGGTCAGGTCGCGCACCGTCACCTGGACCTGCTGTTCGGACGTCTTGTGGTCGGCCGTCTCGAAGCGCAACGTCACCGGTACGGTATCGCCCTTCCTGAGCGGCGCCTTCAGGTCGTTGAGCATGATGTGGTAGCTACCGGGCTTGAGTTGCACAGGCTGATTGGGCGGCAGCGGCAGGCCGCCCTTGAGCGCCCGCATTTTCATGAGCGTGCCTTCGAGCTTCATCTCATGCACCTCCGCATTGGCGGCCGCCGGCGTGCTGACACCGACGAGCGTGGTCGCCCGATGCGCTTGCAACGTCATGAACAGCCCCGTGGCGCTCTGGCCGGGGACGGTACCGCGCACCCAGGCGTCCGAGACGTCCACCGCCGCCGTCTGGGCGAACGCCGAGGCCATGCCGAGGCTCAGGGCGGCTGCCACCCATAGCTTGTGCTTCATGCAAACTCCTTTTCGTGATCCCTGGATCGGACGGAGACCCGTCGTCGTTGGCGATGTGCCGCCAGTTCGCCCGGCGCGACACCGTGTCGCGAAAGACGTGGCGAACCATTGTAGTCGCGCGCCGCATCGCGCGCATGGTGGCCGCATGATGTCGGACATTACGCGGTGCACGCGCCCGTGCGGCAGAGTGTCGCAGCGGTCGGTGCGGCAACCGGGGCGGACACGCGGACTTGGTACACTTCCTGTATGACTCATTTTCCCATCGAGCGAACCAACGTCGTGCAGCTCTTCTGGCTGCGTTGCCTGGCCATCGTCGGCCAGCTCGCGACCATCGGCGTGGCGCAACTCTGGCTCGGCGTACGTCTTCCGCTCGAGCCGATGCTCACGATCATCGCGCTCGAAGTCCTGTTCAACGTGCTCACGTGGGTGCGCGCGCGACGCGGCGTCGAGCGCGCCAAGCGCCGCACCGATCTCGATCTGATGAGCCAGTTGCTCGTCGATCTGGCCGCGCTGACAGCGCTGCTGTTCTTCTCCGGCGGGGCGACCAACCCGTTCGTGTCGCTCTTCCTGCCGGGGCTCGCCATCGCGGCGGCCGTGCTGCCGTGGCGCAATGCGTCGCAACTGGCACTGCTCTCGCTGGTCGCCTACGGCGCGCTGAACTTCCAGTACGTGCCGCTCGATCTGGCGGATCCGGGCAATCTGCTGCGCCTGCATCTGGCCGGCATGTGGGTGAACTTCGTGGTGAGCGTGCTCGTGATCGCCTGGTTCGTGTCGCGCATGTCGCGAGCCCTGCGCGCACGCGACGCCCAGCTCGCGCGCGCCGAGCAACGCCTGCTGCGCGACGAGCGCATGGCGGCCCTCGGTGCTCAGGCCGCGAGCGTCGCCCACGAGTTGGGCACGCCGCTCTCGACGATGGCCGTGGTCGTCGGTGAGCTGCGCAGCGAGAGCCGCGGCAACGACGCCTTGAAGCCGTTCGAACCCGATCTTCAGACGCTCGAACAACAGATCGCGCTGTGCAAGAGCGCCATCGGCCACGTGCAAACGCGGGCGGCGGCCCCGGTGCGTCAGGCCATGGCCGAGTGGTTGCCCGCATTCACCACTCAGTGGCGCCTGCGACACCCGCAGGTTCAGTTCCAGTTACATGTGCCGTCCAACCTGACGGCGCGCATCGAAGACACGGTGCAGGTCGGGCAGATTCTGACGATCCTGCTCGACAATGCCGCCTACTTCAGCCCGTCGTCGGTCGCGCTCGACGTGTCGGTCACTGCCGAAGATGTGCGCTTCACCGTTTGCGACGAAGGTCCCGGCATGAGCGCCGACCTGCGAGCGCGCCTGGGCAATTCGCCGGTCATGAGCACGCACGGCGGGCACGGCATGGGGCTGTATCTCGCCTTCGCCAGCGCGCAGCGCCTCGGCGGCGACATCACCCTTACCCCCAACACGCCGCAAGGCACGCGCGCCGAGCTGCGCCTGCCGATGGCCACCTTCTTCTTCGGCTCGCGGAGTCAGACATGAACGCCTCCCACTTCCTCCTTATCGACGACGACGTGGTCTTCGCCGAGACGCTCGCCCGTGCGCTCACGCGCCGTGGCTACGACGTGCAGATCGCCGCCGACAGCGCCGCCGCGCTGCTCGCGGCACGCACGCGTCAGTTCGATCTGATTTCGGTCGACCTGCATTTGGGGCACGACTCGGGTCTGCCGCTCATCGCGCCGCTGCGCGCCTTGCAACCCAAGGCCCGCATGCTGGTTCTCACCGGCTACGCGAGCATTGCGACCGCCGTGCAGGCCGTCAAGGACGGCGCGGACAACTACCTCGCCAAGCCCGCCAACGCCGACACGATTCTCGCCTCGCTGCGCAGCGACGCCAGCGAAGCGCAGGCCGACGAAGCCATCGAGAACCCCTCGCCACTGTCGGTGGCACGCCTCGAGTGGGAGCACATCCAGCGCGTGCTCGCCGAGCACCACGGCAACATCTCCGCCACGGCGCGCGCCCTGAACATGCATCGACGTACGTTGCAGCGCAAGCTGCTCAAGCGGCCGGTCAAACAGTAACGATCACCGTCAGCGAGCGCGATTCCGATATCGACGCGCCGCTCCCTGTACACATCACACCCCTGGCACGCATCGCGCCCGTCACCAGCGACGGCGACAGTCATGAAAAAACCCCAAGGGCCGGAGGTCACTCCAACCTTTGGGGTTCGACTTTTTCCGGCAGCGCCGGTTACAGCACGTAGCGCGACAGGTCCTCGTTCTGCGCCACTTCCTCGAGGAAGCGGTTGACGTACTCGGCATTGATCGTCACCACCTCGTTCGCCTGCTTGCCGGCGGTGTACGAAATGTCTTCAAGCAGCTTCTCGATGACGGTGTACAGACGCCGAGCGCCGATGTTCTCCGTCTTCTCGTTGACCGAGAACGCGATCTCGGCGAGACGCTTGATGCCGTCCGGCGCGAACTCGAGCGTCACGTCTTCCGTGGCGAGCAAGGCCTGATACTGCTTGACGAGGCTTGCGTCCGTCTGCGTGAGAATGGCTTCGAAGTCCTCGACCGACAGGGATTCGAGCTCCACGCGAATCGGGAAGCGCCCCTGCAGCTCCGGAATCAGATCGCTCGGCTTGGCCAGATGGAACGCTCCGCTCGCGATGAACAGGATGTGATCCGTCTTGATCATGCCGAATTTCGTGCTCACGGTCGTGCCTTCGACCAGAGGCAGCAGATCGCGCTGCACGCCCTGACGCGACACGTCACCGCCACCCACTTCGCTGCGCGTGGCGATCTTGTCGATTTCGTCGAGGAACACGATGCCGTTCTGCTCGACGTTACGCAGGGCCAGTTGCTTGACCTCTTCGTCGTTGAGCATCTTCGATGCTTCCTCATCCGTCAGGATCTTGAGCGCGTCCTTGATCTTGAGCTTCTGACGCTTCTTCTTCTGGTTGCCCAGATTCGCGAACATGCCCTTGATCTGCTCGGTCATCTCTTCCATGCCGGGCGGGCCCATGATTTCCATGCCCTGCGCCGGAATCTCGACTTCGAGCTCGATTTCCTTGTCGTCGAGCGCACCTTCGCGCAGACGTTTGCGGAACGTCTGGCGCGTGGCGTTATCCTCGCCGCTCGGCTCGGTATCGTGCGCGGCCGAACCGAAGCGGATGTCGCGCGACGACTCGCGCCCCGTCGGCAGCAGCAGATCGAGAATGCGGTCCTCGGCGCGGTCTTCGGCCTTGGTGCGCACCTTCTTCATTTCGGCTTCGCGCGTTTGCTTGATCGCGATTTCCGCCAGATCGCGCACGATGCTGTCCACATCGCGGCCCACATAGCCGACTTCAGTGAACTTGGTCGCCTCGACCTTGATGAACGGTGCGTCCGCCAGCTTGGCCAGACGACGTGCGATCTCGGTCTTGCCGACACCGGTCGGGCCGATCATGAGAATGTTCTTCGGCGTGATTTCCTGGCGCAGGGGCTCGGCCACCTGCTGACGGCGCCAGCGGTTGCGCAACGCCACCGCGACAGCCTTCTTGGCCTTGTGCTGGCCGATGATGTGTTTGTCGAGTTCGGAAACGATCTCGGAGGGGGTCATATGGGTCATGACGTTCGCCAGATTAGGGGTTCGCTCAGAGGGTGACGCGCGGCCGGCCGACAGTCGTTGTGCCGTCGGCCGGCCATTCGCGCCGCAGGAGTCCACCTGCCGCGGCGCGAGCGTCGTCCGTCGTTACTTCGCAGCCTTCGGCGGCAGCGATTCGATGATGTGATTGCCGTTGGTGTAGATGCACATTTCACCCGCGATCGTCAGTGCTTTCTTGACGATCTCGGCAGGCGTGAGTTCCGTGTTCTCGACCAGCGCGCGGGCCGCGGCCTGCGCGTACGAGCCACCCGAACCGATCGCCGCCACACCGCCCTCGGGATCGAGCACATCGCCGTTGCCGGTGATGACCAGCGTGGTCTCGGCGTCGGCGACGATCATCATGGCTTCGAGCCGGCGCAGCATGCGGTCCGTGCGCCAGTCCTTGGCGAGTTCCACCGCCGAGCGCGTCAGGTGCCCCTGGTGCTTCTGCAGCTTCGCTTCGAAACGGTCGAGCAGCGAGAATGCATCGGCCGTCGCGCCGGCGAAGCCGACCATGACCTTGCCGTCGTAAATCGTGCGCACCTTGCGCGCCGTGCCCTTCATCACGATATTGCCGAGCGTGACTTGTCCGTCGCCGCCGAGCGCGACCTGATCGCCGCGTCGAACGGAGACGATGGTGGTGCCGTGATATTGCTCCATGCCTGTTCCTTTTCGGGGGGCGACGCGCGCCCCGTAACGGTTGGCCCGGACGACCGACGCGTCTCACGACCGTGACGACGCGCCCGGACCGGGCGAGACGTCACTGTAGTTTAGGGCAATCGAACGAATATCAAGAGGCGTCGACGGCGAAGCGAGAGCCTCTCCGCCGAGCGCCCGCCGCTACTGCGTAGCGCGGCATGGATCGCGAAATTCGCGCGGCATTGCACCGCGCGAATGGATAGTAACGAAGCGAATTCTCGGAATTTGCTTCGTTTTTGCGGCAGATTTCCACTCAGAACGTGGTGCGCAGCCCCACCCGCACGGCGCGACCGCCCTGCGGCGCAATGTCGCGCAGCACCGAACTCGCCAGACGCACTTCCTGATTGGTCAGGTTTTCGCCCTTGAGGTAGGCCAGCCACTGCGCACCGCCCGCCTTGAACTGGTACGTGAGCGACGCGCCGAGCGTGGTGTAGCCGCTCGTCGTCAGTTCGTTGGCCGGCACGCGACCCTGCGCGCTCGCGTGCACCACTTCGAGCCGGGTGCCCCAGCGCCCCAACCCGTACACGAGCGCTCCCGTCAGACGCAACGGCGCGATGCGCGGCAGAGGTTCGCCCGTATCGCGGTTGCGGCCCACGGTGTAGTCGCCGCGCAGTTCGACGTCCAGGTTGCCATGGCCCTGCCAGACACGTGCCCGGCCTTCGGCTTCCACGCCATAGAGGTCGGCGGGCACGCCAGCATATTGGTAGACAGGAATCGTGTCGTCGTCGAGCGCCTGCGTGCGGCCGGTATTGTTGAGCGCAATGAAGTTCGAGAAGCGGCTATAGAAGACGCCCACGCTGCCCTTGTTCGGGCCGTTTGCGTAGCGCAGCGAGACGTCTGTCGACACAGCTTTTTCCAATGACGCCTGCGGATTGCCGATCTCCCACACGCCGGTCGCCAGATGCGGACCGTTGGCATAAAGCTCGTAAAAGGTGGGCGCACGCTCCGTATAGGACGTGTTCACCGCCAACGACCATACCGGCGCAAGGCCGAACACGGCGCCGGCGGACACGCTGCCCGGCGTGAAATTGCGCGACGGCAGGTTGTCGAAGCGGGCGTTGCCCCCGGCGGTCGGTTTCACGCTCGAATGCTCGACGCGTGCGCCGAACGAAAGCTTCACCGCCGGATCGACGGCCCACTCCTCGAGCGCGAAGAGCGCCACGGTATTCGTATCGCTCTTCGGCACGAACGCCTCCTCCCCGAGCGCAGAGAAGGTGTTCTGCGAGAACTGCACGCCGACGGCGCCCTCCACCGGCCCGATCCTCGCGTGCCGCGCTTCAATGCGTCCCTCGTAGCCATGGTTCTTGAACGTCGTGCCCGTCTCGCCGTTTTCGATTTCCTTGTGCTCGTAGTCGGTGTAACCGAAGTCGAACTTGAAGGCCGTGAACGGACCGCTCAGATTCCGCACCTCGCTTGCCAGCGCCAGGCGCTGCTGGCGCAGGCGAATGCGCGTGTCTTCCTCGGCAACGGTACCGTAGTCGGAGTCATAACCGGAATACGACAGCCCGGCGTAGCCGTCGGCCCACGTCCACGACGCCCCGGCCGCTGCCCCGCTGACCTGCCCGTTGCTGTTGGGCAGCGTGCCGGACGCTTGCGGCGCCTCCTCTCCGTCGAGGGCGCGACGTTGTATCGAGTGGGCGAAGCCGGGAATGCGCAGGTCGGCGCTTTTGCGCGCGAAGCCGTCGACATGGAAGGCGAATTGGCCGTTGCCGAATTCGAGTTGCGCAGCGCCGGCGCGCTCGCGGTTGGCCCCCCCAAAGCTGAAATCCGTTGCGCCGGAAATTCCTGTCAGCGACTCGCGAGGAATGCGGTTGTCCAGGGTGTTGACCACACCCCCGACCGCATTGCCGCCGTAGAGCAGCGCGGCGGGGCCGCGCACGATTTCGACGCGCTCGATCGACAAGGGGTCCTGCGCAACGGCGTGATCGTAGGACAGCGACGAGGCATCGAGCGAGGCGGTGCCGTTTTGCAGCACGCGAATGCGATCGCCGTCCAGGCCACGGATGATCGGACGGCTGACGTTCGGGCCGTAGGACGTGGACGAGACGCCCGGCAAGCCGTCCAGCGTCTCGCCGAGCGTGCCGGCGCGACGCAGCGCCAGCGCTTTGCCGTCGAGCTCGGTCACCGGCACGGTCAGCTCCGCGACCGCGCGCCCGAGCGGGTTCCCGGTCACGAAAGTGGCGGGCAGCAAGGCTTCCGGCACGACGCTCGGCGCGGGCGTGACATCGGCGGCGCGGGTGGACGGGCTCGCCAGCGCGAGCGCACCGACGCTCAGCGCGGCGGCCAGCGGTAGCGGCTTCACCCGACGGCGTTCGCGGCGCGCGGGCGGTTGGCCGGCAACGAAAGGAACGGCCAGGGAAATGGCCACGGAGGCAGAGGCGAGCGAAGACACCGCGGAGGCTTTCGCGGCGTTGGAAACTAGGTTGGCCATGTCGGTCTGTTTTCTTTGAGTTGAATCGGGATGCCGTCGTGCGGCGCCCGAATACCCCGTGAATCGGCGCGAACGAACGCCTGCCCCGCGCAGATCGCGCGCGGTCGCACGCCTGCCTCGCGGCTCTGGAGGCCACGACGGTCAGTCGGGAAGTCGGCAGGGATTCGCGCGGAACGTGCGCGTGAACTCAGACCGCGCCCGGCGGCGCGCGGGAATCGAAGGGCAGTTGCGGCGCACTGACGTGGCGCCTGCCAGTGGTACACGTGGGCACCGTTGCGTCGACGGCCGCGTGCTTCCACACAAGCACCGCAACGGCGAAGGCTGCGGCGAGCGTGGCGCCTTCGAACAGGTGGCAATGATGTTGGTGGCCGCCAAAGCCCATCTGGCCGGCGTATGCGGATGGCTCCGGCGGGATCGCGGCCTCGTCGTCATCGTTGTCATCGTCGTCGGCAACGATGGACGCCCGGGTGTCGGGAACGCCGGACGGCGCATCGGCGCCCGGCACCGCGCTTTGGAGGCGTGCACCAAACGTCGACTTGACTGCCGGCCGGGAGCCGTGCGCGACGACCTGCGTCAGCCCCCGCGCATGCACGATCTCGTGCTGCAGGCCCCAAATCTGCACGCAAACCAGCGCAACGATGAGCCACGCCGTCCAGCCGCCGCAGGCACGGCCGCGCGCCGCGCGAAGACACGCGCGCCGGAGTCGGGAGGCGGGATCGATGGACGACATGGGAGGATGAATTTGCAACTGAGTTGCAATTCTGCCATAAAGTGGGATGTCCCGGGAGGCTTACTGCGCGTTGCACGCAAGCCACAGTCGCGGGCAGGCCGACGGCCGGTCGGCGGCGATGACGAAATAAAAAAGGCATGTCGTGCAGACATGCCTTTGGCAAACCGAGGGGCCCGACGACCTTGCGGCTGCCGCCACCGCGCGGCATCGGACCGGATTGCGCGTGCGGATCAGTCGCCGAACAGCTTCTGGCGCAGTTCGCGGCGCTCCTGCGCTTCGAGCGAAAGCGTGGCCGTCGGACGGGCAAGCAGACGCGGCACGCCAATCGGCTCGCCGGTTTCCTCGCACCAGCCGTATTCGCCGGACTCGATGCGGGCGAGCGACTGCTGGACCTTCTTCAGCAGCTTGCGTTCGCGATCGCGGGTACGGAGCTCCAGAGCGTGCTCTTCCTCGATCGTGGCGCGATCGGCCGGATCCGGCACGACGACGGTTTCGCGAAGGTTTTCGGTCGTCTGACCGGCATTGCGCAGAATTTCAGCTTGCAGATTTTCCAGACGATCCTTGAAGAAGGCGAGTTGTTCTTCGTTCATGTAGTCCTTCTCGCCCATCTTCAGAATTTCGGCCTCGGTCAAAAGTCTTTTCTTGCTCATGGGTTTTTGTGGCGTCTCTTTCGGATAGTCCGGCGACGCCCCTGCAGCGGGTGGGACGTCTTGCTTACCGGCGATGCCGCGGGCGGCTTCTTGGGTTACGTTCCTGCCGGACGATTTGGGCACCCCCTTTTTGGCGGCAGCCTTTTCGCCCGTCTTCGAATTGCCTGCTGGAGCACGCTTGGCGCCCGCGTCCGGCGCCGGTTCTGACCGGCGCGTGGGGCGTGCGGTGGCAGTCTTGCGAGAGGCGGTGGCCATGGAGGTGCTCCCCTGCCTACCCTCCGGAATGCCGCGTCAACTCGCTGGCGGCAGCCCAGTGGGCAGGTATTGTAACCGAATCGCTCGACGGTCCCGGTTAAGGGGTTTCCCGTCGCTCGGCTCGGCAGTCCCGTTCAGACCAGACAGCGCTCCAGCCCTTGCAGGATGATGTCTTTCGGCAGCTCGGCACCAATGAACACCATCTTGGTGTTCGGCGTCTCACCGGGTTGCCATTTCGCGCCCACGTCGCTGCCCATCATCTGGTGCACGCCCTGGAACACGACCCGGCGGTCGATGCCACGCATGTTTAATACGCCTTTATAACGCAATAAGCGTTCGCCGTACACCTGCAGGATGCTCCCGAGGAAATCCTCGAGCTTTGCCGGATCGAATGCCTTGTCGCTACGGAACACGAACGACTTGATGGCGTCGTCGTGGTGGGCGTGGTGGTGATGGTGGTGATGGTGGTGCCCGTGGTCGTGCCCTTCGTGGGCGCACTGGCCATGATCGTGATCGCAATGGGCGTGATCGTGGTCATGGTCGTGGTGATCGTGGTCGTGCGAATGATCGTCGGCCGCGAGGAATTCCGGATCGATGTCGAGCTTGTCGTTCAGGTTGAAGCCGTGGATATCGAAGATCTCCTTGAGGTCGGCCTGCCCGAAATCGACCACCTGCTGCGGCGCGCGCGGGTTCATGTGTGCGAGGCGGTGCTTCAGGTCGTCGAGCGCCTCGGACGTGATCAGATCGGCCTTGGTGATGAACAACCGGTCGGCGAAACCGACCTGACGCTGCACCACTTCGTGCTGATCGAGCTGCTGCTGGCCGTGCTTGGCGTCGACCAGGGTGATGATCGCGTCGAGCCGATAGGTGTCGGCCACCTCGTCGTCGATGAAGAACGTCTGGGCCACAGGGCCCGGGTTGGCCAGTCCCGTGGTCTCGATCACGACCCGGTCGAATTGAATCGTGCCGGCATCGCGCTGGCTGTTCAGGTCCGACAGCGCCTGCACCAGGTCGCCCCGGATCGTGCAGCAGATGCAGCCGTTGCTCATTTGCACGATCTGCTCGGCGTTATCCTGCACAAGGATGTCGTTGTCGATGTTCTCTTCGCCGAACTCGTTCTCGATGACGGCAATCTTCATACCGTGCGCTTCGGTCAGGATGCGCTTGAGCAGCGTGGTTTTCCCGCTGCCGAGAAAGCCGGTCAGGATGGTGACGGGGGTCATGAATGCAATGTCCTGTTGTGATGCGGCGTACCCGGTGCCGCCGGAATGTCACTTACTGTACCCGAGGTGACGAAAGGCGGCTTGGGACGCGTCAGTTGGGGGCACCCGCGCACTGCGCGCAGGTGCCGTGAATCAGCAGCTCGACCTGTTCGCCCACGAACCCCTTGGGCAGGCGCTTGAGTTCGCGCTCACTCAATTGGGGATGCTGGGGCCAATCGTCAAGGCAGAAAGTGCGATGGCAGCGGACGCAACGGAAATGACCGTGCTGCGTGTGCGGCCGGGGCGAAGCCGCGCGCTGGGGGTCGACGTGCTCCGCCATGACGAAGCGGAAAATGCGGTCGTCGCCTGCCTGCTTGATGGCCCAGCCCTGCGCGACAAGCCAGTCGAGCACCCGATAGGCCGTCACGCGGTCGAGCGGATCGGCGTCGGTAGCCAGGTCGGCCAGCACTTCCTGATGGGTGAGCGGGCGGCCTGCCTTGAGCAGCAGCGCCAACACACGGACACGCCCCGAGGTCACGCGGCCCGATTGCTCCTGTAAGCTCGCGCGGGCAGCTTCCAGATACGGTTGTAGTTGAGTAAGGCTCATGAATCGATTTAAGCACACCCCCGTGAGCGCTGCAACCGAGTTGCAAAAACTGTCGATTCCGAGGCAGTCTCGAGGAAAAAGGCGTCATCTTGACCGAAAGCGGGTGTGCGATGCGTCATACAATTGACGCAAAAATCCCCCGCCGCCATGTCGCCCACCGCTCTCGCCCTTGTCGTCACCGCCGCATTCCTGCACGCCACCTGGAATTTCCTCGCCAAACGCATCGACACGCGCGAAGGGGGCGGCCCGCAGCTCGTCTTCATGTACGCGCTCTCCACGGTCGTGCTCTATACCCCGCTCGCCCTGTATTTCCTGATCGGCTCGCATGCCGACTGGCCGAGCGCGCTCGGCTGGGGCGTCATCGCGCTGAGCGCCTTTCTGCATTACGGCTACACGCTGGTGCTCCAGCGCGGTTACCGGGTGGGCGACCTGTCGGTGGTGTATCCGCTTGCGCGCGGCACCGGCCCGCTGCTGTCGTCGCTGGGTGCCATCGTGCTGCTCGGGGAGCGTCCGGGCTGGCTCGCGCTCACCGGCATCGCTCTGGTGGTGGGTGGCGTGCTGATCATTGCGGGCGGCGAGCGCCTGTTCCGGCGCGGCAGCATGCATGCGGGCGCCGGCTGGGGCGTGCTGACGGGCGGTTTCATCGCGGCCTACACGCTCGCCGACGCCTACGCCATGCGCACCCTGCTGCTGGCTCCGCTCGTCTATTACTACCTGGAAAACGTGCTGCGCGTCGCGCTCTCCGCGCCGGCGGCCTGCGCGCGGCCGGCCCGCATGGTCATGCTTTGGCAGGCGAACTGGCGCAAGATCGTGCTGATCTCCCTGATCTCGCCCATGTCGTACTTTCTGATCCTCACGGCGCTGAAGTACGCCCCGGTTTCGCACGTGGCCCCGGCCCGGGAGATGTCGATGATGATCGCCGCGCTGCTCGGTGTGCGCGTGCTCGGCGAGGGTGAAATGCACCGCCGTATCGGCGGCGCCGTCCTCATTGCCCTCGGTGTGGTGGCGCTAACGCTCGGCTGACGCCCCCACAAAGAAGTGATTGCTTACATGCGTTGCAACCAAAGTCCCTTGAGGTATTCACCTTCGGGGAACTGGGTCAGCATCGGGTGATCCATGCCGGCGGAGAGACGGCGCAGAATGCGCGCGTCGACACCGGCGTCGACGGCCGCGCCGGCCACGATCTTCTGGAACAGGTCGGCGTCGATGGCGCCCGAGCATGAGTACGTGAGCAACTGGCCGCCTTGACGCAGCAGCTTGAAGCCGGCCATGTTGATGTCCTTGTAGGCGCGTGCGGCACGCTCCACGTGATGCGCCGACGGCGCGAATTTGGGCGGATCGAGCACGATCATGTCGAACGTGCGGCCCTCGTCGCGCAATGCGCGCAACGTCTTGAAAACGTCGGCATCGCGCCACTCGGCGCGGGCGGCGTCGAAGCCGTTGAGTTCGACGTTGCGCGCGCCGATCGCCAGGGCCTCGCCAGACGAATCGATCGACAGCACGCTTTGGGCGCCGCCGGCCAGCGCCGCCAGCGAAAACCCGCCCGTGTAGCAGAAGCAGTTGAGCACGTCGCGGCCTTTGGCCTGTTGCTGCACGAGCAGACGGTTGTCGCGCTGGTCGACGTAGAAGCCGGTCTTGTGGCCGTTGCGCACGTCGACGTAATACTTCACGCCGCACTCGTGGGTGGTCAGCAGGTCCGGCGCCTGCGGCGGCTCGGCGCCGGCCAGCACGCCGGTGAGGCTCGGCAAGCCTTCGCGCTCGCGCACGGCGGCGTCGGAGCGCTCATAGACATTGGGGCAGCCGGTCGCGCCGACGAGGGCGTTCACGATGGCGTCCTTCCACGCTTCCACACCGGCGGCCATGAACTGGCACACGAGTTGATCGGACACCGGTGCGCCGGGCGCCGACTGGTAACGGTCGACGATCAGTCCCGGGAGCCCGTCGGCCTCGCCGAAGATCAGGCGCGTGGCGCCCGTGTCGCGCACCATCTGCTGCCGATAGGCGAGCGCGGCGCTCACGCGGCGCTTGAAGAACGCGTGATCGACCGGCTCGCCCTCGTCGAACGTCCACACGCGGGCGCGAATGGCCGAGACCGGACTGAAGGCGGCGCGGGCGAGGAAGCGACCGTCCGCCGCGCGCACCACGACCGTTGCGCCGGAAGTCGGCTTGCCGTCCACGCGCGCCACGGCGGTGGCGTAAATCCAGGGGTGGCGGCGCAGCAAGGACTTTTCTTTGCCGGGCTTGAGGGTCAAGGTATTCATGCGGGACGGACCAACGGTTGCATTCGGAGTGGCGGCAAGTCGCAGGGCACGGCTGGGCGGTCTCGCGCGAGTCAATCGACCAACGGAACGATGCCGACGCGCACGACGCGGGTCACCTGCCGGACTTGCTGGGGAAGGACGCGATTCTACACCGACTCGTGCCGCCGGCCGGAAAGCCTCAGGGCTTCTTGCGCGAGCGCGGATGCGCCTGGTCGTAGACCTTGGCGAGATGCTGGAAGTCGAGCTTGGTGTAGATCTGTGTCGTGGAAATGTTGCTGTGCCCGAGCATTTCCTGAACCGCGCGCAGATCGCCGGAGGACTGCAACACATGCGTGGCGAACGAGTGGCGCAGCATGTGCGGATGCACGTGCGTGGGCAGGCCGGCCGCCAGCGCGTGACGCGCGAGCCCCTGCTGCACCGCGCGCGCGCCGATGCGCTTGCCGCGTGCCGACAGGAACAGCGCATGCGGCTCGGCGGTGGCGAGCGGCGCGCGCACGTCGAGCCACTGGGCCAGCGCCTGCGCCGCTTTCTCTCCCACGGGCACCCGCCGACGCTTGTTCCCCTTGCCGGTGACGACCACTTCGCGCTCAGGCAGGTCGAGCCAACTGATCGAGCGGTAACTGTCGGCATCGACGTAGCGATGGTCCAGGCTCGTGAGCTCGGAGAGCCGCAGCCCCGACGAATACAGCAATTCGAACATCGCGCGGTTGCGCACCGCCTCCGCCGACGTGCCGGACTCGAACTCGACGAGCGCCGACGCCTGATCGGGCGAGAGCGCCTTGGGCAACGGCTTGGGCTGCTTCGGCGCGCGCACGCCTTCGACGGGATTCGCGGCGAGCGCGGCGCGCTGCGCGAGCCATGCGAAGTACCCGCGCCACGCCGAGAGCTTGCGCGCGATGGAGCGACCGACGAGGCCCTCGCCGTGCAGTTGCATCACGAACCGGCGAATGTCGCCGTGCTGCAGAGATTCGAGCGCACGACCGCCCGCCAGGCGCTGCAACTGGCGCAGGTCGCGCGTGTAGTTTTCCAGGGTGAGGCCGGCGAGTTTGCGCTCGCTGGCCAGCGACGTGAGATAGGCGCGAATGCCGGGTTCCAGCGGCGCCGTACCGGCGGGCGTGCGATCGGAGGCAGTACCGGCCGTCGCATGGGACGTGGCGGATGCCACGGTGCCGGCTGGCGCGCGGGCTTGCGACTTGCCGGACGCGGCCTGCCGGGTGGACATCAGTCGTGCGCGCGCAGCTTGCCCAGCGCCGCGCCGGCCAGCTCGCCGATCTGCGTCAGGAAGTCGGTCGCCATGCCCTCGTGGAAACGGCGCGCGTCTTCCGAGCCCATCACGAGCAGGCCGAAGACCGGCCCGTCGGTGACCTGCGGGTCGCGAAGCGCGAGCAACGCCACCGACGCGGGATCGCTCGGCGCCCCCAACCACGTCACGGCTTCGAAACCGGTGTTCGCGCCGCAATACGGCGTGACCAGACTCGACGCGAAGATCTTCACTTCCTCGCTCACGCTGCGGGCGAAATCGGCCGGCTGATAAGGCGCGGCCACGTTCCACAGACGCACGGCGGCATACGGCACGTTGAAGACGTCGCGCAGGCCACGGGCAATTGCCTCGGGCAGCGCGTGCGGATCACGCTCGCCGAGCAGACCGAGCGTCCAGCGGTGCAACTTGGCCGAGATGTCGTCGTTCTCGTGGCCGTAGCGCATCAGTTCGGCGAGGCGCCGCTCGATCTGCTTGGTCTTCTCGCGCTGCATCTCGATCTGGCGCTCCTGCAACGACACCGCTCGCTGGCCGTGCGGGCTGGTGAGCCGCACGCCGGCCAGCAATTCGGCATGGCGCTCGAAGAAGTCGGGATGCGCGATCAGGTATTCCGCAATATCTCGGTCGTTCATGAGTGTCCGTCTGCTGTTCGTCAACTGCCACGTACCGCCCCTGAGCTCAGGGAGGGCCGGCGGCCGCCTGGGTCGCTAAATCAGAATTCGTCAGAAACCAAATATCGTACAGTCCTGCCGGGCCGTCAGGTCCAACGCAACGGCGTCGCCTGTCAGATCTCGATCGTGCCCTCGAAGACCGTGGCGGCCGGCCCCGTCATGATGACCGAACCGCTCTCGCCATCCCAATCGATGGTGAGCGTGCCGCCGTGCGTCTCAATCGCGACCGGTGCGCGCAGCAGCCCGCGACGGATACCCGCCACCGCCGCGGCGCACGCGCCGGTGCCGCACGCAAGCGTTTCGCCCGCGCCGCGCTCGTACACACGCAGTCGTGCCTGGTGCGGCCCGACCACCTGCAGGAAGCCGGCATTCACGCGACGCGGAAAACGGGCGTGTCGCTCGACGAGCGGACCGTCAGTCGCGACCGGTGCGGTGTCGACGTTGTCCACGACCTGCACGGCATGCGGGTTGCCCATCGACACCACGGAAATCCACGTGGTCTTGCCGGCCACGTCCAGCGGCCAGAGCGTGTCGTCACCCTCGCGGCGACCTTGCAGGCCGGCGGTGTCGAACGGCACGTCCGACGGCGTGAGGATCGGTGCGCCCATATCCACGCTGACCTGTCCATCCTCGCGCATCGTGAGCGCGATCACGCCTTGCTGCACCTCCACGCGCACCGAGCGCTTGTCGGTCAGCCCGGTGTCGCGCACGAACTTCACGAAGCAGCGCGCGCCGTTGCCGCAATGCTCGACCTCGCCCCCGTCGGCATTGAAGATGCGGTAACGGAAGTCCACGCCGGGCAGCGTCGAGCGCTCCACGAGCAGCAACTGATCGGCGCCGACGCCAAAATGACGGTCGGCGAGCGCACGCCACTGTTCCGGCGTGAAATCGATGGTCTGCGAGATGCCGTCGATCACGACGAAGTCGTTCCCGGCACCTTGCATCTTGGTGAATTTGAGCTTCATGCCGCTATTGTAGTGGAGAAGGTCGACGCGCATCCGGTGCCGTCAATACACCCCGGGCTGGCCCTCTGGCCGCGTCTTGAAGCGCTTGTGCACCCAGTAGTACTGCTCCGGCATCTTCAGGATCTGCTCCTCGAGGAAGGCGTTCATGCGGCGCGCGTCGGCCGCCGGGTCGCCGCTCGGGTAGTTTTCCCAAATCGGAAAGACTTTCAAACGATAGCCCTTGTAGTTGGGCAGCACCTCGCCGATGAAGGGGAGGACCTGGGCGCGGCCGACTTCGGCCAGCCGCGAAACCGACGTCAGGGTGCACGTCGGTACGCCGAAGAACGGCACGAACACCGAATTGCGCGCGCCATAGTCCATGTCGGCGGCCAGCATGACGGGCTTGCCTTTGCGGAACATGCGCAGCACGTCGCGGGCGCTGTCGCCGCGCGGAATCATTTCGGCGTCGAACCGCCCGCGCTGCTCGCGCGCCATGGCGTCGAACGCCGGATTCGACATCGGCGTGTAGAGCGACGCGCACGGCCGGTCGAGCAGGTAGTTGATGAATACCGAGGCCACCTCGATGCCCACGAAGTGAAACCCCAGCAGGATTGTCGGCGGCATGTCAGGGGCCTTGAGGTCGACGGCCGAATCGACTTCGATGAGCCGCTCGAGCTTCTTGCCGTCGGCGAACCACTGCACGCTGCGCTCGGCGTAACTGCGAATCGCATGCACGAACGACGCCTTGGCGACGCGCTCGCGCGTGGCGTCGTCCCAGTGCGGAAAACACAGGCGCAGGTTGGTGTGCACAACTCGCTTGCGCGAGCTCGGAATGGCGTAAAGCAAGCGCCCCAGCGCCGCGCCGAAACGCGCGACCCAGCTGTAGGGCAGCAAGTTCAGCCCGCGCAGCAGGCCGACGCTCAGGTAGTACCCGACGGATTTCTTGGTAATGGATGCCATGTCGCAAGCAGGATTTCTTCAGGGGCGTATAATAAGCGACATCGCCGAGTTAACTGACAACTTGCGGGGCGATTCGGGTGAGCGACCTTACCGGCAGCGCATCCGACCAATTTTCCGCTAAAGCGTCGCCGCTTCGCCTCCGATGACGGCAACGTGAGTCGCCAAATTCGTATTGAGGAGCCAGAAGTGGCGAACGATTATCTTTTTACCTCCGAATCCGTCTCTGAAGGCCACCCGGACAAGGTTGCCGATCAAATCTCCGACGCCGTTCTCGACGCCATCCTGACGCAGGACAAGTACGCACGTGTTGCCGCGGAAACGCTTTGCAACACGGGCCTCGTCGTGCTCGCCGGCGAAATCACCACGTCCGCCACGGTGGACTATCAGCAGGTGGCGCGCGACACGATCCGCCGCATCGGCTACGACAACACCGACTACGGCATCGACTACAAGGGTTGCGCCGTGCTGGTGGCCTACGACCGCCAGTCGCCGGACATCGCCCAGGGCGTGGACCGTGCGCATGACGACAACCTCGATCAGGGCGCCGGCGACCAGGGCCTGATGTTCGGCTATGCGTGCGATGAAACGCCGGAGCTGATGCCGCTGCCGATCTACCTGTCGCACCGTCTGGTGGAGCGCCAGTCGCAAGTGCGCCGTGACGGTCGTCTGCCCTGGCTGCGTCCGGATGCCAAGTCGCAGGTCACGATCAAGTATGAAAACGGCCGCCCGCACAGCATCGACACGGTCGTGCTCTCGACGCAGCACCATCCGGACATCGCGCTGGACGCGCTGCGCGAAGCCGTGATCGAAGAAGTCATCAAGCCGGTCCTGCCGGCCGACCTCATCAAGGGTGACATCAAGTTCCTGGTGAACCCGACCGGCCGTTTCGTGATCGGTGGCCCGCAGGGCGACGCCGGCCTCACGGGTCGCAAGATCATCGTCGACACCTATGGCGGCGCCGCGCCGCACGGCGGTGGCGCGTTCTCGGGCAAGGACCCCTCGAAGGTCGACCGCTCGGCAGCCTACGCCGGCCGCTACGTCGCGAAGAACATCGTGGCCGCCGGCCTGGCCTCGAAGTGCGTGATCCAGGTCTCGTACGCCATCGGTGTGGCACGCCCGACGTCGGTGATGGTCAACACCTTCGGTACCGGCAAGATCAGCGATCAGCGTATCGCGGAACTCGTCGAAAAGCACTTCGATCTGCGCCCGAAGGGCATCATCCAGATGCTCGACCTGCTGCGCCCGATCTACGAGAAGACGGCCGCCTACGGTCACTTCGGCCGTGAAGAGCCGGAATTCTCGTGGGAAGCAACCGACCGCGCCGACGCCCTGCTCGCCGACGCCGGTCTGCGCGCCGTGGCCTGAGCCGAGTTGCACCCAAGCTGGCCCCCGCCAGCCGGCGCCGAACGACACAACCCCCGCCCGGGTCACCCCGGCGGGGGTTTTGTCTTCACAGGCCGGCGACTGCGATATGGCCGCAATATCGCTGCGTGATCACCGCGCCACGGCCGGTTCGCGATCCGGGCGCCACGCTCATCGCAGGAATCGCCGGATCAGCATGCCGAACGCCTTGCCGTAAGGCGGATTGAGCAGCGCGGTGCCGTTCCAGCGCGACTGCCGAAAGATCGGTTTCTCCTTGGAGAACGTGCGAAAGCCCGCTTCGCCGTGATAGCCGCCCATGCCCGACGGCCCCACTCCCGCAAACGGCAGGGTGTGCTCTGCCACGTGCAGCAGCGTGTCGTTGATCGTCACGCCACCGGAGAGCGTGTTCCGTACCACGTGATCGATGCGCGTATCGTCGGTATCGAATACATAGAGCGCGAGCGGATGCGGTCTCTCGTTGACGTAGGCGATCGCCGCGTCCAGATTGTCGTAGGGCACGACCGGCAGCAACGGCCCGAAAATCTCCTCTCGCATCACACGCATGCCGTCGTGCACGCCCGTGAGTACCACCGGAGGCATACGCCGGCGCGCCGCCTGCGGTTCCGCGTCGAAAAGCGCGTGTGCCGTGGCACCCTGCGCCGTCGCCTCGTTCGCCAACCCGGTCAGGCGCGCAAAATGCCGGGGCGACACGATGCTCGTGTACTGCGGATTGTCCACCGCGTTCGGATAAAGCCGAGCTGCCGTCCGCCGCGCGCTCGTCACGAAGGCGTCGAGCTTCTCGCGCGGCACCAGCACGTAGTCGGGCGCGATGCAGGTCTGCCCTGCATTGACCAGCTTGCCGAACATGATGCGCTCCACCGCATGGTCCCAGCGTGCGCCCGGGCCGATGATGGCCGGCGACTTGCCACCAAGTTCCAGTGTCACCGGCGTGAGATGCTCGCTTGCCGCGCGCATCACGTGATGCCCGATCGAGGTCGCGCCGGTAAACAGCAGATGATCGAACGGCAACGTGGAGAATGCGCGGGCGATCTGTGCGTCGCCGGTCACCACCGTCACCCATTCTGGCGCAAACGTATCGGCCACGGCCGCCGCGAACACCTCCGCAAAACGGGGCGTGATTTCCGAGACCTTGATCATTACGCGATTGCCCGCCGCCAGGGCGTCGGTGAGCGGGCCCACGGCGAGCAGCAGCGGATAGTTCCAGGGCACGATCACCCCGACGACGCCTAGCGGCTGCGGTACGACCGACCGGCGTCCCGGCAGCAGCCACAGGTGCGCCCAGCCGTGGGCGCCCCGCATCCAGCGCCGCGTGTGCGCCAGCGCATGCTTCAGGTTGCCGTGCGCCGGGAACAGCTCGAGCATGTCGGTTTCCTGCGACGAGCGTCCGCCGAAGTCCGCATCGATGGCAGTGGCGAACGCGTCGCGATACTTGTGCAGCATGGCCTGAAGCGCCTCGAGCTGACGCTTGCGCATCGGCCAGTCGACGTGCGGCGACGCGTCGTGCGCGCGCCGCATGGCGTCGAAGCGCGGCAACAATTGCGCGCGTGCGATGTCGTCGTCGACCGAGGTATCGAGTGTCATCGGCGTCGCCTCGTGCAGCCCGCCCGGTTCGTGGTGGTGACCCATGCCCTGCTCCTCCCTGCCCGCACTGCGATGCGGGATTGCATCGTGTCGCGGCGTTGTTATGTCGATCTGTCTTGTCGTGACGTCCGATAAACCGTATGCCGGTAACCCATTCGTGTCAGCCCGCTGCCCCCGGGAACGCCCGGTCGAGCCACGCACGCTGCACCGCCTTGGCAAGCGTGTCGGGCATCACCCCGTAGACACGTCCGCCCTGCGTGGCGAAACGGCTCTCGATGAAGCCGTGCGCGAGCGCGATCGGGGCGTGTTCGAGCAGCAATGCCGCCTGCGCGAGCAGCACGATCTGCTGCGCGATGGCGCGCGCGCGCACCGCGTGCGTTGCCGGATCGGCGGCCAGCCACCCATGGAGCTGCGCCAGCGCCGCGCGCAGCACGGCATGCGAGCCCACGCGTTCGGTCAGCCATTCGAACCAGCGTTGCGCGACGTCGGGCTCGCGACCGATCGCGCGCAACACGTCGAGACACATGACGTTGCCCGAGCCTTCCCAGATCGAGTTGACGGGCGCCTCCCGGTACAGCCGCGCGAGCGGCCCCGCTTCCACGTAGCCATTGCCGCCCCACACTTCCATGCATTCGCCGGCCAGTTCCAGCGCGCGCTTGCATACCCAGAATTTCGCGGCAGGCAGCACCACGCGCCGCCATGCGCGCTCGACGGGCGAGTCGTCGTCAGCGGCGCTCGCATCGAACGCACGCGCGAGTCGCATCGCCAGCCACGTCGCCGCCTCCGATTCGAGCGAGAGATCGGCGAGCACGGCCGTCATCAGATCCTGATCGACGAGCTTCGCGCCGAACGCCGCGCGATGCCGCGCATGGTGGATCGCCTGGACGACGCCGGCGCGCATCATGGCCGCGCTGCCAATCACACAGTCGAGCCGCGTGTACGTCGCCATCTCGATGATGGTGGGCACGCCGCGCCCCGCGGCGCCCACGCGTGTACCGTACGCGCCCAGAAACTCGACCTCGCTGCTGGCGTTCGATCGATTGCCGAGCTTGTCTTTCAAACGCTGCACCTGCACGGCATTCTTGCCGCCGTCAGGACGATACCGGGGAACAAAGAAACACGAGAGCGCATCGGTGTCGCCCTCGCGCGCGAGGACCAGATGGGCGTCGCACTGCGGCGCCGAGAAGAACCACTTGTGGCCAACGAGCGAAAACTCGCCGCGACCGCCGTCGGTCGCCACCGTCGTGTTGGTGCGAACGTCGGAGCCGCCCTGTTTCTCCGTCATCCCCATGCCGACCAGCATCGCGTGCTTCTGCGCGAACGGCACGTCGCGCGGATCATGCTGCGGCGCGAGCAGTTTGTCCTTGATCGCGGGGAACAGCGCGGCTTCCTTCATCAGCACAGGAATGCTCGCGAACGTCATCGTCGTGGGACACAACGCGCCGGCTTCATTCTGCGCGTGCAGGAAATACGACGCGGTGCGCGCCGCCATGACCCCGCCGCGCGGATTCGCCCAGGGCAGCGACTGCAATTGTGCACCGCGCAACAAACCCATCAGGGCATGCCATGCCGGATGAAACTCGACGTGGTCGATGCGATTGCCTCGAGCATCGAACGACTGCAGCTCCGGTTCGTGACGATTGGCCGCCTGCGCCCACTGCTGCACTTCCGCCTCGCCCAGACGCGCGCCCTGACGATGCAGTTCCTTCGCGTGCCAATCGGCACCGAAGACGGCCACGGCGGCCTGCAGCGCCGCGTCGGTCGCGTAAAGGTTGTAGTCGACGAGCGGCGGCACCTGATTGGTCACGTCGTGGGTCTGCCAGGCTTCAGTCATCCGTGTCTCCATGGGTCATGTATCGGACGGTCACCCGAGGCGATCGTTTCATCATAGCGGTTGGCGTCGAATGTTCGCAGAAATTAGAGGAATGCTTCACTTGCCCCCCGCGCACACGGTTTGTCTGCCTACAATGAGTGCCGCCGCGAATCAACACTGCAAATCGACACTGCAAATTGACGCCGCAAGGTACGGCCGCGAAGTGCCGCCCATCAGAGGTGCGCTCGCCGCCGGTCGCGCGATGCGCAGCGTGGCATCACGCACGAAGAAAAGCACCACGACAGGTCGAACGACACGCCGTGCGGAGCGAATCCGTCGGCGCAAAAAAAGCGGCCGGACAGCCGCGCAACAGCGATAGCGGTGCCCATCCAAGGGAGGATGACAGCATGGACTACGACTACGTCATTGTCGGCGGCGGTTCGGCCGGTTGTGCATTGGCCGCGCGACTGGCCGACGGTGCGCCGCAGTGCACGATCGCGCTCATCGAGGCGGGTCCGCCCGACGACAGCTTTCTCGTTCGCCTGCCGCTGGGACTGGCGGCACTCGTGCCGTTCCGATCGCGCCGCAATTACGGCTATCGCACCACACCCCAGGCGGGATTGGGCGGACGTCAGGGCTACCAGCCGCGTGGGCGCGGCCTGGGCGGATCCAGCTCGATCAACGCCATGATCTACACGCGCGGCCACCCCGACGACTACAACGATTGGGCGCAGGCCGGATGCGACGGCTGGGGATGGGACGACGTGCTTCCCTACTTCCGCCGCAGCGAGAACAACGAGCGCAACACGCATGGCGCCGACGCGTGGCACGGCAGCGGAGGTCCACTCAACGTTGCCGACCTTCGCACGATCAATCCGTTCTCGCGTCATTACGTCGACGCCGCGCGTGAGGCCGGATTTCCGGTGACCGACGATTTCAACGGTCCGCAGTACGAAGGCGCGGGCATCTATCAGGTGACGCAAAAGGACGGGCAACGATGGAATGCCGCGCGCGCCTATCTGCATGGCAAATCGCGCGCGAACCTTCATGTGATCACCGACGCGCTCGTGCAGCGCATCGTCTTCGACGGCAAGCGCGCGACGGGCGTCAGGCTGCAACGTCGCGGCGCACTCGAGACGATTCGCGCTCGCGCCGAAGTGGTGCTGAGCGCCGGCGCGTTCAACTCGCCGCAGTTGCTCATGTGCTCGGGCATTGGCCCCGCCGCACAACTTCGCGCGCACGGTGTGGCCGTGCTTGTCAACGCGCCGGGGGTGGGCGAGAACCTGCAGGACCACATCGACTTCATCGTCAACAAGTACGTTGCGCACCGTGAACTCGTCGGCTACACCCCGGCGGGGCTCTGGCATCTGCTCACGCAGGGTTTCGAATATCTGCGCACACGCCGCGGGTTGTTCGCGAGTAATGTGGCCGAAGCCGGTGGTTTCCTGAAGAGCGATCCGGCGCTCGCGCGGCCGGATTTGCAGATGCACTTCCTGGTCGGGGTTTGCGACAATCACAATCGCCGCGTGCATCTGCCGCGCGGGCTGTCGCTGCATGCTTGCGTATTGCGACCCAAGAGCCGCGGGCGCGTGACGCTCGCCTCGGCGGACATGCGCGACGCACCGCTCATCGACCCGGCCTTCCTGCAGGCGCAGGAAGATGTCGACACCTTGCTGCGCGGTGTACACGTGATTCGCCGCATCCTCGCCGCGCCGTCGCTCGCACGGTTCGGGGGACGGGAGTTGCACAGCCGTGGCGTGGAATCGGACGAAGCGCTGACCGCGCTGATTCGCGAACGCGCCGACACCATCTATCATCCCGTCGGCACCTGCCGGATGGGCAGCGATGCGGCGTCGGTCGTCGATCCGGCATTGCGGGTGCGCGGCGTGGAGGGACTGCGCGTGGTGGACGCGTCGATCATGCCCACGCTCATCGGTGGCAACACCAACGCGCCGTCGATCATGATCGGCGAGAAGGCGGCCGACCTGATGCTCGCCCACGCCGTCGGCGCGCCGCATACGAGCGCCGCCACGCCGCGCGCGTCGTCGACACCGTCGGAGGGTGCACCGGCCTTAGCCGCCCGGATACAGCCACAGATCCAGGAACCGCTCGCCCCATAGCGCGCTCGCCAGTGCGCCGAGACTCAGCCACGGTCCGAACGGCAGCGGCGCATGCGCGGCGCGGCCGCGCCAAAGCGCCAGCACCGCAAAGGCGAGGGTAGCCGCGGTGGCGCCGAACGCGAGCATCAGCGGCACGCCAACCCAGCCGAGCCACGCACCGCACGCGGCCACGAGCTTGGCGTCGCCCCCGCCCAGACCGTCCTGACCGGTCAGCGCGCGGTACGCGCCGGCCATCGTCCACATCGCACCGTATCCCAGCGCGGCGCCGGTCACCGCCGCATCGACGGGCAACGTCACCCCCGCGGCGCTGCACAGCAATCCGGACCATACCAGCGGTAACGTCAGCGCGTCGGGGAGCAAGCGTGTGTCCGCGTCGATGAGCGCGAGCGCCAGCAGCGTCGCGCCGAACCCACACCAGGCGAGCATGGGCAGATACTGCATCAAAGGCAGAAAGTGCCACGCAATCGCCGCGAACATGGCCCCCGCCACCACTTCGACGAGTGGATATCGCACGGAGATTCCCTCGCCGCAACCGGCACAGCGTCCGCGCAGCCAGAGATAACCAAGTACGGGGATGTTGTGCCGCAGGGCGATGCGCGTCTCGCAACGCGGACAGTGCGATGGCGGCCAGGCCAGATTGAAGCGTGGCGCAACCGGCGGCAATTGCCCGGTCCATTCCGCCACCTCGCGCGCCCATTGCGCTTCGAGCATGCGCGGCACACGATGCACAACCACGTTCACAAAGCTTCCGACGAGCAGGCCGAATGCCCCCATCATCGCCATCGCGACATCGTTGGGCAATGCGTGCAGCGCCTGCCAGAGCGGATCGAGTGACGGCGGCATCGTCAGAACATCGTGCGAGCGTACTCGCCCGCCGCATGACCGATCTGCAACATGCCGCCGACCGTGAAGATGATGGTCAGGCCCACGAGCGCCAGCAACACCGAGCGCAGGGTCGCCGAACGCAGTTTGATGCGCTCGGCCACCTCCTCGATCGTCATCAGCCCGATCTTGCGAATGCCGGCGTCGAAGTTGGTTCGCCCCGAATACTCGACGAGCCGGTCGAAGATCTCTTCATTGAAAATGCCCGTGTCCATCGCCTTGATCATGCTGCGCTCGCTCTTGAGCGAGGCGCGCATGCGCAGCAAATGCCATCGCAGCCAGGGCGACGCACGTCCGAGCAGCAGGGAGATGGCGTCGAACACCGAGGTCTTCGCGCCCGTGAGGGCGGCGAGCGCGACGAGAAATTCGCCCGCCCGCACGTCGCGATACACGGCGTAGGGACCGATGGTGTCGACGCGCTGGCGCAACGGCCCCGTCCACCGACTGAACGACAGCGACATGAGGACGACGAGCGCGACCGGCACGCCGTAGAGCAGCGGCCACCAGTTGGCGACGAAGCGCGACATGGCATACAGTCCCGCGCCGACCAGTGGGAATTTCTCCGGCGGCATGATCTCCGTCATGATCGGCATCATGCCGTACGCCACGCCGAGCTGGATCGCGGCGAGCAGCACCGACATGAAGATCGGCAGCGCCACGGCACCCGCGATGGCCGCGCGCGTCTGTTGCTGGAGCGTGACCACGCGCGCGAGAAACCGCAGCGTGCCGGGCAAGTCACCCTTCTCGCCGGCCGCGATGACGACCAGGTCTTCGTCGGGGATAGTGCCCGCCCATGACTTCTGCAAGTTCTTCGAGCTCGCGCGGTCGCGCCACACGGCGTAAAGCGGTGCCATCGGATTGCGACGTTCCTTGGCACGAGCGTATCGGCGTGAGAAGAGCTCGAACGGATTGGCACCGTCCTCGATGGCGTCGGCGAAATCGCTGTAGAACTTTGCGCGGCTCTTGCGAAATCGCCGCTTCGCCTTCGCCAGTCCCGGATAGGGATCGCGGTCGGTCGTGAGCCTGGCGAGCAGGCGGTTGGCAGCGTCGATCATGAGGGAAACCCCGAAGTGTCAGACACGGTGCGCGCGTTCATACACAGGCGAGCCGGCGCGACGCGGCACCGCCCGGCGACGCCGTCTGACGAAGATGAAATTTCTTGAGCTTGCAGAAGGCCGCTTCGACGTCGCGCGGATCGACGAGACCCTGCGACATCTTGAATATCGCGTGCTCCATCGCCGACTTGCCGGTCATGTCGGGGCTGGTGAGATCGCCGTCGTGGCTCGCGCGCCAGTGACGCTCCGCCTCCCAGAACTGGCCGGCGCGCAACAGCTCGAGCAGCTCATCGGTCAGTTCGCACACTTCGGCGACGACTGTCTGCCCACTGGTGCCCCGTCCGTGACACCGCTCGCAACCGGGTCCCTCCACGCGCAGGGCCGTGGCGTCGACGCCCAACGCGCCGATGACCGCGAGCGTGGCGTCGTCGAGTCGTTCGCGCGCGGGTCGCTTGCAGTGCTCGCAAAGCACCGGAATGAGCTTCTGATAGACGATCGCCGTGAGAAAATTCGGCGCGGCCACGGCGGCAAGCGGCATGCCGATCTCGTCGCTCACGAGCCGCGACACGATCCCGAACGCGCTCGACGCATGCACGGTCGAGAGCACCTGATGGCCCGTCTCCGTCATGGACTTCGCGAACGATCCGGTCTCCGCGTCGCGAATCTCGCCCGGCATGAGCTTGTCCGGATCGCCCCGCAGCAGCACCTTGGCGGCGGCGCCGAACGCCGAATCTCCCGGGCCGTCTTCCGCGCGACGCTGAATCGGGATCTGCGTCATGTGGGGCTGAATGTATTCGACGGGATCCTCGATGGAGAAGAATTTCTTGCCGGAGTCGCGCTCGTAGGTCATGAGCGTGCGCAGCGTGGTCGACTTTCCCGAGCCCGTCTCGCCCGCGATGACGGTCAGCCCCGGGCTGCGATGCACCGCGTCTTCGAGGACCTCGATCTGGTCCGCGGAGTAGCCGAGCTGTGCCAGCGTGAGCACGTCGCCTTCCGTCGCCTCGTTCACGAGCAGGCGCAGCACCACGTCCACCCCGCGATTCTCCTTCACGCTCTGGAAGCGCAACTGATACTTGCGCTGGCGCAACGTGACCGGAATGGAGCAGCTCTGATGCTGCGCCTCGTCGAAGTGGTTGTGGCTGCGACTGCTCGGATCGGCGCGCGAGTTGTACGCGGCGGACACGGCGTCGAGCATGGCGTGATAGTCGCGTGCGAGACGATCGTTCTCGCCCGTCAGGCGCAACTTGCCATGAATGCGCATGCGCACCCGCACCTGCCGGTTGTCGCGAAATTCGAAGTGGATGTCCGACGCCCCCGCATCGATGGCACGCTCGATGATCAGATCGAAATTTCGATACGCACCGGTGCGACGCTCGTCGTGCCGGTCGTCGCCGTCGCCCTGCTGCTGCAGGCGTGACTGCATCAGCAGGATTTCTTCGGTGGTGCCGACGTAGATACCCTCCAGATCGAGGCGATGCCTGGCGCGCACCGCCTGATCGAAGCGTTCGAGCAGATCGGAGCCCTGTGTGCGCAGGAACGTCGTGTGCTCGAGCAACACCAGATACAGGCGCGGCTTCATCGCCACGAGAACCAGCGAGCCGTGCTCGGCACCCGCCAACGTGATGCCGAGATCCTGTCGCCAGCCGAACGCCTGAATCTCCGGCTCGCGCAGATCGGCGATGGGCTGGGCCACGACGCGCGCGCCGGAGCGGCGCCCCAGACGCAGCAGCCCGGCCCGCAACCGCTCAGCGAGGGGATGCATGGGACAACCCCGGCGACTCCCGTCCACCTGCCGAACGGTCATCGGTCTGCTCAGGCAGCGCGGGCGCGGCGCCGAACGTGTTGGGCAACAACAGGCGCCGCCGCTGCGCCCCGCGACGCACGTCGACGAAATCGTCGCCGATGGCCACGACCTGCCAGTCGCCCACCTTGTCGCCGCGCGTCACGTTGCGGCCATAGCGGCCGTCCACGCGAAGATAGGCGGCCGTCGTGTTCTCCACGCCGTAGATGAAGAGCAGTTCGGGCGGCACGTCGGGGCGCACCGGTCCCGCCGTCACCGCCCCCGGTGCCGGATGGACGGCCTGCGCTTCGCCAGCGTCCTTCGCGGCCTGCGCCGCCTGCGACGCCTTCAGATGAGCGCGCGCGAACGCGTCGATAGTCTCCTCGGCGGACGCGCCGGCGGCCGTCGCGAACGCGCACGACGCGGTCAGCAGAACCGCACATGCCGTGTGAAAGGACTTAATGGACATAGTAGGTTCCTTGAGCGGAGAAGACGGGTTTGCCGTCGTCGATGACGACCTTCAGCTCGGAGAGCGACATGTTGCCGGCCCGCATCATCAGGCCGGCGACCGAATCGAAAAACGCCAGATGCCCGGCCATCTTCCATTCCCCTTTCGACAGCGGGGGCGGCACGTCGTCGCGCGACGTCACGCCCGGCGGCACGGGCACGAGCGGTTCGGGCATCGTGAGCGCGATGTCCATGCCGTAATCGCCCAATGCCTGCAGTCGCGCACCCGCGGTGCGCAGGAATTGATTTCGCGGCACCGGCGTGACGCGCGCCTCGCCATCGTCTTCCAGCGACTCGATCTCGTTCCTGGCAGAGGCGTCGCCTTTCGCGGCGCCCAGCGACGCCGCCACGGTGCTCGCCGCGTGCGCTTCGTCCGGCGCGATCGAGACGGTTTCGCGGGCGTGATCCAGATCGACGATCCTGGCATCGGGCCGCTGCGAGAGAAGCAGGTCGAAGGTACCGCCTTCCCGACGGCGCCATTCGATCTCGCATCGTTGCGCCTTGCAGTCGATGCTCGCCGGTCGCCATCCGCCGGCGTTCGCCGGCAACCGCTGCACGACACGCTGCAAGTGCCGCGCGTACGACGCGCCGGCCGAGAACGGCTCAGCCGCGATGGCCCGCGCCAGCGCCTGCCGGTACGCCTCGACCGGATCGACCCGATTGGCGGCCGCGCGTCTGGCCTGTTGCGCGTCGTCGTACCATCGCCATCCCCACCACCCGGCTGCCGCCATCATGACGAGCATGGCGAGCACACCGCCCGCGAGCTTGATGGCTCGCGTGGGCAAGGCCTTCCGCACCGGCCTCAGGTGTGCCTGCGCAAGCGCTTCGTTCCCCGAGGAAGCGACGATGTCGTCAAGCGTCAGTACCACGTCGGCATGCGGAAGACAGGCACGCTGGACGCCCGCGATTTTCACCGGCCCGTCGACCTCTGCGCACCATTGCTCCAGACGCGCCGCGACCCGCTCGGCCGGCACGCTCAGATCGAGCTCGGGACGCCGGTCCCGGAGCGTGACGAACAGGATCATGGCCGGATCGTCCGGGTCGGGATGCAGGAAGGCGACGTTCGGCCCGTCGACGAGCGCCCCGATCAGGCACGCCAGCGCGGGGCCGCCAGGCTCGGTGCCGTCGACGGCGCTCGTGGGCAGGGACACGAGACCGACGGTGCGCGTGCCCGCGCCGTCGTCGGTCACGACGAAGTGCGAGGCGTCGCGACTGCGAGCGAGACTGCGGATCTCGGCCATCTCCTTTTGCAGCCCGATGAGCGTCTCCCACTGCACCCCCACGACCAGGTGATTCGACAATGCACGGCCCATGTCACACGCCCTCGGTCAGTTCCGGCGAGATCAGAATCACGACCTCGTTGACGCGCTGATGCGCCTCTTTCGTGCCGCCCTGATAGTTGAAGATGCCGTCGCGGTCGGTGCTGTCGTCCTTGCGTCGAAAGCCGCTGAGCACGAGCGTATCGCCCGATTTGAGCGACGCGCGCTGCATCGTCTGTACCGACGCGGTCAGCGGCAACTGCATGAACGTACCAATGCCCAGGCCGTCGTCGCTGCGGTCGCGCCGGTCCCGCGCATCGCCATCGTCGCGGATGTCCACGCGCGGCCCCTTGCCGTCCTCACCCAGCCGCACGCGCGCGCTCGCGCCCTCGCCACCGCTCGCCGACTCCTTGCCCGTGCGCAGGTTGATCTTCTCGAGCCGCTTGAGATCGGACATGTCGATCTGCACCTGGAGCATCACGCTGCGGTTGTCCATCAGCGTGGGCAGCAGGTTCATGACGAAGCCCGTTGTCAGCACCGCCTGTTCGGCCGTGACCACCGCCTGCCCACCGTAGTTGCCGGGCGTCATCTTCGTTTGCGCGACAAAGCCCTGGTTCTGCGTGACGGCCACCGGCGCGGGCTGGTTGTTCAGCGTGACCACCGTGGTGTCGATCACCGTGCTCACCCGCCCCTGCTGGCTGAGCGCCTTGAAAAAGGCCGTGGAGCCGGCCAGGCGCCCGTTCGGAATCTTCGTGAGACTCAGGCCGCCGCGATCGCCCATCAAACCGCCGCTCAGCGCCGGACCCGACAAGCCGGCGACCAGGCCGCTCGCGGACTGGTACACCAGCTTCCAGTCGATGCCGGCCGCCGAGCGCTCGGTCAGATCGACGGAATAGACCTGTACCCGGAGCTTCACCTGTCTTCCGAGCACGGCGTTCTCGGCGTCGATATAGCGCGCGACCCGTTCGACGACATCCGCCGTATCGGTGACGACGAGCGAACTCGTGACGACCGACGGCGTCACGCGCCCGCCCGGCGAGAGCATGTCCGTCACGGTCTTGACGAGGTCCGCCCAATAGTCGAGTTCCGACGCCACGGTGACGTTCGCATCGGCGTTGAAGCTCAGGTCGACACCGCCCGGCGTGCCGCCCCCGCCGCCGTCGGTCGAACCGCGATCGGCCTTCATCTTCGAGGCCTTGCCGACCGACGCGCGATACGATGAACTGCCAGGCATCATCTTGATCTGGAACGTCCGCGTGACATAGCGGGCGAATTGCACCACGCCGTCGCGATAGCGCCAGTGGGTGCCCGACCGGTGAGCGATGGTGTCCAGCAGTCCGGAGAGCGTGCCGTGGTATTGCAGCGGCACGGCAGGCTCGCCCGACTCGGTGCAGCTCACCTGAAAGAGGGCGCCGGCACCACGACCGCCGAGTCCGCTCCTGCCGTCACGCAGATCGCGGCCCATGTCGCCGGCGGTGTCGCACGCCACGTCGGAAGCCAGGCGAATCGTCAGTCCGTTACCGCGCGCCACCTGCGCGAGCAATACCGACATGGGCAATGGGGCGCCGGTCGAGAAACGAACATTGCGCTTGAAAAACTCGGGAAGTGCGACGGTCGCGCTCACGGCAACCGATTTCTTCGACAGCCACGCGCCGTCGACGTGTTCGATGGCGCGGATCGGCGGCGCCGAGCGCGTTGCCATCGACGCCTGGGCGGCCGCCCGCGTCTCGGTGACATTCTCGTCCGTCCTGGTCAGCATCCCCGGCGTGCCGCACGCCGCCAGTAACGTGATGGCGCACAACACGCCGAGTCGCTTTCTCATGGATTACCGCTTCCGTAGTCGTTGGCCGCGCGCGAGGCGCGGCGCTTGTCATTGTGTGGCGTGCACCACGCGCAGCACGCGATTGGCGTCGTACACCTTCACGCGAATCGGCGCGTCCGTGTTCTGCAGCGAGCGCACGATCTGTTCGACGATGCCGAGAAAGTCCCCACGGAACGTGGCCGGATACTCGATCGGGAAGTCGCGCTCGATTTCCCAGGCAAGTTGCCAGCCGTGGCGCTCGGCGTAACGCCGCATGGCCTGCGAGACGCGGCCGTCTGCCGGCCGCAGCACGAGCTCGAGACCGGCGGCGCGCGACGGTGGCAAGGAAGCCGGCGACGCCACGAAGCGCCGAGCGCCGTCGACGGACGCCGGCGGGAGGTCACCGTCGCCGGCACGCAGGGTCTGGGTGGCCTGGCTCGGGCGGCGGTGTGCCGGCGTCGTGGATTCGGCGGCGGCCGCCTGCGTGAGCGGCTTGTGGCTCGCGAACGTCCACGTCGCAGCAGACGCCGGTGCCCCCGCCTCGAGCGCGTGCACCGGCGACATTCCGCTACCGAGCGCCGCCAGGAGCGAGGCAATACGCATGCCGGAAAGAGTCATGTTCGGTTCGCCTCCATATCAGGTCCCCGGGAACCCTGCTCATCCGGCGATGGTGAAGTCCAGATCCGCCTGCGTGACATCGTTGCCGCCGTTGGATTTGCACGCGTCCACGATCTTGGTCTTGTCGACTGCGTCGCCCTTTTTGATTTCCGCGCCGTTGATGCTCAGCGTGGCGAACGTGCCGATCATCTTCGCCGCGAATTCCTCGCACTGCGCGCTCGGATAGCCGACCGACCTGACCATGACGCCGCTGGAGGGATACGTGGTGCCGGGTACCGGATTGATCGTGATGTTGCCGCCGAAGCGATTGAGCAGCGACTTGCCCCCGTTAGTGCGATTGAACGGCTCCGCCACGGCCATCTCCAGGATCTTTTCCGGGGTCGATTGCGTCGTGAGGATGCCCGAGGCCACGCCGTTCTGCACGGCCAGCGCCGACATCTGCCAGTCCTTCATTTCCTGAGAGAGCTTCACGCTGTTCATGAGCCGCGGCACACCGACCATCGCGCCAGCCATGATCAGGCCCATCACGGCGACGGCGACCGAAAGTTCCACCAGGGTGACGCCGCGCTGCCGGCGCTGACGCAGTCCTTGACCCCGGGGTGTATGGCGTTTCGCGATGGCGTTTGCGTCGGTACGTACAATCATTTTTCCGATCCGAATTTTCGAGAGGTTGAAAGAAACGACGCCGCGCTCCGAGATACCTGGCTCGCGACGACAGGGCCGATTTATGCCCGAACACCGGGCGTCGCGTTGTGGCCTGCAGCGCGTGTCTTTCGCAAATTGACATTCGGCGCAAGCAAGAAATCGCCCATCCACGCACCATTTCCGACACCTCCGTGCGCACCGCGAAAACCGTCCCGATACGGACGAAACGCACGCCAATACAAACGCGCGAACGCATGCGGCCCACGCAGCGGCAGGCAAGATGTCAGGAAAAAATCAGAATGTGACTAGACGCAAGCCGAGGGCACACAAAGGCGAGCGAAAACGGGGGAATTCAGCAGATTCACAAGCCTGACGACACGGCCGGATGCGGGTAAGGGTGTGGAGGGAGTTCGGCGGGCGCATGACCGCGTTCTCGGCCGGCGTCGCTGGCCACCTTGTCGCCGGGCAGCGCGAACGACGGTGCCCGCGCGGCTCACTCCACCTTCATCCCGGCCAGTTCGGGCCTACCCGGCGGATAGGTCAGCTTCAGTTCGGTCAGCGCGTGCACCAGCAACTCGGCCACCATCAGGTTGCGGTGGCGTTTCGAATCGGAGGGCACGATATACCAGGGCGCATGCTCCGTCGAAGTGGCAGATAACGCCGCTTCGTACGCCTTGGTGTAGTGCGGCCAGAAGCTCCGTTCCTTGAGATCGTTGAGCTCGAATTTCCAGTGCTTGTTCGGATCGTCGATACGCTCCTGCAAGCGCTTGCGTTGCTCTTCCGAGGAGATGTACAGGAAGCACTTGATGATGTGCGTGTGGTTGTCCGAGAGCAGACGTTCGAACTGATTGATGTGCTCGTAGCGGCGCTTGCATTCGTCGGAATCGATCCAGTCGTGCACGCGCGTGATGAGCACGTCTTCGTAGTGGCTTCTGTTGAAGATCACCAGTTCGCCCGCCGCGGGCACCACCCTGTGCACGCGCCACAGGAAGTCGCGCGCCAGCTCGATGGGTGTCGGCGCCTTGAAGTTGGCTACGCGAATGCCGAGCGGGTCGACGTTCTGAAAGACGGCGCGAATGGTGCTGTCCTTGCCGGCAGTGTCCATGCCCTGCAGCACCAGCAGCACGCGATGTTTGCTGTTGGCATGCAGGATCGTCTGCAATTCGTCGAGCTTGAGGGCAAGCTCGGCCATGCGCACCTTGTCGTCATCCTTGCTGTCGCCGGCGAACGGCTTGTCGGCCGGATCGAATGCCGACAGGTCGAGCTTCTTGCCGAGCGCTACGCGGTATTTCTCGAACATCGCCAACTCCTCGTGACATGCCTGACCGACTCACCGGCAGTATCTCGCACTTTTCACGGCGCACAAACAAGCGCCGCGCGAGCGTCGCGCGAGTACGCCGCCGTGCCGGGCGTCGCGGGCAAAAAAAAGCGCGGCGCCCTGAGGCAACCGCGTCTTTTCCTTCAGGCCGGCGAGGCCGGGGCGCCGTCCGGATCGGAGCGCCGGTTCATGCGCAATGCTTGGCGCGCCACGTCAGGTAACGCGCCCGTGGAACGGCGCGACCGGCTCAGGCGCCGAGCTTCTTCTTGAGCAGTTCGTTGACCTGCGCCGGGTTCGCCTTGCCCTTGGTCGCCTTCATTGCCTGACCGACCAGCGCGTTGAAGGCCTTCTCCTTGCCCGCGCGGAACTCCTCGACGGACTTGGCGTTGGCCGCCAGCACTTCGTCGATGATCTTCTCGATCGCACCGGTGTCCGTGATCTGCTTCAGCCCCTTCGCCTCGATGATGCGATCGGCGGCGGCGTCGTCGGTGGCACGCTCCTCCCACATCAGTTGGAAGACTTCCTTGGCGATCTTGTTCGAGATCGTGTTGTCGGCAATGCGGGCGAGCAACCCGGCCAGTTGAGCACTCGAGACCGGACTGGCCTCGATCGTCAGGTCTTCCCGATTGAGCAACGACGACAACTCGCCCATGATCCAGTTCGCGGCGGGCTTGGCGTTCGCCTTGCCGGCCTTGGCGACCACGGCTTCGAAGTAGGCGGCCTGCGCCTTCGACTGCGTGAGCACCGCGGCGTCGTAGTCGGACAGGCCGTACGTTTCGACAAAGCGCGCCTGCATGCCGGCGGGCAGCTCGGGCAGCGCGGCGCGCACGCGATCGATCCATTCGCTGTCGATCACGAGCGGCATCAGGTCCGGGTCCGGGAAGTAGCGGTAGTCGTGCGCGTCTTCCTTGCTGCGCATCGAACGCGTTTCCTTCTTGTCCGGATCGTACAGACGCGTTTCCTGCACCACTTCGCCACCATCCTCGATCAGTTCGATCTGGCGGCGCACTTCGTACTGAATCGCTTCTTCGAGAAAGCGGAACGAGTTCAGGTTCTTGATCTCGGCGCGCGTACCGAACGCCTTCTGGCCGACGGGCCGCACGGACACGTTCGCGTCGCAACGGAACGAACCTTCCTGCATGTTGCCGTCGCAGATCCCGAGCCACACGACCAGGCCGTGCAGCGCCTTGGCGTAAGCCACGGCCTCGGCCGCGCTGCGCATGTCGGGTTCGGTCACGATCTCAAGCAACGGCGTGCCGGCGCGGTTCAGATCGATGCCCGTCATGCCGGCGAAGTCCTCGTGAAGCGACTTGCCCGCGTCCTCCTCGAGGTGCGCGCGCGTGAGCGTGACAACCTTTTCATAGGCCTCGCGGCCGGTGCGCGGATCGGCGTCGACCTGAATCTTCAGCGAGCCGCCCTGTACCACCGGAATCTCGTACTGGCTGATCTGATAGCCCTTGGGCAGGTCGGGATAGAAGTAATTCTTGCGCGCGAAAATGCTGCGCGGCGCGATCGTGGCGCCAATGGCCAGACCGAACTCGATCGCGCGCTCCACCGCGCCGCGATTGAGCACGGGCAGCACGCCCGGCAGCGCCAGGTCCACCGGGCAGGCCTGCGTGTTGGGGGCGGCGCCGAACTGCGTCGACGCACCCGAGAAAATCTTGGAAGCGGTGGAGAGCTGTGCGTGCGTCTCCAGACCAATAACGACTTCCCATTGCATAAGGTTCACCCTGTCTCAACTTGTCGGCGTGGCGCGCTCGCCCCGCCGTCGACACCGGTCGCCCCGTGTGGGGAGCGCCCCGGCCTATTCTTCCTGTGCGGACATGCCGACCGGCAGGCCCGCGCGCCAACCCGCGAGCCCGGTCGCCGGTCGCCCGTTACGACCTCGCTACGACCTCGATGCGAGCCCGTTACGAACGGCCGGTCACCGGCGCGTATCCGCCGCGCAAATCCCCGAGCGCGGATCGAAGCTCACCGGCCAGGCGTTCTGGTAAATGCCCGGCGTGCAGTACGCCTCGCAATTGGCATGTCCGATCGTCACGTTGCCCGGATCCTGCCAGATGAGCAACTGGCAATTGCCGCGGTTCGCGCGCAGCTCGATGCTCGGGCGCCATTTCGTCTGGTGGAAGTCCGCCAGATTGAAGTGACAGCTGCCGCGATTGCCGACCCACAGACGCCAGTCGAGCGTCTGCACCTGGTTGGCCGACACCTTGAGCGTCGCCTGTTCGCGAAAGCCATCTTCGTCCGTCTGCGAGCAATAGCCCGACAGATTGATCTCGCGGTAGGCGATGGGCGTGGGCCGCCCGATCGGCAACGAGCACGACGCGAGCGTGAGCACCATGCCCGCCAGCGCGAGCGCCTTTGACGCCACACCTGCCGGGCCGGCAATGCCGGTGCGCGCGGGCGGGACCCTGGTCGACACGTAGGGGGCACGCATGATCAGACGCCCGCCGGTGCACGCTTGTGCCAGTCGGTCGCGCGTTGGAACGCGTCGGCCACTTGCAGCAGGCGGGCTTCGTCGAAATAGTTGCCGATGAGCTGCAGGCCGACCGGACGCGCGTCGCGTCCCTGCCCGACCGGCAGGCTCATCCCCGGCAGACCCGCCAGGCTCACCGACAGCGTGTAAATGTCGGCCAGATACATCTGCACCGGATCGGCGCTCTTCTCGCCGAGGTTCCACGCCACCGACGGCGCCACCGGCCCCATGATCACGTCGCACTGGGCAAACGCGTTCTGGAAGTCCTGCCCGATCAGGCGACGGATCTTCTGGGCCTGCAGGTAGTACGCATCGTAGTAACCGTGCGAAAGCACGTAAGTGCCGACGAGAATGCGGCGCTTGACCTCGGTGCCGAAGCCTTCGGCGCGCGACTTCTTGTACATGTCGAGCAAGTCGCGGTACTGCGCGGCGCGATGACCGAAGCGCACGCCGTCGAAACGCGACAGGTTGGACGACGCTTCGGCGGGCGCCAGCACGTAGTACACGGGGATCGACAGTTCCGTCTTCGGCAGCGAGACCGGCACGCGCACGGCGCCGAGCTTCTCGAATTCGCTCAGGGCCGAGTCGATGGCGGCGCGCACGTCGGCGTCGAGGCCATCGCCAAAGTACTCGGACGGCAACCCGATGCGCAGACCGGCCAGCGGCTTGTCGGCCGTGGCGCCGTCGAGCGGCTTGCCCAGACCGCGCGCGAAGTCTTCGTCGCCGCGCTCGAGGCTGGTCGAATCACGCGCGTCGAAGCCCGCCATGCCGTTGAGCATCCATGCGCAGTCCGCGGCACTGTGTCCGAACGGACCGCCCTGGTCGAGCGACGAGGCGAACGCGATCATGCCGTAACGCGACACGCGGCCATAGGTCGGCTTGATGCCCGTCACGCCGCAAAAAGCGGCTGGCTGACGGATCGAGCCGCCGGTGTCGGTGCCGGTCGCCGCCGGGGCGAGGCGCGCGGCCACCGCGGCCGCCGACCCGCCGGATGAGCCCCCCGGCACGGCGCGCGTGTCCCACGGGTTCTTCACCGGGCCGAAGTACGAATTTTCGTTCGACGAGCCCATGGCGAACTCGTCCATGTTCGTCTTGCCCAGCGTGACCATGCCGGCATCGGCCAGACGCTCGACGACGGCCGCGTCGTAGGGGCTCACGTAGTTCTCGAGCATGCGCGAGCCGGCGGTGCTGCGCCAGCCGCGGGTGACGAAAACGTCCTTGTGCGCAACGGGAATGCCCAGCAGCGGCTGGTTCGCGCCGTCACCGGCGGCAATGCGGGCGTCGGCCGCGCGCGCCTGCGCAAGGCTCGCCTCGGCGTCGACGTGCACAAAGGCATTCAGATCGGCCGCACCCGCGATGCGGTCCAGGTAATGCTGGGTGAGCTCGACGCTCGAGACGCGCTTGGCGTCGAGCGCGGCGCGCAAATCCTGCAGATGAATCAGATCTTGTTCCATGGTGGCTGCTGTACTGAGTGGCGCGTGAGAGAGTGCGCGATGCCGCACGGCGCGGCACGACGCGGATACGCGAGCGCCCGGCATGCGGCCCGGGTCGGGTTCGCGTGGCCCGCCTGACTCATTCGATGACCTTCGGCACCAGATACAGGCCGTCCTGCACGGCGGGCGCCGGACGCTGATTGGCGTCGCGGTCGACCACCTCAGTCACCGCATCGGTGCGCAGCCGCTGCGCCACCGCCTGAATTTGTTCGATCGGATGCGCAAGCGGTGCCACCCCGGTCGTGTCGACCGACTGCATCTGCTCGACGAGCGCGAAGAAGCCGTTGAGCTCCTTTTCCATGTGAGCCGCCTCGTCATCGGCCAGCTCGAGACGCGCGAGGTGGGCAATGCGTTTGACGTCTGAGAGATTCAAAGCCATGAAGAAATCCCGAAAAATTGCGCATTGGAGAGCAGCCGGATGCATGCCTGACGCCGAAATTAGGGCCAGAATGCGGAGATTCTGCGATCAAAGGGGAATATTCCCATCATTTCTCTCCGCGCACCGGGCTGCGCAGGACCGCCGGCACGCCATGCCGCAAGGCTCCCGGCATGCGTGGCGGGGGCGTGGAATGTGGCCTCAACGTGCTTGTTTTTCCTGCAAAACCTGCGAAATTATAAGGTATCATTGCGCATTAAATTTGCGTCGGAGCGTGTTTTTGCACCCTTCGGCGCTGTCGCGCAAGCGGGCCTCGACGCGTTCGGGGGGCGTGACAGACGATCGCGCAGTCCATCGGAAGACCCTGACGCGACGGATTTATGACGGCAGCCCCGCCTCCTGCCCGGTACAGCATTCCTCGGTTTGTCCGCACGTTTCGCGAGCCGCTAAGCAGCGCCTGGCGATTTTTTTGCGAACAGGCCGGAACCCAGATGACAGGCCGCCGTCCCAGTCACATCCATTGGGACGGCCTCACGCAAACACAGGATTTTGCATGTTCGGTTTTCTTCGCAGCTATTTCTCCAACGACCTGGCCATCGACCTGGGCACGGCCAACACCCTCATCTACATGCGCGGCAAGGGCGTCGTTCTCGACGAACCGTCGGTCGTCGCCATTCGCCAGGAAGGTGGCCCGAGCGGCAAGAAGACGATTCAGGCCGTCGGTAAGGAAGCCAAGCAGATGCTCGGCAAGGTGCCCGGCAACATCGAGGCGATCCGCCCGATGAAGGACGGCGTGATCGCCGACTTCACCGTGACCGAGCAGATGATCAAGCAGTTCATCAAGATGGCTCACGAGTCGCGTCTGTTCTCGCCGTCGCCGCGCATCATCATCTGCGTGCCGTGCGGTTCGACCCAGGTCGAGCGCCGCGCCATCAAGGAAGCGGCGCACGGCGCGGGCGCCTCGCAGGTGTACCTGATCGAAGAACCGATGGCCGCCGCGATCGGTGCCGGTCTGCCGGTCTCGGAAGCCACGGGCTCGATGGTCGTCGATATCGGCGGCGGCACGACCGAAGTGGGCGTGATCTCGCTGGGCGGGATCGTCTACAAGGGTTCGGTGCGCGTGGGCGGCGACAAGTTCGACGAAGCCATCGTCAACTACATCCGCCGCAACTACGGCATGTTGATCGGCGAGCAGACCGCAGAAGCGATCAAGAAGGAAATCGGCTCGGCCTTCCCGGGCTCCGAAGTCAAGGAAATGGAAGTCAAGGGCCGCAACCTCTCCGAAGGGATTCCGCGCGCCTTCACCATCTCCAGCAACGAAATCCTCGAAGCGCTGACCGATCCGCTCAACCAGATCGTGTCCTCCGTGAAGATCGCGCTCGAACAAACCCCGCCGGAACTGGGTGCGGACATCGCCGAGCGCGGCATGATGCTCACGGGCGGCGGCGCGCTGCTGCGCGATCTCGATCGCCTGCTCGCCGAAGAGACCGGCCTGCCGGTGCTCGTCGCCGAAGACCCGCTCACCTGCGTGGTGCGCGGTTCGGGCATGGCGCTCGAGCGCATGGACAAGCTCGGCAGCATCTTCTCCTACGAGTAAGCCAACGTGCGTGGTTCGTCATCCGGCGCGGTGGGACCTTTCCCCCCACACCTCGCCCCGGATGACCTGCCCCGCGGCAAGACCCCGCGCGCGGCGCTTGCGCTCAAGCCGCTGCGTCGCACCCGACTGACCTCATTCGCGCACCGCGGCGTCTCGCTGCGCGTGCTTCCCTGAAGGGCCCACCATGCAGTACAGTCCGCCGCCACTGTTCAAACAGGGACCGTCGGCGTTGGCCCGGCTGATTTGTTTCGTCGCGCTCGCCATCGGCCTGCTCGTGGTCGACTCGCACTACAACACGCTGGAGCGGGTCCGGGCCGTCGTCGGCACCGCGCTCTATCCCGTGCAACGCATGATGCTGATGCCGCGCGACGCCATTCTGGGCGTCGCGAGCTTCTTCTCGACCGAGTCGCAGCTCACCGGCGAAAACAGCGCGCTGCGCGAAAAGAATCTGGAATTGTCCGTTCAGGCCCAGCGCAACAATCAGCTCGTCGCCGAGAATGAGCATCTGCGTCAGATGCTCGAGCTGCGCCAGCGTCTGCCCGTACCCAGCATCCCCGCCGAAATCGAATACGACACGCGCGACCCGTTCACGCAGCGCGTGGTGATCGACCGCGGCACGAAGCATGGTGTGAAGCTCGGTGCGCCGGTCGTCACCGAACAGGGCCTGCTCGGCCAGGTCTCGCGCGTTTTCCTGCTGCAAAGCGAAGTCACGCTGCTCACCGACAAGGAACAGGCGGTGCCGGTGCAGGTCACCCGCAGCGGCGTGCACAGCGTGATCTATGGCGGCTTGCGCGGCGACGTGCTCGACCTGCGGTTCATTCCGCTGTCGGCCGATGTGAAGGTCGGCGACGAAATCGCCACCAGCGGCCTGGACGGTATTTATCCCGCCGGCCTGCCCGTGGCCCGCATCACGAAGGTCGACCGAGTCTCCGACACCGCGTTCGCACGCATCCTGTGTCAGCCGGTGGCCAATCTGCGCAGTCAGCGGCAGGTGCTGGTGCTGCAATACACCACGCCGCTCGCGCTGCACCCCGACGCCGCCGCCGATCTCGCGCGCGCCTCCGATCCGTCCGCCAGCGGCGCCAAGCCGGCGCCCAAGGGCGGCACGCGCGCGGATCCGAAGCTCGCGCCGGGCGCCCGCAAGGGTCATTGAGGAATCGACATGTCACGACCGCAATACATTCTGCTGCCGGTCAATCCGTACTTCATCGCGCTCAGCCTCGTGGTGGCGTTCCTGGTCAACCTGATGCCGTGGGGGCACGCCCCCGCCATGCCCGACTTCGTGGCGCTGGTGCTGATGTTCTGGAACATCCATCAGCCACGCAAGGTCGGCATGGGCGTGGCGTTCGTCCTGGGGTTGCTCATGGATGTGCACAACGCCGGGCTGCTGGGCGAGCATGCACTCGCGTACACGCTGCTGTCGTACGGTGCGATCATGATTCACCGCCGCGTGCTGTTCTTCACACTGCTCGGTCAGGCATTGACCGTGCTGCCGCTGCTGCTGCTCGCGCACGTGGTGCCCTTCATCATTCGTCTGGCAACCGGCGCCGCGTTCCCGGGCTGGTGGCCGCTCGCGGCAAGCTTCGTCGAAGCGCTGCTCTGGCCGGTCATCAGTATCCTGCTGCTGGCGCCGCAGAAGCGGGCCGTCGACCGCGACGACACGCGTCCGATCTGAGGGGCACAATGCCTGTACGACTGCACCACCGAGCCTCGCCCGCCCACTCAGCATGACCGAGTTCAAGAATCCCCAGCAACAGCTGCAGACGTTTCATCTGCGGGTGACGGCGGCCGCGCTTTTCGTGCTGATCTGTTTCAGCCTGCTCGCGGTGCGCTTCGTCTACCTGCAGGTCTTCCGTCATAACCAGTACGCCTTGCAGGCGGACGAAAACCGCGTCTCGCTCGCGCCGATCGTGCCGAACCGCGGCGTGATCATGGATCGCAACGGCGTGGTGCTTGCACGCAACTACTCCGCCTACACACTGGAAATCACGCCCTCGAAGATCGGCCGCCCGCTCGAGGACGTGATCACCGATCTGTCCGACGTGGTCGAAATCACACCGCGTGATCGCGCGCGCTTCAAGAAGCTCATGGACGACAGCAAGAGCTTCGAGAGCCTGCCGATCCGCACGCGACTGACCGACGAGGAAGTCGCCCGCTTCACCGCGCAACGCTTCCGCTTCCCCGGCGTCGATGTGCACGCGCGCCTGTTCCGTCAGTACCCGCTCGGCGAGACGGCCGCGCACGTCATCGGTTATATCGGCCGGATTTCCCAGCGCGACCGCCAGCGCATCGAGGCGATGAGCGAGGAAAACGACAGCGACAGCGCGAAGTACGACATCCGGCGCGATGTGAACAACTACAAGGGCACCGATTACATCGGCAAGATCGGCGTCGAGCAGAGCTACGAGACACAGCTCCACGGCATTACCGGGTTCGAGGAAATCGAAGTGACGGCTGGCGGCCGCCCGGTGCGCACGATCTCCCGCACTCCCGCCACGCCGGGCGACAACCTCGTGCTGTCGATCGACATCAAGCTTCAGCAAGTGGCCGAGCAGGCATTTGCCGGACGCCGCGGCGCGGTCGTTGCCATCGAACCGAAGACGGGCGACGTGCTCGCCTTCGTGTCGGCGCCGAGTTTCGATCCGAACCTGTTCGTCGAGGGTATCGACCAGCAGAACTGGGACGCCCTGAACAACTCGCCCGACCGGCCGCTGCTCAATCGTCCGCTGCGCGGCACCTATCCGATCGGCTCGACGTACAAGCCGTTCATGGCACTCGCCGCGCTGGAGCTCGGCAAGCGCACGCCCAACTGGGGCTTCCAGGACACGGGCTCGTTCACTCTGGGCAACCACACGTTCCGCAACGACGTGCGCAATGGCCAGGGTTGGATCGACATGTACCGCTCGATCGTGGTGTCGAACGACACGTATTACTACATGCTCGCGCATGACCTCGGCGTCAACGCCATTCACGACTTCATGGCGCCGCTCGGCTTCGGTCAACTCACGGGCATCGACATCGAAGGCGAAGCGCGCGGCATCCTGCCGTCGACCGAGTGGAAACGCAAGGCGTACAAGAAGCCGGCGCAACAGAAGTGGTACGACGGCGAGACGATCAGTCTGGGCATCGGTCAGGGTTACAACTCGTTCACCATTCTGCAACTCGCCCACGCCACGGCCACCCTGGCCAACAACGGCGTGGTGATGAAGCCTCACCTGGTGAAAGCGGTCGAAGACCCGGTGACACACTCGCGCCAGCTGACCGTGCCGAAGGAAAGTGCGCGCCTGCCCTACAAGCAGGCCGACATCGACTTCGTCAAACGCGCGATGGTCGGCGTGATCAAGGAGGGCACGGGGCGTCAGGCGTTTGCCGGCGCACCGTACGAGGCAGGCGGCAAGACCGGGACGGCGCAGGTGTACTCGCTCGGCAAGAACGAGAAGTACAACCACAACGCGATTCCCGAGTTCAAGCGCGACCACGCGCTGTTCATCGCCTTCGCCCCCGCCGACGACCCGAAGATCGCCATCGCGCTGATCGTAGAGAACGCAGGCTGGGGTGGCACGCAGGCCGGGCCGGTCGCCCGCCGCCTGCTCGACTATTACCTCATCGACGAACCGAAGGAACGCGCCGCCGAGGCGGCCGCACTGCAGGCGGCGGCGTCCGGCGCCACCGCGGCGTCGGCGGCAACGGCGATCTCGGCCACGCCCGACGCCCCGCCCGCGAGCGCGGCCGAACTCGGTGCACGCGCAACGGCGGCAACGGCGGCTACAGCAGCTACAGCGGCGTCGGCGACCTCGGCAACGCCCGCACGCGACACCAAGGCATCCGCCGCGGGGGGTACCGTTCCGGGCACGCCGAAGCGCGAGACGCCGGCCGTGAGCCCGACCGTCGCCGACGAGGCCCGTCATCGCGCCGCCATCCGGGCCCAGGGCGCGAAAGGAGCAACGCCATGATGGCGCTCGACAAACACACCTGGAAAGAGCAGGTCCGACGCGTTTTCGCCGCGTTCGACAAACCGCTCGCCCTGATCGTCTTCCTGTTGCTTTGCGTGGGGCTGGTCACGCTCTACAGCGCGAGCATCGACGTACCCGGGCGCGTGGAAGACCAGATCCGCAACATCGTGCTCACGTTCATTCTGATGTGGGTGCTGGCGATGTTGCCCACGCAGACGCTCATGAAGTTCGCCGTGCCGCTGTACACCGCGGGCGTGGCCTTGCTCATTGCGGTGGCGATGTTCGGCCTCACGAAGAAGGGTGCGAAGCGCTGGCTGAACGTCGGCATGGTGATCCAGCCCTCCGAGATCATGAAGATCGCCATGCCGCTGATGTTGGCCTGGTACTTTCAGAAGCGGGAAGGCAACATCCGCTGGTTCGACTATCTCGTCGCGATTGCGCTGCTGGGCGTGCCGGTCGGCCTGATCGCCAAGCAGCCCGATCTCGGCACCGGTCTGCTGGTGGCCGCCGCGGGTCTCTACGTGATCTACCTGGCCGGCCTGTCGTGGAAACTCATTCTGCCGGTGCTCATCGCCGGCGTGCTGGGCATCGGTACGATCCTCGCGCTCGAAGACAAGATCTGTCAGCCCGACGTCGAATGGTACGTCCTGCACGACTACCAGAAGCACCGCGTGTGCACACTGCTGGATCCGACGTCGGACCCGCTGGGCAAGGGCTTCCACACGATCCAGTCCGTCATCGCCATCGGCTCGGGCGGCACAACGGGCAAGGGTTGGCTCAAGGGCACGCAGGCGCACCTGGAGTTCATCCCGGAAAAGCACACCGACTTCATCTTCGCGGTGTTCGCCGAAGAGTTCGGCCTGATCGGTGAAGGTGTGTTGTTGTTGCTGTACCTGCTGCTCGTGGCGCGCGGGCTGGTGATCGCGGCGAGCGGTGCCACGCTTTTCGGCCGATTGCTCGCCGGCGCGGTCACGATGATCTTCTTCACCTATGCCTTCGTGAACATGGGCATGGTCAGCGGCATCCTGCCCGTGGTGGGTGTGCCGCTGCCTTTCATGAGCTATGGAGGCACGGCGCTGGTGACGCTCGGCCTCGGGGTCGGCATTCTGATGAGTGTCGCGCGAGAAAAGCGTCTCATGCAGAGCTAGCGAGTCTATCCCGATCACGCCAGCAAGACGGCAGGGCATCCGCCCTGCCGTTTTTTTTTACCGGTCGCCGGGAACGCGCGTCGTGGGATACGTCCCGAACCCGATTCGCCGGTGCCGCACCGCCGCTTGCCACTTCATTTCAATGAGCGAAACGTGGGATACCGCCCGGCGCAATTTGAATAAAAAGAATGCCACCCCGACAACGCATGCGCGCGGGGCGTTGCGCCGCGCCGGCCCCGCTGGCATGGCGCGACGCCCCGCGACGTGCAACTCACCGAGAGAGGCTCTGGCATGACGATCTCATTGCAGGCACTGGCCGCAAATTCCGCCCCCCTGATCGACAATCTGGCGGCGGCCGACCCCACGAAGCTCCGATTCGCGATGAGGAACGACGGCACGCTCGTCGTCTACAAGGGGCACAAGTACCTGCTTCACCCACAGCAATGCCGACGCGCCATGTCGTTCATGAAACGCAACGACCTGCTGGGCGAGCGCCGCAGCCACCTGAATCCGAAACATCTGCGCCTGAACAGCGAACCCGCCAGGAAGCTGGTCGACCTGGTTCGGTCGGCCACAGGCGTCGGCAAGCCGCTTACCGACGCCCCCTCGCATCGCAGTGCGGCGGGCAAGGTGAACCCGATGGTCACGCTGGCGAACCTTCGAACGTCGCGCCTGTTCAACGGGTTCGACGCGGCAAGCCCACAGCCGAGCCCCACGCCGTCGCGCGCCTCCAACTATTCGAGCAAGTCGCTTGAATACACCCCGGGCAAGGCGGTCGAATTGCGGTACAAAACGACGCGTGAAGGTATCGAGGCGTCCAACCGTCGCGCGCTTCACGTGCTGGACCGTCCTCCCGAAACGATGGCCTGCGGCGGCCATCCCGACACGCCGCCGCCGCCCTATCACTTCCCGTATGGCTCCCCGTCGATGTCCCCGGTGAATCGTGCCGAACGCCCCTACTCCGACGACCGCACCGCGCCCCCCGCCTCCCAAGCACTGCCGCCGGTGCCACCGAAATCCGATCGACAGGGCCTGATCCGCACATACAACGCCTTGTTGAACAAAGGTGAGGGCCTTCCCACGCAATCACGCATCCTGGCCGACGACGACCCCGTGCCCCAGCGTCCCATCCCCAAACCAAGGTTGCACGCGCAATCCCCCGCCCCCGTCGGAACATCCGGCACACCCGCCACGCTCGACACGCCCAGCGCACCCCGCACGCCCGACATCGCACGCCAGGCGTCGGCAGCGTCATCCGCGTCCAGCGACAGCGACACCTCCGCCGCCGGCAGCGAGCGGGGTCAGGCCTACATCGACGATCTGAGCCGGTCGCCCCGCACCGTTCGACTGGCGCATCGCATGCGGACGAACCAGACGTTGTGACGCAAGGCCGCGCGCGTGGGCATGAGCCAATCCTGCAAGCGACATCGCTCGCCGACCATGACCATTGGCTGACGAACGTTCAGAATTCGGGAGACAAACCACGCATGGCATCGATCCATACCCAGATCAACGCGGCCACCATGACCAGTCTCGAGGCCGAGCAGCTGCATCAACTGATCTGCCGTCACGCGATCGACCCTGCCAGGACAACCGTGGGCGTGACGCGCGACGGCAAGCTCATTTTGCTCATTGGATGGAGCGCCTACCGCCACCCGCGCCTCTGGCGACGCGCGCGCGACATGGCGCTCGCCTCGCTGGCGCTGGCGAGTCTGCCCGCGCGCGGCGTGGTGCAGACGCGTCCGGGCCTTCGCGCCATGCGCCTCGATCAGCCGTTCGTCATCGTCTGGCTGGTGCGCAACGCGTCGGCTTGCGTCAAGCAACGCGTGCTGCAAAGCATCCGGCGACAGCTCGACTGGCGTGGCAATCCGGAAGTCTGCGCGATCGACATTCTCGAGCACGGCCGCGCGCACGACGCGCTGTCCGAACTCAAGCTACGCATGGGTTCGGCGCAGAACCTCGTGGGGCATTACAAGCTGCTCACCGAGCGCGACTCTCCCTACCGCGACCATTACCACCGTGAATTGCCGGGCAGCCGCGAGCGCAAGCTCTGGGTCGCACGGCACACCGCGCTGCGTGCGCACGACGGTACGTGCCTGCCCGCGAGCGTCGTGCGAGTCGGCGATCGACCGCTCGCGGTCGTGTGTCAGACACCGCAGCCCGGTGCAGTCGAAGCGTATCTGAGCATGTTGATGACGCTGCGCCCGCCGGTCGTGGTGCATGTCACACCGCAATGCGAGCCGCACGGCGCGGAGCGTCACGACGGGCCGATTCACGTCCAACGGCGTCACGTCACGACAAGCACGGCGGCGGAATTCGTCACCGACTTCAGCGCCTATTCGACCACGCTGCGCTCATGCGAGCGCGACGTCACGTTTTCCGTGCTGCATGCGCCGTATCGTCACACGCCGGATGTCCCGTCCGACCGGCTATACGTCACGCAGACGCTTCAGTTCGTCGAGAACGCACTGCGGCACATGCCGATGCCCGACGACACGCCGACGCGTGGCGTACCTGCCGGCACCGCCGGCTGTCCCGTCGTGGTTTTCGATGACACCGACGGCATCGCCGGCGTGCTCGTTGCCGCACTCGCGCTGTCTCGTGGCTCGCCCGACTGTCTGAGTGTGGAGCAGGTCGTCACCGATATCCGGTTGACGGGCTCCCCGCAACTCATCGGCACGACGCATCAGCTCGAAGTCATTGGGGCGTTCGCCGACGATCTGCGCGTGCCGCTGCTGATGCACCGCTAGCCGCATGCGAAGTCCCGCGCGGCAGCCCGCCGGCTTGGCTGCGTTGCCGCCCGCTTGCCCTCCCGCATTTCGCCACCCCACGTTACGCGATGCCATCGTGTGAAGGAGATTGATCATGTTGCCACCCGCGAACGACACCCCCGGCGGCGGCCGCCGGGCGACGGCCGCGTCCCGCGCGCGCGGCGGCGCGGCCCGCGGCACGCCGGATCGCCACATCGACGCGGCGTCCGAGGCCGCACTCAAGCTGCCGCGGGAATCGCAGGCGATGTCATACGCAAAGCGCACCCTCGCCCTGAGACGAGAGCCCCCGAAGGCCGCCGACATCGAGCGGTATCTGCGGCGCTGGTTCATCGCACCGCCTTCGGTACTGATCGCGCTTGCCTCCGACGAGGAATTGCGGGCGCGCAATGCGCTATACCCGCCCTTGCGCACGACGAGCGTGCGCTTCGGCGACATCGCCTATGCAAGCTACGTGGTAACCCAGGGGGTGTGCGGACACGACAGCACGCACTTGCGCACATGCGTCGTATCGATCACCCAGGGCAGCGAAGTCGTGACGTTTCCGGCGCTACAGGCCTGGACCCACGACGGCGAACCCATCATTCGCGCCGACGCGCTCTCGCATCTGCACTACGCGGCGGAGCGCATCAAGGCCACCACGCCGGCGCAGCACACGCGGCGCCACAGCCTGTTTCATGCCGAAACGCGCGATCTCGTCACGCACGATCCGGTGCTTCAGTCGGGGCATCGCGCCGCCCGGCTCGGCATGTGGCTGGCTGCCGCCGCATTGCTGGAGCGCGGCAACGCATCGGTCGATGCGGTGCTGCGAGACATCCGTATCGGCGCGCAGTCGTTCGATCCGACCTTTCGCCAATACCAGGAGCTCGCGCGCCTTGCCCGCTCTCGCCATCGTCGCAACACCGCGTCGCCATGCGAACTGCCCGGTTGCACGTCACACGACCGCACGGCCATCGAGCCGAACGCTCAGGCGATCGATCCTTCATCTCTGTCCAGGACGCTTCCCGATGCACGACCTTCACCCCTTTCATAACGTTGTCAGTGAGCTGCTTCGGCATATCGGCTTCGCGGCGTTCGAGCCGGCGCCGGATCAGGAGGTCGTGAGTCTGGACGTCGAAGACGGCATGTCGGTCCACTTCGGCGCGATCGACCAGGCATCGTGGTTCATGCTCGCGGAGTTCACCGACGCGATCACCTCCGATTCCCTGCTCGTCGCGTTGCAGGCCAACCACCTGCGCGCCGACGCCATTCAGCCGGTGTTCTCCCTGAATGACGACGGCGTGCTGAACTGCTGGGTCAAGATGCCGCTATTCGGTCAGGACAGGTCGACCCTGGCCGACGCCTTCGGTGAGCTGCTCGACGTCGCCCAGGCCATGCCCAAAGCCGCCTGACCCCGCTGCTCCTATTGCGCGCCATCGCCATGCCCAACGCCATCTCAGGACGTCTCCCCCCACCTCGCGACCTCGCGAAACTGCCGCCGCACGCCCGTATCGGACACGCCAAGCGTGGCGTGTGCGTCTCATACGGCGGCATGGACTTTCGTCTGCCTCCCCAGCAGAACACACGGACCGATAAATTCGTGTCGCGCGAGAAGCGCGGGCCGAAGCCCCGACGCTGGGGTGCCTTCGCCGCCCGGGTTCGCGCCGTCTTCGCCGGACTGACGGTCCTGCGATGGGTCGTCACCCTGCATCGCCCGACGCGCCTTCCTCCCGCACCGGGGGCACCCGGTGCGGCGCGTGAAGATCCCCGTTTCGAACCCATGAGGGTGGTGCCGTCGTTGACAGTCCGGGCGGCCGTGCGCCCGGACACGCCCGCGCGCGGCGAGATCACCGCGCAGCGGCCGCGCGAGGCCGCCGTCCGGCGAACGGAGAGCGGTTCGACGCTGAACGTGCAGGGAAAGCGAACGAGTGCCGCCAACGGCGATGGCCTGACCCTGCGACGCGGCGCGCAAGGCGCCGACGTGCCCCCCGCACGCGCCATGTCGCTCGGCATCCCTCCGGCACCCGACCTGCGGCCGCCACCGGCACCGCCGAAGCGCTGAAAAAGGTCGACCGGGTGTTCGCGCCCCACCAATGCACCAGCGGCGCCGCGCCGGAGCGTCATTGGCGCGCAAGTCACTCGCAAGTACTGCGCGAGCGGCACGCCATTCGATGCCTGCATGATCTCCCGCCAGGCTCGCCGGAAGGAGATCATGCGACGCGTGCTAGCTCACGTAGCCCGGAGTCGGTCAGGCCGTGCCGCCCGCGCGCGGCTGCGAGAACGGGGCGCGCTGCGCACGCACTGGCGGCGGGCTCGCCTCACGTTGAGGCAGCCGCTTGCGATCGGTCGACAAGCTCCATTGGCTCGAGGTCTTCTCGGCATACCCCCCTTTGACGTAGGCCAACATGAAGTCGGCCAATGCCCGGTTGGCCTCGGCGCGATGCGACGGCGTCGGCGTTTCGGCGTGGCGGCGCGCCGCCTCTGTCAGCGTGTCGAGCAACGCGCGGGTGGCGGGCACTTCACGCACGATGCGCTGTAGATCGTCCTCGAGCGGCGTGCCGGGTCGACGCTCGGCAATGTTGACGAACGTGTCGTCGAACTCCTTCTTGTGGTTCTCGGCGAACCCGCTCCACCATTCCGGACCGCCGAAATCGGGCTTGGCCAGGCGCATGCGGGCAAGCGGCGCGAGCAGATCCAGGCAACCGCTGCCGATGGTCAGGACGTCGGCCGAATGGGTCACCTGCGTCATGCCGACCGAGCCCGAGATCGGCGACGACGGCACGCTCAGTTGCCCGCCGAGCGTCGTCTGAATCCCCCGCGTCGAGTACATCAGCGCAATGCCGTTTTCCTTCAGCTTGAAGCGTAGCGTGCTCACTACGCCCACCTCGTACGAGACGTCCCCCGCGCGCAGGGCGTTCTCGATATCGGCAAGTCCCCACGTGCCGCCCGCCCGGACCCCGGCCGCATTGAGCGACTCCATGATCGAGCCCAGCGCGTTGACCGCGCCGGAGATCGTCACGTTCAGAAAATTGCCGCAGTAGTTGACGTCCTCATCCTCGGTGACCCTCTCGAACGTCACCGTGGCGTGGGCACCGAAGGGAAGCCCGATCCCCATCCCCGCCCCGGCGTCGAGCTCCGCCTGCCACTTGTTCTGACGACAACTGAGCTGGTGGACCGCGAGTGCCTTCGGCCGCAGGATGCGCTGGTTTTCGGTGAAGACATCCATCAACAGCGATTCCGTGTCGGCCGGCAGGTCGCCGTCGAGCTTGAGCAGCGCGAACTGCTCGAGCAGGCGCTGGGCGCCGGCCTCCATCGCCTCGCGGCCGCCGCCGTCGATGCCGGCCATCGCGCCGAGCGTGAATCGCTCGCTGGAGGTTTCGACGTGCGCATGGGCGGCCTGGATCAGCGACGCCGCATCGTACACGAGGCGGGTCTTCGACAACAGCCGACGCGCCTCGTCAGGCTTGGACTCCGCGAGCGACAGAATGTCCATCTCCGCGTGCTTGAGCGTGATGTACTTACGTGCAGCCACCTTCACGTTGGCCGACACGCCGATCTCGGCCGACGCGCCCCCGCTCACCTCGCCAATGAGTGTGTCGTGCCGCTCGATGGGCCCGCGCTGCACGTCGCGCCCGACGATGTCGAAGCTCTTGCCGCAAAGATTGCGCATGTGCTTGTCGAGAAAGTGGCGACTGATATCGGCGCGCTCCACGTCGCGCTCATAGGTCGACGACAGCGAGAAGAGGTCGCGGATCTTGGCGATCAGTGTCAGGGGTCCCTGCCGCAACCATGTCTTCGTCTTGTGGCTCGCACTCGCCACGTAGTCCGACAGCGACGCGTAGATCTCCGAACGCGATGCCGTACCCGAGAGCTTGAGCTCCGCCTTCATGAACCCCAGCAGTTGCGTATCCGCGGCGATCGAGACCCTATGGCCCGACGTGTCGACCAGCCATTCCGTCGGTGTGAACGACAAGTCCGCGTCGTAACCATAACCGGCCTTGACGCCCACGCCAGGTATCACGTTCACACCCGATCCGAGCGACGCGCTCATCGACTCGGACGATCCGGGCTTCATCGACGCCAATCGGTCGTGAAGCGCCTGATCCAGCTTGCGCTTGATCGACTCGTGCGCGCTTGCCCTGAATTGCCACTTCAATCCACGGCTCACATACATCGCGCTTTCGTAGACCCGGGGAAACCGCGGGGCGGCATCGGCGTGGCGGGTCAGCGCCCGCTGCATCGTGCCAAACAGACCGCAGGCGCGACGGAGTTCCTCCGCATCCATTTCCGCGTTCTCCGACGCCTTCATGAACGCCTCGACCCGCGACTTCAGATCGTCGTGCTTCCTGCCACTATCGGCCAACCCCAATGTCTTGCGGCACTGGACATATACGTTCCAGAGCGAGGACATCGCCGCCTGCGCCTCGGCACGTGAGACGGGGGGCGGGTGCGCCGCCCGCGTCAGGCGAACGGCGGGTATCTCGTCGCTGCCGTTGGCCGCCGGCAGCAACCGTGGGTCGCTCGCGACCTGCGCGTCGCCTTCGTTGCGTGAAATGACGACAGGCAACGCGTCGCCTGACACGCGCGTCGTCTGAACGCCGACGCGCTGGGGGATCGGTACAGTACCCATGGGACGAACTCTCCTCAGAATGTTCGACACCCGCGCGTGCCCTCGTCACGAGGCACGTATGCGGGCGTCACAGTGAAATCACGGCGCGCAGGAACATTTCCACGCAAGCGACGATCGCCGCGCGCGTGGCGCCCACGCCGCTACCGTGTATGAGATGCATGCAGCGCGCGCCCATGACGGTCGGCCCGCACAACCAGAAGTCGCACTCGGGCGTACGTTCGCCGAAGCGCACCTCGGGCAACGGCGCGCCCTTCGATGGCGCAACCAGCAGCGTGAGATCGCCTCGGGAGTATTCGAGCAACCAGAACGGGTCGGCGTCTTGCGACGCGCGCGCCTGCAGGAACTCCCCGACGGTGTCGGGCAGCGAGGCAAGCAGCAAGGCGACGATGTCGGCGCTCATGCCGGCACCAGCTCGCGTTTGATCCGATCCGACACCACGACGAAATCGCGCACCGCCGACAGACATCCATCGAGGCTTTCCCACGGCGTCACATAGCGATGCAGGACCAGGGTCGGTCCGCTCACGCCGAAGGCCATCCGTCGGCGAAACAGCGTGGGGTTCATGCCGAGCGCGAGCGCGGCGGCGTCATCGTCGGCATCAGACATGCGACGCTCGATGTGGGTGCCGTCGCTGTGCCGGATGACATAGATGTCGTGGTCGAGCGCTTCGAAAAATATCGCTTCGCGGTGCAGCGTCACGTCGACTTCCCAACGCTCGCGCATCGCATCGCACAAGGTGACCATCGAGAGATGGCCGTGCAGTGCGGGAGGCGCATCGATCGACGCGCGCACCGGGTGTGCCGCGATGTGTCTGCGAAGCTCGGTCGACGATATCGACCTGCCGAACCCAGCGGGGACATCCATGATTTCTGATAGGTAGTCGGAATTCGGGAACGCGTCTTGCTTTCAAACATCATCCCGGTGTTGTTGTGACAATGCATTTCATCTTTCGCCCATGTAGAACAGTTCCATGGGTACCGTCTACCCTCCCCTCAAGGGATTTGGCCCATTTTTCAGGGCGTGCACCCACGCGGGCGATCGTTCGTCGCATAGTCTCCACGCTTTGAGGAACATGATTTCTCTGGTACCCCCTGCGTCGATGCATCCGAATGCAAACACGTCACACGTCCTCTGCACGACACCGGTCATACCGCGAGCCGTCGCAGGCGCGCGGAACGAGCAAGGGTTGACCGGCAGGAGAGACGGCAAGTGAATCAGATCAGCTCACCGCACATCGGCAAGGTCTACCTGTTCGATGATTTCTCGCTGGACGCCAACGGCGTTCTCAAACAGGCAGACCGTCAGATCAGCCTGCCACCCAAGGAAGTGGCGGTGCTGCGAACCCTGCTCGAAGCCGCTGGGGAAGTCGTCACCAAGGACAAGTTGCTCAGCCTCGTGTGGCCACACCAGGATGTCAGCGAGGAGTCGCTCACGCGCTGCATCTACGCGATCCGGCGCGTGCTGCGCGAGAAGAAATCGGATCGCATCGTGGAGACGGTTTACGGCACCGGTTACCGGATTCGCCGATCGGTGGCCATCGTGTCAGCCGCCACCCGCGCGGCCGCGCTGTGCACACTGGCCATCATGCCGTTTCGCTTGCCGACCATGGCGCAAACGCTGATGCTGCACGACCGGCTCGTGACGCGCCTGTTCGAATACACGGCCTACGGACTGCGTGTGCTGCCCGCATCGATCACCCGGACCGTGCTCGAATGTCACGACATCGCGGAATTCGTCGAGCGCTTCACACCGGACTTCTACGTGACAGGGCATGCCATCGGCACCGATCGACTACGCATCGAGCTGGTTCGCTCTGACGGCCATGAGCTGAAGTTCAGCGAAGACTTTGCCTTGACCGACTTCGGTGGAACGAGCGGCACACATGGCGCGAACGGTACTGTCGGTACTAACGGCACCAACGGTACCAACGGCACCAACGGCATTAGCGGTTCCAACGGTAACAGCAGCACGAACGGTGCAAGCGGCGCTCGGAATGCAGTGGGAACGAGCGCCACGTTGCCGATCGAGATCCGCATCACCGACATCGTCACGAAGCATCTGCCCGGTCTGGGCGCATCGGTGCATCTCTCGCATTCGTTCGACACCTTCGATTGCGCCACCACCTTTCTGCACGCGCGCTTCAAGCTCCAGCAGCACACCCCGTCGAGCCTACGACAGTCGTTGCAGCTGTTCCACCAATGCGTGGGCGAAGGCGCCTCGCGCACGGCGCCGTATTGCGGTCAGGCCGAGTGTTACCTCGCACTCGCGCATCTCGGCCTTTTCGATCAGAAGGCTGCGCTGCACGGCGCTCGTGCGGCAGTGGAGGCCGCGCTGGCCCTTGCGCCGCGAGATCCGCACGCGATCAGTCTGCTAGCCATTCTGCACAGCATGAAATTCGAGTCGAGCGTGGCAAACATTCTGTTCGATCGTGCGCTATGGTCGGCGCCCTCCAATCCGTACGTGCGCTATCACCACGCCTGGCACTGCATTCTCAAGGGTGAAGCCAAGGCTGCGGAAATGGCGCTCGACATCGCGCTGGAGCACGACCCCAGTCTCATCGCCGCCACGATCCTGAAGACGTGGGCGTTGTTCTTCGACCGGCGCACCGACGACGCCATTGCGTTCGCGAGGGAGAACCTGCTACGCCTCGGGCAGCATCACCCGGTGCTGATCAGCGCCATGGCGACCATGCTGTCGCATCAGTGTCGCCACAGCGAGGCTGAGTCGCTCGTGCGGGCGGTTCGCGAAACCGGTGACGATACGGGCCTGCTGCGCGTCAATCGCCATTACGTCGAGCTCGCGCGCGGTGGCAATGACGCGCGACGCGCCGCCGAGCAACTGCTCGCGGAAATCGACCCGAGACAGGTGCGCGCCGGACTGTTGCCCCTTATCCTGCGCACCCAGGGTCTGCCCACTGCGCGCGAGGCGTGGCGTCGCATGCATTCGGACTGGTATCCGTGGCAACGCCTGTACCGCCACGATCCTCGGCTCGAATCGCTTTTCTCGCTCTGACAACGTCAAAAGGCCCTGCCGATGACGACAGGGCCCGGTGAGCGCAGGGTCGATGGCGCTTATTGCAGCGTCGGTGCCGGATGCGGCTTCGGCTTTGGAAAGAGCCCGATGCCGGCGAGCATCGTCGCCACGAGCGGATTGCGGCAAATCTGCACCACTGCGGGCGAATCGCGCTGAAACAGCTGCAACGCGAAGGCACGCAGCGCATCCCGCTGCGGATGGACGACGAGCAGCGTCATCATGTGGCCCAGCGCATCGCCCAGATGCTTCGCCTCGCCTCGCGCGAACCGATCGAGGATCTCGCGCTGGCGCATGGCGTCGCGCGGCAGCACGGCGTCGCGCATGGCGATGCACTGCCGCCGCAAGGCGATGTCCGAGAGCGGCGACGGGTCGAACGCGTCGCGCACGACCATCATCAACGCCACGCCGAGCGACTGCGCGTCGCCGGTGCGAAGCAATCGGGAAAAGTAGGCCTGCGACGGCAAATTGCGCAGCGGCCCCGCCCGAAAGCCCGCCTCCGGATCCACGGACAACGGCAGGCGCAACGTGCCGTGTCCGCTCACCGAATGGCTGAGAGTACCCATCTGCTGCATTACCGGAAAAACCCCTTTGCCACTTCCAACGTCGAAGCGATGGTGGAACTGAGTACCTTCACCAGATTGTCGTAGGTCGAGTTCGCGGTGGTGTAGCGCTGCATCAATTGCTGCATCATGGTCTTCACCTGGTTTTCCTGCGACGTGAATCCCGAGCGCCAGATATCGAGCTCGAACGGGTTCATCTTCTTCTCGTCGCCATCCTTGGGAATGCTGTCGAGCACTCGATCGATCGGCGACGTATCGATGACGACCACCCACTTCCCGCTGCCCTCCGGCTGTTCCTGCACGCTCGACTCGGGCAACCCGAAATCACGCGCCCATTTCTCCGCATCCTCCTTGCTGCCGCCTTCAATTTCCTCTCCATCCTTGTCCTGCTTTGGATACAGCACGGAATTCTTGTTCGGCGGCTTGAACTCGGCCAGGATGTCATTGAGCGCCTTTCTCAGCTCGCCGATGTTGAGTGTCACTTCCTTGCCATCCGAACTGGTTGTGATCCAGCTGGACAGCTTCGAGATCAGATCGCTGAGCGCCTTGTTGAACGCCAGGTACTTGGCGACGGCCTCTGAATACGCATCCAGATAGTTTTCCTTGATATCGCCGATCAGCTCGGCGATATCCTCCCACAGCTTGGAGTCGCTGTAAGGGTCTTCCTCGTCCTCCGGCGGTGTGTTCGTGATGCCCGGCATGGGCGGCGGCTCGGTATCGGCTTTCGGTGGGTCGGACGGAGGCGTCGCCGGCGGCGGCACATTCGTCACGCCGGGGGGCCTGTCCGTCGCGCCGGGAGGCAGGTTGCGCGGGCGGAGCCCGGGTATCGCGTCCAGAAGGGCGTCGCGGGCATCGGGCGCAATCGGCACGTTGGCCGACGACAGTCCCCGAAGGCGCGCCTCGAGATCCTGTGCGGCCACGCGCACGTCGTCGCGCGAATCGTCGAGCTCGGCGGGCCCGTACGGCTTGACCAGCGCGTCGTTCATTGCCTTCAGTCGAGCAAGTAACTGCGTCGTGCTCGTCACGAGGCCCTCCATCAGCGCGTTGTGCGCCCCCGCGTCGTCGCGCGTCGCATCGTCGACCGGTGGGCGCCGGTCATCGACGCCGTCCACCTCGGACTCCTGGAGCCGCTTGAGCGGTTGAAGTCGCGGGTCGTCGAACAGCGAGGGCGGCGGGAGAAGCCCGTCGGAAATTGGGTTCATTGTGCATTCCCTTGTGGTCTGGGGCGTTCGGTGTCGCCGGTGCGTTGGATGCGTCAGGCGCGAATGTTGCCTGCGATGTTCGACATGGCGCCGGCCCTGGACTGCGCGACACTGTCGATCGCCCTTAGCATCTCGGCGAGCAGCGCGTTATCGCGGTTCGCCACCTCCTGCATGCTGTCGGCGGAATTCTTGTTCACGGTCGACGCCCCGTCGTTGAGCTTCTGCTCCTGCATCGCCAGGCGTTCGGCAAAGCTGCCGCCAGCCGTCGCGATATCGCCGACTGGGCGGGACAGCATTGTCAGCGCAGTGCCCTTGGCCTGCGCCACCTTCGCGATGTTGTCCATCTCGTCGGCAAGCGAATTCGTCGGCGCGGGCGTAACGTCAGGCGCTGGCGAGAGATCTGGCGACGGGGTGGGCACATCGGGTCGGTCGGGCGGTGGCTGCGTCGTCGATGGCGCTTCGACCGGCGGCGCCCCCCCCCGCGTTGCCGGGTTCATCGTCTGCGGCGCGGGACTGTCCGGTGTCGTGGCGCGCGCTTTCATCGCATTGCGCTCGCCGGACAGCCCCTGCATGCTCTTGAACGCGCCGGCACCGGCCATGCTCAGTTGCAGCGACGCACCCGTGATGTTGCCCACCATATTGGACAGGCCCTGCTGCCGGATCGCATCGGCCGACGCCAGGACCGCCTGCGCGTTCATGCGGCTCATCGTATTGCGCAGCTGGATCGAGTTGTCGAACGTCTTCTGATAAAAGGCGAAGATTTCCCCAAGCAGCACGGCGGCATTCGAAACGATGCCGCCAATGTCATCGGAGCCATCGCCTTCGCCGCCGTCGCCGCCCTGCCCGTCTCCGACCTCCATTCGCTTGCCACCCGGCCTGTCGACGGCATCCGCATCGTTGAGTTGGTTCAGCAGATCGACCGCGCTTTCCCGATCCGCGTCGGGTGGCGGCATCTTCAACGACGGGCGGCGCGGATCGGTCGTCTGCCCTTCGGGACGGAAGGCGTCGAGCTTCAGGGGGCCGGGCGTCAGGGGTCCCGGCGACTCGCTCCCGGGCAACGGCACCGGATCGAGCCAGTTCGGAACGTAAGGGCGACCGGTTTCCAAAATATTCATGATGTCCTCCTCGGATTCATGCGCGCACGTGATTGAGCACGAAGCGCTGCGCGTCGTACTTCGCCTTCGCCGCGTCCGACATCTGGGACACCAGACGGGTGATGACACCTTCGGTGCCCGCAAACCGGTCGGCCGCCTGCTTGACGGACTCCTTGACGTTCTCCAGCAACTCCTGGGACACCGTGAGGTCCGCGCGAATGTCGGCGGCTTCCTTGTCGAGAATGCCGATCGCGGTCTGCCCACCGGTCTGCGTCGCGCCGAGCCCCAGCTCGCCGACTTTGACGATGCTCTCCAGCATGTTGGCGAACATTCTCGCGTTGCCTTCCTTGAGTCCCATCTTCGCGGCGAGCGCCGCGAGCTGGTTCGTGACCGCCGAGACGCCCGACTTCAGCGCCTCGCGCACCAGATCCGGCACGATCTTCCTGAGCAAGTCGCCGGCGAGATCGCCCAGCATCTTTCCGAGCCTGGCGGCCGCCGAACCGCCGCCGACGACGACAGCGACCGCGACCAGTGCCACGACCACGACAGCCGCCACGACCGCGCCCGCGATGCCGCCGATCATCTCGGCCGTATCCTTGGGCACGCCCGCCTTCTCCAGCAGCCCCGAAATGCCGTCGCCGATGAGCGACGCCAGCGGCTGGACGACGTGTTTCATGAGCGGCTTGAGGGCTTCGCCGACGACCGAAAAGCCGGTGGCGGCGCCGATCACCGAGTCGGCCAGCAAAGCCACACCGACGACGGTCATGGCCATGCTGGCGCCCCCGGTGAAAACCGCGCCCAGCACGCCCACGACAGCGAGCACCGCGCCCACGACCTTGCCGATCACGCCGAACAGCTTGCCGAGAAAGCCCGCCTTCTTGACCTTCTTCTGGTACTCCTCGTTCTGACGTTGCATGTCGTTCTCGCGCGTCTTGCGAAGGGCGTCGAAGAACTTCATGTCCTCCTCGATGCCCTTGACGGCGCTGTCGCCCATGAGCTTGGCGAACTGGCCCATGAGACGGAACAATTCATCCAGGTCATCGAGATATTGCTTGTCCGTGTCGCCCGGTTGGCGGTCGCCGTCGTTGCGCAAGGTCTCGAAAGCGTCGTCACTGCGCTTCATCGCGTCCTTCGCCACGTCGTAAGCCGCATCGGCGGCCGACTTCGCGTTCTGGTAACGACTCGTGGCATCGTCCAGGTCCGACTTCGCGCCGTCGTACTCCGCAAGTGCCGCATCGTGCTCGGGTGTTCCCGGCGTGAGTCCGTCGAGCCGCGCCTTGGCATCCGCCAGACGCGCCTTCGCACGATCGAGCGCATCCTGCGCCTGCGCCAACGCGTCCATGGCCGCCTCAAGGGCCTCCAGTGCCTTCCGGGCTTCGGCCAGCGCTTCCTTGAACGCTTCATTGCGCGCATCGGCCTCCGCCTGCTGGGCGCCAGACTGCGCTTCCCATTGCGCGAGCCGGTTCTGCAACTCGGACAGCGATGACGACCCCATGATTTCGCGCATTCGACCAAGCAACAGCGTCAGGTTGGCACGCGTCGAATTCGGCGGTGGCTCGAGTTCCGGGGTGTCGGCGTTCAGTGACAGATTCCGGTCGTTCGCATCCGTGCGCGCGATACCCTCCAACGCCAGCCTGCGCAGGGATGCGGGACGGTCCGATGCGCCGGGATTCGGCTTGTCGGACCGGTCGGTCTCGTCCAGTTCGTTGTCGAACGTCGGGAAGGCCGGCGGCAGGCCTGGGGAAAAAGTGATCGTCACGCCGCCTCCTTGTCGCTGGCCACACCGGCCCCCTCGGGCGCCGTCGCAAGATCGCGCACCTTCGGATCGTCCGCGGCCGGCCGGGCGGCGTGCGCCGCCTCCAGCGCGTTCAGGTACGCCCTCGCCTTTGTCCTCAGGTCGGCGTCACAGCTGCTCTCGCACACGAGCGCGAAGCAATCGCCGGCCAGCGCCATGTTGCGCATCATCATCTGACACTGGCCGGCGTAAAAGACCGGACGGTAATCGTTCTTGCCGACGGCGAACGCCATCGCGTACAGATCGATCGCCTTTTGGTACTCCTCTTTGAGCTGGCACACGGCCGCCAGACCCACGATGTACTCCGGGTTGTAAAAATCGTAGATGCAAAGAAAGCGAAAGAACGCTTCCGCCTGTGCCAGTTGGCCATTGCTGTAGAAGTCGTAGGCGTGCGCATACAGGCCATCCATGGTTTCATTCGGAATGCCATGAATATCCTTCAGGCTCGCGCCAGCCAGGACAGCCTCCCAGATCGCGCTCGTAACGCGACTGTCTTCCGTTTCCAACTGCGTTGCCGCGTGTGTCATCGTTCTACCTCCTTCCGATACCCGATATCGGGTCAGTCTTCGACCTGCCAGCCTGTTGGCAGACATCAATGGGGGATGGGAAATGCTGAAGCGGCGTCGGCCAGGCCCCTTGCCCGGGACCCCGTCGCCGTGGCGCGCGACCAGAGGCGTGGGCGGCGCGTCGGGCATGCGCGACAGGCAGCGCACCCACGACTCGACCCCGCTGTCGCGCACCGCCCGATAGCGGGCGTCGGCCAGCGCCGCCGCGCCGCGCGCTTCCTCGATGGCCGAATGGCGCTGCCTGTCGGCCCGGGCATACTGCGGATCGCCGGGCGACAAAATGTCGAGTACCGTTTGAACCTCGGCCAGCATCGTGTCCGTCTGAATGGCGCGCAACTGGCTTCGTGCGAATGCCTCTCTCGCTTGCGCATTTCGCTCCAGCGCGCTGCGGGCGGCGTCGCGCAACGCGACACGTTCGGCGCGGCGACGGATCGTCGTCGCCTCGAGCCGCACCACGCTGCGGGGAAACAGGTCACGCTCCGACGGCAGGTCGACACGGCCGCGCCCATCGCGCGCGGTATGCACCATCCGGATAAAGGCCTGTCGGGCCAGCGTGCGCAGACATTCCGACGCCGTTGGCGTCGATGCTGACTCGATGGTGTCCGCAGGCATGCTGGTATCAAGCATGCGGATGAATTGACGTCTGTCCTGCCGTACCATCAGTCCTCCCGGGATTACGTAAATGTGGGTCACTGCACTGCCGCCACTGCCGCCACTGCCGCCACTGCCGCCACTGCCGCGCATAGCAATTGCCGGCATCCCGATGGCTTCATTAAAACAATCCGCCATCTGCACGACTTCCAAAAAGCGTTCTATCGCGGCGGTTCAATTGCTTTCGATTCCGCGACTTCGTCCTGCGATTCCAAGAGGGGGCCCGGACCGTGCCGCGCGGCCTCACGGACGTCGTCCACGTCGCGATGTCCGTCGGCGCCCTCGTCGTGCGCCTGCGGTGCCCCGAGCGAGGTCCCCGTCGGCTCCGAGTTCACCCACGCTTCCTGCATGCCGGCCCGCTCCACGTCTTCGAGCCAAAGCAGCAGTCGCATGATCGCGTCGACCTCCTCGATCGACACGAACGTGTAACGGTGATGCGTCTGGTACAGGCGGCGTGCGAGCGCCACGTCCTGCACCACCGGAATGCCCTGCGACTCGGCGTAGCGCCGTACCGCGAGTGCGCGCTGGTTCGTCTCCATCACCGAGATGAACGGCAGCGAAATCACGTCGGGACGAAAGTAGATGCCCACGGCGATGTGCGTCGGGTTGGCGACGATGAGACGCGAGTCGCGAACGTCGGAGCGCACGGCCTCCGAGAGCAGCTCGGTATGCAGCGCGCGCCGGCGCTGCTTGATCTCGGGATTGCCGTCCGAGTCCTTGCGCTCGCGCTTGACCTCGTGCAGCTCCATGCGCTGATCGCGCATGAACAGCCAGTACTCGACCATCGCGTCGAGCACCGCGATGGGAACCACACACATCAGCGAGATCCAGACGAGCTTCACGGACAACGCGACCCACGTGGCCCCCACGCCCGCCGCACTCATGTGCAACTGCGCGAACAGCAGCCCCTTGGCGTCTGACCAGAGCGCGATCGCGATGCCGGCGAAACTCAGCAGGTAAAGCACGGCCTTGACGGCGTCCTTCAGGGTTCGCATGCTGAAGATGCGCCTGGCGCCCTGGATTGGATTGACGGCCCCGAAATTGAGCTTGAGCGCTTGTGTCGCCCAGATGAACCCGGTCTGCAGCAGCGTCGGGAGCACGGCGGCGGTGGCGCACACGACCAGCACAGGCAGGATCATCTCGAGTCCGTGGCGAAACAGCCGTACCGAGTAGGCTTGCGCGTCCGCGAACCGGCCGTCGGCGAGGACCTGGCGGTACTCCTGCATCAGCCAGAGCAACGGGTCCGTCGAGAGCGTAAAGAGCAGGCCGACGAAGACGAGGATCACCATCGTCAGTTCCTTGCTCTTGAACGACTGCCCTTTCTTCGCCGCTTCCTGCAGACGTTTCGGTGTTGGCTTCTCGGTCTTCTCGCCCATGCTAGCGCTCCATGCCGGCAGGCTGCGCCGGCGAAGTCGGCGATAGCCATCGCACCACGTCGCCGGGACGCATGACACGCGCGACCAGCGCGTCGGGCAGGGTCGCCGAGAAGTAGATGAGCACGATGGCGAAGGCGATCGCGCTCTTGATCGTGAGCGACAGGGCGAAGGCGTTGACCTGCGGCGCGAAGCGCGAGAGCAGTCCGAGCACCATCTCCGAGAGGAACAACGCCGCGACCACGGGCGCCGAGAGTGCGATGGCATGCCCGACGAGTCCGTCGAGCAGTTCGTACACGCGAGCGGCCGACAACACGCAGCCGCCGAACGGCTCGCACACGCGATAGCTGCGCGCGAGCACCTCGAGCAGCCAGGACATGCCCCCCAGGTGCAGATAGATCACCGCACCGAACCATTGGCAGAATCCGGCGAATTCCGACGTATCGACGCCATTGGCCGGATCGATCACGCTGCTGAGCGTGGCCCCGCGCTGGTTGTCGATATACGCGCCCAGCGCGTGAAACACCCAGAAGGGGAACGCCAGCGCCACCGCGAGCAACAAGCCGATGCCCGCCTCGCGAACCAGCAGTACCCAGACGGGCCCGGTCAATGCGAGAGGCGCACCATAGGGATACGGCCATACGCCCACGGCCATCCACATCGACACCGTAATGCGCACGACGCCCGAGAGCACGTTGCCGTTCAGGATCGGCAGCAGGAATATCGTGGGCGCCACGCGCGCATAGGCGATGGCCGCGGCGAGTATGCCGTCATGATGGGCAAGGGCCAGGCTTGCGTCCATCTCAGGACTTCCCCGTCATGGCCAGTCGCATGACCATGGCGCCGAAACTCACCAACGTCTCGCCGTACCAGTCGGCCAGCACGAACAGACTTACCGACACGGCGAGCAGCTTGAGTCCGAACGGCAAGGTCTGCTCCTGCACCTGGGTGACCGTTTGCAGCAGGCCGACGATCACGCCGACGAGCGTGGCCACCGCCACGGGTGCGGCCGAGAGGATCAGCACGAGGTATAGCGCACGATTGCCCGCAAACACCAGGTTATCCATGTGCGGCGCTCCCTAAGGCAGGTACTGGCGGACCAGCCCCTGCGAGAGCAGCGACCAGCCGTCCATCGCCACGAAAAGAATGAGCTTGATGGGAACCGATATGGTGACCGGGCTCATCATCATCATGCCCAGCGAGAGCAGCACGCTCGACACCACGAGATCGACCACCACGAACGGCAGATAGAGATAGAAGCCGATGGTGAATGCGTTCTTGATTTCCGTGAGCGCGTAGGCAGGCAACAGCGCGAAGATCGACGGCGAAGCGGCGCCGGCGCTGATGTCGCCTGCATCGCGCCCGACTTCCTCGCGCGCAAAGAATTGCGTGAGCTGCGGATCGGCATACTTCACCAGATAGTCGCGGTACGGCGACAGGCCCTCATCGAGAAAGCGGCGCACCGAGTTCGGGTCGCCGAAATTCACCGGGTTGGCCTGATAGGCGTCCATCACGGCGGAGGCCACCGGCAGCATCACGAACAGCGAGATGAGCAGGGCGACGCCGTTGAGCGTCATGTTGCTCGGCACCTGTTGCAGGCCGAGCGCGTTGCGCACCATCACGAAGACAATCGAGAACTTGACGAAGCAAGTGCCCGACGCCACGAGAAACGGCAGCAGCGTGAAAAGGCTCAGTATGCCGATGGACGGCACATCACTCCACATGCGCATTCCCCGCGAACCATTGACCAATTTCCACGCCCAGCCGCCCGTCGAGTTGCACGAGCTCGCCCCTGGCCAGCAGCGTGTCGTTCACGCGCACCTCCACGCGCTGCTCCGCCCCCGGCGGCAATGCGAGCATGCGCGTTCGGCCGACCTGTTGCAGTTCGGCGAACGTCATGCGCTCGCGCTGCAGCACGAACACCAGTTCGACCGGCAAGTGTTCGAGCGGCGTCGGTGCCGGCATCGGTGTCCGCGCGTCGAAACCGCCCAGGTCGTCGCCCGCGTCCGGCGCGGCCTGCTCGTCAAAATCCAGCATCACCCTTCCCTCCTCGTGTACAAAACTGCCGATGGTCAGCCCGCGGCAACTGACTCGCCGCCGCGTGTGGCGGATGAGCAGCACGTCACCGCGCCCGGTCGAGCGCAACATCGCGGCGGAGGTCCGGCTGCGCCCGATCTCCATATCCAGGAAAACACTCACTTCGCCAGCGTCGAGCCACTGCGTCGTTTCGACGGCCGGCACGCGCGTGAGCCACACCGGACACTCCGCCGCGCGCACCTTGAGCAGTCGCCCCTCGGGCAAGGCAGCGCCCTCGATCGGCGAAGCAACGTCGAGCATGTCGTAGCGCAGTTCCGGCATCGGCAGATGCAACGGCCTCGAACTCACCGCAAACAGACGCGCGGCCAGTCGTTCCGAATCCGCACTGCAGGACAGCGACGCCAGCTCATGCGACACGCCTTCGAGCCACATGCCGGGCTCGACCCATCCCTGCCACGTATGCAATGTGTCCTGCACCTGAATCCAGGTGCCCATGCGGGGCAGATGTTCCAGCGTCGCCGCCCACCCACGCGCGCGCCACGCATCGGCGGCGGCCGTCAGGCGCGCCGCGGCTTCGTCGACACGGCGCAGCCTCAGCATGGGCTGTCCTCACCGCCTTCACCGCACTCTCCGCCCTCGCCGCCCTCGCCCTCCGATTGCGGATCGGCGCCGACCGGTTCGATGGCGTGCACCGCGATCCCGCCTGCGGCGACACGAGAACTCGGATCCGACGACGCTCCCGACCACATCGCGGACAAACGGCGCTGCACCGTCGCGTCGGAGGCCCCGAGCACGAAACCCGGTTGCCCGTCGATCTCGGCCGCCCTGATCTGCACGAAATGTCCGTCGCCCCATTGCTGGAACGCATAGCGCATGCCGGTGCCGCGCGCGGCACCGGTGCGAGGCGACATCTCATGCCGAACGTTCGATCCCGTGCGCACGAAGGGACTTCGCAAGGGAGCCGGTGCACGCGGCGGCAACCCCTGCCAGGGCAACACCGGCGCCGGAAACGCGCCGAGGGCGGCCACGCCGGCAGGGCCGGACTCGCCTTTGCGGCGCTCGCCGATGTCGCGCCCGCCACGGCCGGACATCGACACAGGCCCGTCGGCATGACCTGCGATCGCCCCCACGGGCACTGCCGCACCGACCGTCGCGTGATGCCGTCCACTCGCTCCCCCGTCCTGGGCCGCGACCGTCTGCAGGCGCCTAGATTCGCGAGCGTCCGACACATCCGCGCCGCCGTCTTTGCGCGATGCGGCGGCATCGTCCGGCGAGGGCTTTGTCCGGCTGCGGTCCGCGGCATCGCCCGGCGCGTCGATGCGTTCCGTCCGTTCCGCGCGCTCGAGGGGTGGCGCCGCCTCCCCGGCGTCGTGCAACCCTGCCAAGTGAGCGCGCCCGGCGACGTCGGCAGCGAGTGCCGCGCGCCGCGCATCGGCGTCGAGCGACAGATTCGGCTCGTACGCCACGAGCCACGGGAGCCACGTCGGGACACCGCTTGGCTGCGGGTCCGGCTTGCGTTTGGCCGCCTCGCGCTTGCGTAGCGCGTCCTCGAAACGATCGGCCACGGAGCGGTCCCTCCCCGCCCCCTCGACGGATTCCGCCGCCGACGCCGCCCCCGCCGCCCCGACAGGGCCTTTCAGTCCCAAGCTTTCCATGATTGGCGATCCTCCAGTTCTCCGGCTTCGACCCGCTCGGCTCGCTTGCGCGCGTCTCGGCGCATCGATTCCGCCATGCGTGAATACTTCGTTTCCTTGCGCCACCAGCGGCGCCACTCCATCTCCGCGAGTTCGCGATCCGTGGCCAGTTGCTCACGCGACTCGTCGAGCGCGGTCAGCCGCACTTCCAGCTCACGCACCTGCCCCCGCAGCAGCGCCACGGCGCGCATCTCGCCGCGCAGCTCGGTCAACTCGGCCTCGACATGCGAGAGTCGGGACGATTCGATCAGCGCCGCCACGGCGTCGCGCTGCGCGGCAAGTGCGTCGTACCTGGCCGACAGCTTGGCGTCGCGCGCGGCAATGTCTTGCAGATCCCGCTCCTGCAACTGCTTCATCTGCAAAGCGCCGCGCCCCATGCGCCGCGCGTCAGCCCACGATTTCACGCAGCCGCTCCAGGGTGTCGTCGATCGGTGTCCACTGCCCGTTGCTCTGCCGCAGAAAGGCTTCGATCTGCGGCTTTGCGTCCATCGCCCGATCGTCCTGAACGTTCGCTCCCGGGCGGTACTCGCCCAGGTCGACGAGCGTTTGCAGGGCTTCCAGGCGGGCCAGACAGGTACGCATCGCCCCCGCGAGCCTCAGATGCTCGGGCGACGCCACGCGCGTGGCCACACGGCTCACGCTGCGCAGCACGTCGATGGCCGGGTAGTGATTGCGATTGGCCAGCTGCGCGCTCAGATGGATATGTCCGTCGACGATCGAGCGAATCTCCTCGGCTATCGGATCTGTCGTGTCCTCGTCTTCGACCAGCACCGTGTAGAAGGCCGTGATGCTGCCGCACGTCGCGGCGCCCGCGCGCTCCAGCAACTGCGGCAGGCTCGAGTAGACCGACGCCGGCACGCCGGCGCGCATCGGCATTTCTCCCGTGGCCAGCGCGAGGTCGCGACAGGCGCGCACATAGCGCGTAAGGGAGTCGACGAACAAGGCGACACGGTGCCCCTGATCCCGGAAGAATTCGGCCACGGTCGTGGCCAGCAGCGCCGCATTGCGACGCGTGACCGCCGGTGCGTCGGACGTGGCGAAAATCACCACGCAACGCTCGGCGCCCGGCGATGTCCGCAATGCGTCGACGATTTCCACCACTTCGCGGCCGCGCTCGCCGATCAGCGCCACCACCGTCGTGTCGACATCCACCCCCGACATCAGTGCATTCATGAACGATGTCTTGCCGCAGCCCGCCGGCGCGAAGATGCCCACGCGCTGGCCAACGCCGCACGGCAGCAACGCGTCGATGGCGCGCAGGCCGGTGCGTAGCGCGACGTCCACCCCCACCCGCGCATCGTAGGACAGCGCCGGGGCCAGCAGAGCGCGCTCGGCGACACCCGCGCGCGGCGCTTCGCACCCGCGACCGATGCGTCGTTCGGTAAGATCGGCGCCGTCGATCCGGTCGACGATACGGCCCCCGGCATCGAGCACGGCGCCGCGCCAGGCCTCATGCGGGCAGCACGTGGCCTGGCGTCCGGTCGGCACCAGCGCGGAGTCGCACGACAGCCCCTGCGTGGCCGCGAACAGGCTGAGGATGGCGCGATCGTCGTGCACGGCGATGACCTGCGCCTGCCCGACCACCTGCGCCTCGCGCCACGTATGGCGGATCTCGCAGATCTCGCCGATACTCACGCCCGGCAGACGGGCTTCCGCCGTGTGCCCGGCAATCCGCGAGACGAGCGACAGGCGCTTGACGAGCGGGATCCGGGCAGGGCGCGTACCGGCAGGTTTCCCGATGGCGTTCATGGAGACATTCGATCTCACGGTCGTACGCTCATATCGTGCTGATGACGTTAACGGAGACGCCGTCGACCAGTTCGCCGAACGACAGCACTTCCAGATCCCGGAAGCGGGTTTCGGCCAGCTTCTTGACAAAGCGCCGCACGTCGACGGAGGCAAGCAGTACGACCTCCTTGTGCGCGCGCCCGGAAGCATCGAGTGCGAGCGCCACGCGGTCGAGCAGCGCTTCCGCATCCTTCGGATCCATGTTCACGAACGCGCCACCCGCGGTCTGGCGAATCGATCGGCGCACGCTCTCCTCGACGTCCGCCGAGAGCATCACCACGCGCAGTTCCCCGTTGCGCAGAAACTTGTTGCAGATGTAACGCCCGAGCGCGCCACGCACGTGCTCGACGAGATTGAGCACATCCTTTTCCCGCGGCGCCCACATCGCCAGCACCTCCATCACAAGTTTCATGTTGCGCACCGAGATGCGCTCCATCACGAGTCGCTGCAGGATTTCCGACACGCGTTGCAAAGCCACATGACGCAGCACTTCCTTGACCAGATCGGGGTAGTGGCCCTCGACCAGGTCGAGCAGTTTCTTCGTTTCCTGAATGCCGAAGAATTCGTTGACGTGGCGCGTGAACAGCACGGCCAGACATTGGTAGAGCTCGTCCGCCGGCGTGTGCACGACGTGGTGCATGGCCCGCAGCGTTTCCCCCTGTTCGGGCGTGACCCAGGCGCAGCGTCCACGCTCCGCGCCGGAGAAAAGCGGGTCGAGATCCAGGGCAGCGATCTCGCCGGTGAAGGCGTCGACGCGCACCCGGTCGTAGAACACGACGAACTCGTCGGCACGCACCTCGTTGATATAGACCGACGCGCGCGTGCCTTCGAGCGCAGCCGACCCCTGCAACAGAATCTCCGGCAGGTGCACGCCGAAATCGTTGAAGAACTGGCTGCGCACACGCTGCGGGAATGCCGCGCTCTCGAAGGCACTCAGTTGCGCCTCGGGCAGCACCACTGCCAGTGGCGCCGTCGAAGGCGCCACGCTGTCGAGATCGTCGATGGACATGAGCGCGCTGTGCGCTTGGGTCCCCGGCGCCGCGCCCCGGCTGGCGTCCGCCCGCCCGGCTGTCGTGCCGGAACTGTCGGCCGCCCTGGCGCGCTTGCCCTTGGCGAGCGCCTCCGGCTTCGCGAAGTAGCACGCCAGCGCCAGCAGGCCGGCGAGCAGCGCGAACGTCGTCAGCGGAAACCCCGGCAGAGTGCCGATGATCAGCGTGAGCAGCGCGGTCGCGCCGAGCACGAAGCGGTTGCCCATCAACTGGCTGATGATGGTACGGCCCATGTTGTTGGCCTCGCCGTTCACGCGTGTGACGACGAAGCCCGCCGCCACCGAGATCAGCAGCGCGGGAATTTGTGCCACCAGTCCGTCGCCGATGGTCAGCGACGTATAAGTGGCGAGCGCGCCGCTCAGCTCCATGCCGCGTTGCGTCATGCCAACGATGATGCCGCCGACCAGATTGACGAAGATGATGACGATGCCCGCAATCGCGTCGCCCTTGACGAACTTCATCGCGCCATCGAACGAACCGTAAAGCTGACTCTCTCGCTCGAGCACGCTGCGGCGCTCACGCGCGCCATCGTTGTCGAGCGTGCCGGCCTTCACGTCGGCGTCGATGCTCATCTGCTTTCCCGGCATGCCGTCGAGCGAGAAGCGCGCCGCGACTTCGGCCACGCGCTCCGAGCCCTTGGCGATCACGATGAACTGCACGATCGTGACGATCGCGAACACCACGAACCCGACCGCCAGGCTGTCGCCGATGACGAACTGGCCGAACGAGTCGATGATCTTGCCGGCATCCGCGTCGATGAGGATCAGCCGCGTGGTGCTGATCGACAGTGCCAGTCGAAACAGCGTGGTGATGAGCAGCATCGACGGAAACGACGAGAAGTTGAGTATCTTCTCGATGTGAAACGCGCCGAGGAATAGCAGGACCGAAAGTGCGATGTTGATCCCGATGAGGAAGTCGACCAGATAAGTCGGCAGCGGAATCACGAGCATCGCGATCACGCATGACATCAGAATCAGGATGACGATCTCGGGACGCCCGCGAATGTCATTGAGCAACGCCGCCGGCATCTCAGGCGCTCCGACGATGACGCGACACCGGATCGAACGCACCGTCGCTGCGCTCGTCACGGTAAGCCGATCCCGCCAACAGGCGCAGGCCGTCGAGCAGCGCATTGCGCGCCTGCGGCGTTTGCAACGGCTCACCCGGCAACTCGCCGCACGCCCGATGGAGCAGGCCGATCAGTCGGCCATGCGCGCCGTTGTCCTGCAACAGTCCGGCCTTGCCGGTCACTGCCCGCATGGATTCGTCGAGCGTCGCCGGATCGGTCAGAACCGCGAGCAAAAAATGCAGCCAGTCTTCCTCGCGCGAGTTGAACGGCGCGGCATGGGGGCTCTGGCTCACCTGCGCGACGAACGTTCGCTCGCAGGACCGCAGACGCCGCAAGATACCCAGGCGCTCGAGCGGCGTCAGAAATTCGGTCGGCGTGCAGCTCGGGTCGGCGGACTGCATGTCGTCGACAAGCGCGCCCTCCACGAACTGGAGGACCGTCGCCCGACGCTCGTGGCCGAAGCCCGCGATCCAGCTCTGGTAGACCTCGATATCGGGCGCGTTACTGCTCAGGAAGTTGCGATAGGTCGCACGCAACATGGCCGGCGTGTATTCGAGCCGCATCTCGACGCTCGTCAGCCGCGCCTTGATGGCGCAGTGAATCCCCGCCTTGCGCTCGCGAACCGCATCGGCCGGGACATCCTGCGCCTGGGCAAGCACCACGTCGAGCGCCGCCTGCCGATTCGCATCGAGCGTGTCGCGTTCGGACGCAAGCACCTGAAGCGCGAGCCAGCGGTCGCTGATGTCGGCAAACGCGTCGTAGAGCAGACGTGTCAGCGCCTCGGGCGACACCCACGTCGTCGCGAGAATCGCGCGAATCTTCTGCGGGGCGTCCTCATCGAGCAGGTACGCGTAGCTGTCGTCGACCGGCTGGCCTTCGTGGCGCCGCAACGAGGAACGCGCGCCGAACTGGGCCCCGGCAGCAGTGCCCTCATCCGCCGAGCAGGCCGCTCGAATGATGTCCGAGACGGGCCCGCCCGCAAGCAGGCGCAACGGCCCGTCGTCATCTTCGGCCGCTTTGGCCGCGCGGAACCTGCCGCCCTGCGATTTGGTCGGCGCTTCGGAAAACGATGGCGAGTGCCGAATGGCATCAAGACTTGTCACGGTCGACTCCCGTGTCGTGAGTGGAGGGATCGTCGCGCGCCACGGGCGGCACGACGGGGGAGACCGGCACGGCGTTCGACGGCGGCTGCGGCGGCAGGAGTCCGGTCGCCTCGCGCACGTCTCGCCCAACGCCGCTCGAGGTGCCGGGCAGTGTCGTCATCGTGTCGGCCACGATGTCGCTTGCGTCGCGCTCCATGGGGCCGGCAATCTCGCGCGGCTGGATCAGGAATACGCGCACATCGTTGTTTCGCGCCTGGCTCGTGTAGCGAAACGCGCGCCCGAGCAACGGAATGTCGCCGAGCAACGGCACCTTCTTCTCGACCGTGTCGCCGCTGTCGCGCGTGTACCCGCCGATGAGCAGACTCTTGCCCTGCGGCACGCGCGCGATGGTGCTGATGCGCGTGCGCGATACGGTCGGCAGCACGGTGTACTTGCTCTCGCCGTCGCCCTCGCGGTGCGGGGTGCTGGTGCCGTCCTCGATATTGAGCGTCATTTCGATCTCGCCCTGACCGGCAAAGCGTGGCCACACGCTGATCATGGTGCCGTAGGTCACGCTGCGCAGATCCGTGGTGCGCTCGCCTTCGAGCGGCACGTAGAAGGTCTGGCTGCCATCGAATACGGCCGGAATGTTTTCCTGCGTGAGGATCACCGGACGCGACACGACGGTTGCCTGTCCGTTCGACGCCATCGCCTGGATTCTGGCGAGAAAACGCATCCCGTCGAGCGTGCTGAGCGGCGTCGTGGCATTGAGCACGAGCCCCATGCCCGAGCCGATGTTCACGCCGCCGGACCAGTCGACGCCCAGCGAATCGAGTGCCTCCTTGCGTACGTCGATGATCCATAGCGAGAGTTCGATATGGCGGCGCGGCCGGTCGAGCCGCGAGACCAACCGCTCGACTCGCTCGACCTGCTCCGCGGTGCCGCGCACGAGCAGACTGTTGCCCGCCGGGTACGCCTTCACGATGAGAGAGCCCGCGGACGGCGCACGTCGCTCGGCGGCGGCGTCGACCGCACCGACCGGCGAGCCGTCGGCATTCGGCGATAGCGGCAGCTGCGGCGGCAATGGGGGTGGCAGCCCCCCGACGCGAGCCTCGCCAGATGCGGACGCCGACGACAGTGGCGGCAATGCCGTTGTCGGCGCCGTGCCCGACACTCCGCCACCGCCCGTCGACGACTTCACCAGTTCGGTGACCACGGAAGCCATCCCGGGAATCACGATCGTTTCGTCGCGAAGCTGGTACGTGCGATCCGACACGAACGCGTTGTCCATGCGCACCACGCCGATCTGGTCCGGGCCGGAGACCGGCCCGTCGCTCACGCGGCGATCGATCGAGCGCGCCGCGGCGATCACGAGATCGACGAAGACGGGCGGACCAGACACGTAGAAGACACGGCTGCGGGCGTCGCCACGAATCGGATAACGACGGTCGTACAGACCGGTCGTGCGCAAATACGAAACGAGATCGGACACGCCCGTGTGAGCCAGCGACACTGTCGCGTTGCGAATTTCCGAGGCGTCGTAGACGTAGATCGATTGACCGTCGTGATACCAGATCAGACCCAGCTTCGTGGCAATCGAATCGAGCTGCGCCCGTGCGTTCGTCATGTCGAAGTCGCCCGAGACCTGCTTCTTCGCCGCGAGCTTGCTCACGATCACGGCGCGGCCCAGGTACGGCGACAGTGCATCGAAGAAGACACGCAGGTTGTCGTTGCGCGCCACGTAACCGCCCCGCGCACGCCCGGTGTCCGGGACGGACGCGGCCGCGCGTGGTGGTGCCGATGCCTCGACACGGGTCGACGGGACGTCGGTCGTCGGCGCCCGGGACGTCTGTGGCATCGGTGGCGACTGTGTCGTCTGTAACGTCTGAGAAGGCTGCGACGGTGGCTGCGGCACCGGTGCCGGCACCGCGGATGCCGCCTCCAGCGAGCCGGCATCCGACAATGCCATGGCCCAGGATGCGACGGCAACGTTCGAGACACCCGCGACCAGAAGCACGCAGGCGAGATGATGCGCTTTCCTCATCGGGCCAACGTTCGCAATGCACCAGCGGCACTGGTCGGCGACATGCCGATCAGCTCCTTGATTTCGGTCGAGAAATGCGACGACGAGGCGTACCCGTTGCGCAAGGCGATTTCCGTGTAACTGTCGTTGCCCTGGGCCACTTCGAGCATCGAGCGCGCCATGCGCCAATCGCGTAATGCGATCTTCGCTGACTCGCCGAGCGCACCCCGGCAAAGGCGCCGGAAGTGCGAATACGACACGCCGTACTTTGTGCACATATGGCGCAGCGTGCCGCCGGTCGGCGCGCGCGAGAGCAAGAACCGGATCAGGTCGTACGACTCGCAGCGGCGCAGCACGTCGAGCATGGTGCTGAAGCCGTCGCCCGGCGATGCGAGCTGACTCAGGAACCAGAGCTCGCACTGACGACGATCGCTCCACAGGCCCGCCACCGGCACCCGGTGCAGCGCCGGTACGGCCGGGCGGCGGTGCGCCTCGTGCGGCCCCGCCGCTCGTGCCTCGTCCATGAAGGCGAGCAGTTTGACGAGCACGTCGAAGTGCATGCGGTGATAGTGCAGCGTGCCGCCTCTGACCAGCAGATGGCCGCGCCCGAACAGCACCAGACCGCGGTAGCCCGGCGAAAGCTCAACGCGGGTGGCGGGTGCTGCACCCACCGGTTGCAGCTCGAGCAACAGGCTGCGCGTCGACGACTGGGGACACACGAACCACACGCCGTCACACGCCAGCGCACAGGGATGATTGGCGCACAACTCCTGCGCCGCTTCCATGATCTTCATACTTCTCATCGCCCACCTCACTTCCCATCGAATCTCGAGGGTTCCTCGGGGTCCCGACGGCGCAACGCGCTCCGTCAGACAGCGCCGATCTCCTCAAAGCGCTCGTTGCCCTCGTCGAACCAGTCCGTCCACATCTTCTGTCGGAACATGTTCAAAAAAAACGCGTTGACGTCGACCTCACCCGGTACGCCTTCTCCCCCGTCGGGCGGCGCGCACGGCGCGGTGTCGGCGTCCGTCGTCGTGCCGTTGCCGTCGACCGGATGCGCGCCTGGCACGTCCGTCGCTGACGCGGTGCCTCCGAGACCGCTCGCTTCGCGAATGCGTTGCGCGAGCGCCAGGCGGGTGTCGTCGTCGGCTGACAGTGGCAAGGCGCCGCCCGCGCCCTCAATCGCGTTCAAATTCATCGGTGTAGCGCTCCAGTGATGTGTCAGGGATGACCGGCAGGGCTGCCGTCGTGCGTGCCGTGTCGGTTGCTTCCGTGTCGCGCGTCAACTCGCTCACGCGCTCGTGCAACGACGCCAGCGCCGGCGCGAGCAGCGCATGCAGGTCGTCGCGCGCCGGGTGCGCATCGAAGGCGAGCGCCACCTCGGCATGCGCCACGAAGTCGTCCGGGTCGTACTCGATGACCGCCCCCGCCCGATGGACGGAGATCCGCTCGCCCGCGGTGCGGTATTCGATCTTGAGTGGCGCCTGGCAGACGGCCTGGACCCGTTCTCGAATGGCTGCCGCGCGAACCTTGAGCCGCAGGGGCAGCACCAGCGTGAGCGGCGCGTCCGGCGCGGCGTCGGCGCCGGCCTCGGGAAGTCCGTCGAGCACCTCGTCGAGCACCGCGAGCATCGTGTCGGCGTGCCGCGACGTGGCCGCCAGCAGTTCACGCACCTGTGCCAGCAGATCGCCGCGCCAGCGACGTTGCGCCTGCTCGGTTCGCAGCAGATGCGCCACCACGTCCCCGAGCGCCGCCGCCACACCGTCGCGATAGCCCAGTCGCATGGCGTCGCGCCGCTGCGTCTCGAGCCCGGCCTGCATTTCGACGACACGACGTCGCGCCCAGTGGCGAATATCGTCGTCGACGCGAGCGAACCGTTCGCCACGCGCCAGTTCTGCGCGTCGGACGACAACGCCGTCAACGACCGCTGTCAGGGGGGGAATGGGGATGATTCTTGGCATATTGCAAAGCCGTCACGAACAGACGCACGTCGAGGCCATCCGGCAAGTCGCCGGCGCACGATTCGATGCGGGGAAACAGCAGCGGCAGGCGCTGGCGAAGCGGCTCCCGCAAGGAGGCCGCCAGCGCCATGAGCCGCACGAAGCCGTCGGCCAGCAGATCGCCGTCCGAGGGCGGTCGCGAGTGGGTCGAAGGCACGGCGTCGAGCACGGGCAATTGCGTGAACGCATAGGCCCAGGCGGGCAGCCTCAACAAGGCCGCACGACGGCACAGGCTCGCCTTGCGCGCCTGGCAGCCCATCAGGTAAGCCACTTGCGGGAGCCGCCGCCAGTTGAGCACCCAGGGCCGCTCGGCCATGCCGACGTGGTCGAACGGCCAGTGCACGTCGAGACGGAAACCGGCGATCAGCATTTCGTTGATGACGGCGCGTTGTCTCGGCGAGATGAACCGCGCCGGATAGACAAAGTGCGCGGCGTGAATGTACGAGGCCGGATCGAACATCATCGTGCGCCAGCTCACCGCGATGGCACTCTGCGACTCGTGCAGTCCGGGGGTCGGTTGAATCGCCATGCTCAAACCTCCCGGGCGCCCGGTGTGCCCGAAGTCGAGACACCCGGCGATGTTTCCTGCGCGCCCGGCATGTTCGGCATATGCGGCATTTGTGCTGCCATTGCGCCGCGCTGCCATCGGCGCGCACGCAGTGCACTCAACGCGGCGAGCGCGATCCCCATGACCAGTGCCGCGGCGATCGCCAGCGTCCACGGTGACGGGCCGGTGTCGCGCGCGTCCGGCGGGGGCGGGATCGCGGCGGCGAGCGTGCTCGGCTGCTTCGAGAGCACGACGGAGATGTTCTCGTAGCGCACGTCGTCGAGACTGTTCTTGAGAAAGCGCTTCACGTCGTTGATCAGTGCGCTGCCGTCGATGTCGCCCTGATGCACCACCACGGCGGAGATGTGCGGCGTCGGGGGCGTCGGCTCGACCGTCAGCCCATCGACGTCGTAACTCACGTGAACGCGCGCGGCAAGCACGCCGGACATCAGGCGCAGCGACTGTTCCAGGCGCTGCTCGATGGCGGAATATAGCCGCGCGCGCTCGGCACGCGGCGAGGCCACCAGGGAATCGGGCGGGAACATCTGCGCGATTTCCATGCGCGGGCGCGACGGCAGGTCGTAGGTTTTGAGCCAGTCGACCGCCGCCGGAAAGTCCGTCGGCGCGACCGTGATCGAGTATCCCGCCTTCCCCCCGTCGATCTTGTCTGCGGCAATGCTGTGGCGCAGCAGGACGGCGGCCACTTCGTTGGCCTGCTGCTGATCGAGCGAGGTGAGCAGCGTCTCCGACTTGCGGCATGCGCCGAGCAGCATCACGAGACACAGGGCGAGAACGTAGCGCGACATCACCGAAGCAGCGCCTCCACGGCGCCAACGCTCTTGCGCGCCAGCGTACTCACCATGGCGACCTGGAGACTGTAGTCGGAGATCTGGGTTTGCAGACGGATCATCGCCGCAGGATCGGACGCGTCGGTGCCACGCACGGCGTCGGCAATGCCCTGCCGTTCGCCCTCGAAGTCCGCCGACAGCCGGGCCACGGCGTCGAGGAAGCGCGACTCGAGCGATACATTAGCGCCCGGCTCGGCGGCGAGCACGGCCGACGTGGCGTCGGTCGGCATGGACGGCAGGGATTGCGGCGGCAGCGAAACAATGCTCGGCAACATCATGAACTCCTTGCGTGCGGGTCGTGCGAACTGCGTCAGAACTTGGAGATGGTTCCCTGCGCGATGTCTTTCATCGACTTGACCGCGGCCGACTGCGCGCTGCGCATGGTGGTGTAGTCGCCCAACGCGGCCTGATAGCGCGCCAGGGTCTCGGCATTGCTCGCATCGTCCTTGAGGGCATCCATCGCCTCCTTGAGACGCTTCTGAAGGTCGCTGACCTTTTTGTCGAAATCGGCCGACAGCAACTCGAGGTACCGATCCGGATTGCCGCCTTCCGCGCCCTGGATATTCGTGTAATCGATCATGACGATTCCCTTGCTCCTTGATGTATTCGAATGAAGTCAGATGAAGTCGGATGAGACGCGGTCGCGCGATAACCAGGGACCGCGTTCACTGACGATTGATGAAGCGCCACTGGTGCGGTCCGTCCTTCACATACGCGGCCGTGCCGTAGGCGTAGGATTGCTGCGCGCTCCAGTCGTCGCGAAGGTCGACGTTGAAGCGCACGAGATGCGTGCCCCAGCGCTTCTCGAACGCCTGCATGAACCCGTAGAGCCGGCGCAGTTGCACGTCATCGAGTTCGGTGCTGATGTGGAAGGTCACGCCATCGGGTGTGTCGGTGCGCAGGAACGGCACCATCTGTCGCTTGAGCGCGTCTTCGGCTTCGCTGCTCGCGTCGGTCTCGTCGTGCAATGTCAGATTCACACGTCGCGCGTAGGGAATCTTCTCAAGCAACGCCTGACGGAATTTGGCCGTCTCGCTCTCGGAGAGGCGGAACTTCTGTCGGTTGATCCAGAGTTCCGGTGTCGTGGGATCGTCGAGCGACAGCTTGAAGTAGGGCACGTTGGTCCGCGACGCATCGATCCACTGCGTGATGCGTGCATTCTCTTCGTCGAGGGCGACAACCACCAGCCGCTCGCGATGGATCACCGCCTGTCCGAGCGCGCGCGTGAGTGCGTTGCGTTCCGCGCGGTTCTGGGCAATGACGTACATCTGGCGATCGTTGCCCGGCACCACCACGGCACGCCCGCCGAGCGTTTCCAGATAGTCCGAGACGCCTTGCGCCTGACGCTGCGGCGCGCTCTGCCAGTAGAAGTAAGCGCCGCCCGTGGCGAGCACGATCAGCGCCATCGCCCCGATCGCCCGCAGCCAGCGGCGACGTAGACGCGCGGCCGGGCGCGTCGTGTCGTCGGCCCGTGCGTCGTTGCACAGGCTGCGCAGCACCTCGTCGGACCAGGTATCGTCCACGCGCTTCACACCGACATGCACGTCGCCCACCCGGGCGACCTGCGTGGCGTCGATCGCCACTTCCGTACCGGCACCCTCGCCCAGCACGCGCAGGAACAACCCCTCGCGCCCGGCATCGTCCACGAGCACTTCGAAGTTGTCGCCGCCGTCGCCGTCCATCGGCACGTAGATCGCATTCGGCGGCATCTCGGTCTGCCAGCCGCGATCGAAGGCGGGATCGCTCGGGCCAACGACGAACAGCGTGACGCCGCCGGGCAACGAGAATTCGCAGCCACGCATCGGACCGGTGAGCAGACGCAGCACGGCTCGGGCCGGACTGCCGTCGATCGATGCGGGTCGGGTGTCTGATTCCATCATGTCTTCGCGAGCAAGCGGGCGCCTGCGGGCTGGCGGCCCGGGCGGCATACGGCGTTCGCGCTCCTCAACAATGAATTCGTTGAGGATGAGAATACCGATGCGGCATCAGCGATTCATGATGGGATTCTTCGCAACTCTTAAAGGCGCGATCAAGATTTTCAGATAGGGCTACGCTATTTCCCGTTAGGGGGCGCCGCCAGGGTAGCGCGGGCTTCGCGATCGCGTTTCATCGCGTCGAGCTTGCCTTTCGCCGCGACGTCACCTTGCGCCGCCGCTTTCTCGTACCACGCCCGCGCCTGGTCGAGGTCCGGCGTCACGACGCCATAGCCGCGCTCGTAGTAACTCGCCACGATGTACTGCGAAGGCAGATCGCCACCCTGCGCAGCTTTTTCGTACCAACCGAACGCGGTCTTGTAATCCTTGGGAACGCCGCGTCCGATGAAGTACTCGTTGGCGATGGCCGCCTGCGCCTGAACGTGGCCCTGCTTCGCGGCCTTTTCGTACCAGCGGTTGGCCTGCGGTATCGATTTGCCCACGATGTAGCCGTCGTCGAACATTTTGCCGTAGACGTATTGCGCCTGCGTCATTCCGGCATTGGCCGCACGCTCGAGCCAGCGCACGGCACCGTCGGGATCGGGTGCGCCGCCCTCGCCGTTGAGCAGCATCATCGCGTAGTCGAATTGGGCAAGCCGGTTGCCCTGCTCCGCCGCCCGATGAAACTCGTCGAGCGCCTGCGTTTGCTGCCCGGCCTCGTAGTGGTGCACCGCCTGTTCGGTCAGCGACTGCGCCGGCGCCTGCGCCGCGGCGACCGCATAGGGAATCGGGGCACACGCGGCGCTGATCAGCGTCGCGACAAAGCCGGCGAGCAGCCGGCGCGCAGCGTAAGACGTCGACATGGCGAACCTCCGGGGCGAGCGTTCGACTATTGTGCGCCAAACGGGCAACGCTTGCCGGAAACCTCCGGCGACGCCCCGGCGGACGGGCAGGCGGTGCACCACCCGGCAAAAGCCCCGGCGCGGGGCCGGGGCTCATGCGCATCGATCGCGGTCGCTGACTCGCCGCGCGCCGATGGCGTTGGATCGCGATCGTCATCGCCCCGACCGGGGCGGATTTACGGCTTGATGTACGCGTAGCCCTTCTGCTGCAAACGCGTGAGCTCGACCACCCCCGACGGCGTGAAGTCCGCGTCGAGCACGAACTGCTCCTTCTTCAGGTTACGCTGCTTCATGGTGATCTCGCACACCTCGAATTTCACACCGCGGGCATGCAGCGCGGAAATGAGCGGACCCACTGTCGCGGCGTCCTTGTAATTCTCCATCAGGAAATCGACCCCCTGCGCGTGCGCCACGAGCACAACGTCGGTGTCGGGCGCGGTGTCGAGTTGATTGCGGATGTTGCGCAGGCCGGCAAGCGCCTGATGTTCGGCATCGTTGATGTGGTACACGACCTTGTCGCGCGCCAGTGCCGACGTGGCGGGTACGGCAAATACAGTGAACAGAAAGGCGGTGAGCAGGCCGCGAAGCAGCGTCTTCATGTGAGGTGTCCCCTTTTTGGTTGCGTTGTGCCAGCCGCATCATAGCGCGTTGACGGACAACGGGGGATCGGGGCCCGGGCGACGGCGCCCGCGCGCACGCGTCGGGGCTGCGCCGGGCGACGACGCCGTCGCTTCGCGAAACGCGCCCCGCGCATGCGCCCGAAATGAAAAAACCCGCCACACGGGTGGCGGGTTTTCACGCTTGGTCACCCCCTGACGCAGGTGACGAACTTTCGTGGCATCGCGGCACGGATCCGCAGTGCCGAAGGCACCTTCGCATCCCGGTGGATTGCCCTTTCGGCGCCCGGCTCAGGCCGTGACCTCCGACCAGCAATTCGGCGTTTCGTAAAGACGCAGCCGCACCAGACGCAAATCGCGACCGTAGTGCGCGTCGAACACGCCGCTCAGGGTCTCGAACGCCGCGGCCGCGAGATTTTCGACGGTCGGCACGCGATCGAACACGACAGTCTTGTGGTCAGGCATGGTCTCGAGAAAGGCGCGCACGGCGGTATCGCCCTCGTACACGAGGAACGCGTGATCCCACACCGACACGAGGTGCTCGTTGGCAAGCGCCTTCACGTCGGCGAAGTCCATCACCATGCCGTTGTCGGATGCTCCGCTCTCGCGGCTCACTTCGCCCGCGAGCGTGATCTCGAGCACGTAGCGATGCCCGTGCAGGTTGCGGCACTGGCTTCGGTGATCGGGAATGCGGTGGCCCGCATCGAATTCAAGTTTCCGGGTAATCGTAATCACGGCAACGGCTCAGGGAATATTCAGATATTTGTGCGTCTGCATCGACAGCGACCAGCGCGGATGCGACTTGCAGTAGTCGATCGCCAGCTTCGTATTGGTGTCGCGCAGCGGCCCATCCATCGGCTGGAGATAGAAATGGGCGAAGTCGAGGGCTTCGTAGTCGGCCAGGCGCTGGCGATCCTGCGGCACCACGACCTTCAATTCGTCGCCGCGCGTGACGACCATTTCGGCGTCGGCCTTCGGGCTAACGCACACCCAGTCGATACCCTCCGGAATCGCCTGCGTACCGTTGGTCTCCACCGCGATGCGAAAGCCTTCGGCATGCAACGCGTCGATGAGCGGCGCGTCGAGTTGCAGCAGCGGTTCGCCACCGGTACACACCACGAAGCGGTGGGCTCGGTCGCCTTGCGGCCACAGGGCCACGATCTGCGCGACGAGATCGGCCGGCGTGCGGTACTTGCCGCCGTTTTCGCCGTCGGTGCCGACGAAGTCGGTGTCGCAGAACTGGCAAACCGCCTCGGCACGGTCCTCTTCCCGACCGGTCCACAGATTGCACCCTGCAAACCGGCAGAACACCGCCGGGCGACCGGCATTCGCGCCCTCGCCCTGCAAGGTGTAGAAGATTTCCTTTACCGCGTACGTCATGATTCTCTCGATTTCCGAAGGGTCAGGCCGCGCCCCGGTCCTGATCGTGACCTCGGGCGCGCCATTGTTCGTAGCCGCGCTGCCGCAACTGGCACGCCGGACATTCTCCGCAGCCGTAGCCCCACGGATGCAGCACGCTGCGCTCGCCCAGGTAACAGGTGTGCGTATCTTCGCGCACGGTCTCGACGAGCGCCTGGCCACCCAGGTCCTGCGCCATTTGCCAGGTGTCGGCCTTGTCGATCCACATCAGCGGCGTCTCGACGATGAAACGCCGGTCCATGCCCAGGTTCAGCGCGACCTGCAGCGCCTTCATCGTGTCGTCGCGGCAGTCGGGGTACCCCGAGAAATCCGTCTCGCACATGCCGCCCACCAGCACGCGCAGGCCGCGCCGATACGCGATGGTCGCACCGATCGTCATGAACAGCAGGTTCCGGCCCGGCACGAAAGTATTCGGCAGATTGTCGGCCGCCATCGCGATCGTGGTCTCGCGGGTGAGCGACGTCTCGCTGATCTGGCCCAGGATCGACAGGTCGATCATGTGATCGTCGCCCAGACGCGGCGACCACGCCGGAAACCGCTGACGCAGCTTCGCCAGCACGTCGGTACGGCATTCCAGTTCGACGCTGTGACGCTGGCCGTAATCGAAGCCCAGCGTCTCCACGCGCTCATAGCGCGACAATGCCCATGCCAGGCAGGTGGTCGAATCCTGTCCACCGGAGAACAGGACCAGAGCGGAGTCGGTGCTTGTCGTCATGATCATGCGCTTAGCAATTTCGCCCTCGCCGTCGGAGCGACGGGGGCCGGAGCACGCGCTTGCGGCGGCCGGCGGCCGGCTGGATGGGCAGCGTACCCATCGGACCGTCCGGGACACCCCGCGTGCGGGATATGTCACGCGATTTTGAACCGCGTTGCCCCGCGTCGCTATCGCCGGAGCGTTATACCCATCATCGGGCCGCGTTTTCGTTCAAACGCAAAAAGGGCTTGCGATATGCGCAAGCCCTTCGAATTTGGTGGCCTGGGTCGGAATCGAACCAACGACACGCGGATTTTCAATCCGCTGCTCTACCAACTGAGCTACCGGGCCAAGAGAAAAGCGATTATAGAGACTGAATCCGCTTTGCGCAAGCCCTATCTCGAAAATTCCATGTGGCGGCAGCGTCAGGTCTTGCTCTTGGACAGCTCCACGCCCAGTTGCTTGAGCTTGCGATACAGGTGGGTGCGCTCCAGTCCCGTCTTCTCGGCCACACGCGTCATGCTGCCGTGCTCCTTGGCCAGATGGTAGGCGAAGTAGGCACGCTCGAACGCATCGCGGGCTTCGCGCAGCGGCACGTCGAACGAAATGTCCGCCGACATGGCCGCCCCGGCGGCCCCGGCACCGGTCTCGGCGTCGTGCCCGCCCAGCGGGGCATGGTGCGTTGCCGCGCCATTGAGGCCGACGCCCGGGTGACGCGTCTCGCTCTCGCCGAAAACCCCGGTGTCGAGCACCTCGTCGTCGGCGTCGAACGCGCTCGGCGCGCTGCCGGACGCGTCGCGCTTGCCGCGCGCCAGCCCCTGCTCGACGGCCTGCAACAGCTTTTGCAGCGCGATAGGCTTTTCGAGGAAATTGAGTGCGCCGATCTTGGTCGCCTCGACGGCGGTATCGATCGTGGCGTGCCCCGACATCATGATCACGGGCATTGTCAGCAATTGCTGCGCCGCCCATTCCTTGAGAAGGGTCACCCCGTCGGTATCGGGCATCCAGATATCGAGCAGCACGAGGTCAGGCGTGTTCGCGGCACGATAAGCGCGCGCTTCCTGCGCGTTCTCCGCCACTTCCACGACATGCCCTTCGTCGCTCAGAATCTCCGAGAGCAGCTCCCGGATCCCCATTTCGTCGTCCACCACCAAAATGGTTGCCATTTACGCTACCTTCGTGTGTTCCGTCGGCTTGGTGCCCGACAGGTCCTGGTCGTCAGCCAATTGAGTAAACAAGATCGAAATCTGTGCGCCTGCACTGCCTTCGCCCTCGGGTAGTGACCGGTTGCGAATGTCGATGCGGGCCTGATGCTCGTCGATGATCTTCTTGACCATCGCCAGTCCCAGCCCGGTGCCCTTCGCCTTGGTCGTCACGTACGGCTCGAATGCGCGGGTCAGGATGCGTGCCGGGAATCCCGGTCCGTTATCCGTGATGGTCAGACGCACTGCCGTGCGCTTCGGTTCACCCGGATGCACATCCGTTCCTGCGTATTCTACTGTCTTCGTTTCCACCGTGATAAGTGGGTTTTCGGTTCCCCCCACGGCATCTTGAGCATTCTGCAGCAGATTATGGATAACCTGCCGCAATTGCGTCGAGTCACCGCGAATTTCCGGCAGGTCGGCGTCGAGGTGCGGACGAATCGTGCCGCGACCTTCGTCGACACCGTACAGGGTCAGGACCTCGCCGATCAACTCGTTGAGCTGAAGCGGATGCATGATCGCAGGAGGCAGACGCGCGTAGTCGCGGAAGTCGTCCACCATGCGCTTCATTGCCGCGACCTGATTGACGATGGTCGTGGCCCCCTTGCGCAGCACTTCGGCATCGGCCGGCGGCAGCTTGTCGGACAGCTTCATCTGCAAGCGCTCGGCCGAGAGTTGAATCGGCGTGAGCGGGTTCTTGATCTCGTGCGCGAGACGCCGCGCCACTTCGGCCCACGCCACGGAGCGCTGCGCCGAGATCACGTCGCTGATGTCGTCGAACACCACCACGTATCCGCCGCCCGCGCGCGTCGGAACGCCGGCCACGGCGACCATCGGTTCGGGCAGGTGCGAGCCGCGCACGAGCAGCGTCACCGGATCGGTCTCGCCCGGCAGCGTCAGGCCGATCTGCTGCTGCCAATGTCCGCCCGGCCCGAGATCGGCATTCGCATCGCGATCGGCAAAGGCGCGCCGCAACGTCTCGCCGAACTCCACGAGCGCCGGAATATGTACCGGCGAGCGGTTGAGCTCGCCCTGGAAACTCTGCTTGAAGATGCGCTCGGCACCGGCGTTGGCCGTCGTCAGGCGAAAATCGCGGTCGAACACGAACACGCCGGCGGTCAGGCTCGACAGGATACTCTCGAGGTGGGCCTTCGAGCTCTCCAGCGCCAGACGGTTGCGCTCGACCGTGGCACGGGCATCCGACAACTGGCGGGTCATCGCGTTGAACGCCTGCGTGAGGAAACCCAGCTCGTCGTTCGTTCGCACTTCGCCCTTGGGCGAGAGGTCGCCCGCCGCCACTTCCTGCGTGCCGCGCGCGAGCAGGAAAAGCGGACGCGCGAGCTGGTTGCCGAGCGCCAGCGCGAGCATCATCGCCACGAACGTGGCCAGAAAGAGCGACAACGTGAGCGTGCCGATGTACATCTTGCGCAGGCCCGTGCGCCCCAACGCCTTTTCCTGATACTCGCGATAGGCGTTCTGGACTGCCTCGGCATTCTGCGCGAGATTGGCCGGTACCAGCTGCGTGACTTGCAGGAAACGCTCCTCATCCTGCAACGATGACGTGTAGCCAGACGGAATGCGCATCACCACACGCCAACGCAGTTGATCTTTCCCCTGGTGTTTGTCGTAGCCCTCGCTGCCGCCCTCGATCGCCGTATATCCGCGCGACTGCGCACGCGCCTGCCGCAACATGAGCGGCGTGGGAAGATCCGGCACGAGCGCATTGAAGTTGCCCGATGCGGAGGCCAGCACGCGGCCATTGCCGTCGACGATCGTCGCGTCCTGCAAGCCGAACTGGTCGCGCATGCGCAGCAACGTGAGCGTGCCGCCCTTGTCGGCGCTCGACGCCAGATTGTCGGCCACGAGCTGTGCCTTTGCGCTCAGGTCGGACAGGCCGTTGTTCAGGATCGCGCGCCCGAGTTCGAGGCCGGAATCGAGGGCGGTCTCCACGCGCACGTCGAACCACGACTCGATGCTGCGCGACACGAATTGCAGCGACACCAGATAGATGATGCCACCCGGCAACACGCCCACCAGCGCGAAGAAAATCGCCAGCTTGGCGAGCAGGCGCGTGCCGAAGCGTCGCTGACGCAGGCGCACCACGATGATCCAGACGAGTGCGCCGACGATGAAGACGAAAATGATCGCGACGGCGATGTTCGCGGTGTAGAGCAGCGAATAGTAACGGTCGAAGAATTCGGTATTGGCCGAGGCGAGCGCAAGCAGGCCGAACAACCCAATGGCGACCAGCGCCATCGTGACGATCGACGTTCGGATGACGATGTGCTTGAGCAGGCTGCCGCCGTTATTTGACACGCGCGACTCCGGGCGGCAACGCCGCATTGAAGGCGAGCGGCAATGTGCCCCTCAGACGGGCCGGATTGCGCTCGGGCAGCGTCACCGGGGGCGTCGCCGCCGCGGTCGCCGGGCCGGCCCCCCTCGCACTACCGGCGCCCGACACGGATGAAGCGTCCGGCGTCGCAGGCGCGGCGGAGACCGCTGAGGCGACCGTGACCGACGCCGGCAGGCTCGCCGCCGCCGGCGGCGGGGGCGTGAACATGAAGCGCGCCCAGTCGGAGCTGAGATTCCAGTCGCGGTTGTTGACCGCATCGATCTGGAACGGCTTGGGCATGAGCGCGTTGTCGAGACGCATGCGCACCGACGCCTGATATTGCGTGCCGGGCTTCACCACGCCCTTGTCGATCACGCGCCAGCCACTGACGTTACGCACCAGCGCCAGCGCTTCGCGCAAGGAACCGAAGCCCAGTTGCAGGCCGTTGCTGCTGTTGCCGCTGTTGCTGGAGACGCGATATTGGCGCGTGAGCGGCTGAAACCACAGCCGCACGCTCTGCGAGGACGACACGACCTTTTCGTCGAACCAGTACCAGCGCGAGCGCGTGAGTTCGAAGTCGGTCGTGAAGTAGAGGGAAATGCCGCGGTTGACGGCATCTTCGAGGCTGCTGTTGAGTTCGAAGGCGAAGCGCGCATCGAGCGACCAGCCGCCGTCGGACGGTTCGAGCCGGGCTTCGCGCACCTGGATTTCGTTTTCGGCGCGCGCCGGCGCTGCGAAGCCGAGCGCGAAAACGCTCAGGAGCAGCGGCAGCACGCAGGCCAGTAGCCGTTGGGAGAAGGTCACCGTTTCTGGAAGCGAGCGTAATAGAAGCCGTCGTGGGCGCCGCCTGGCGTCATCAGCAGTTGCCCGGGAGCGTCCAATCGTACCGCATCTGTGCAAACACGTTCAAACCATTGCGCCTGCTGCTCGTTTTCCGCCGGGAACACCGAGCAGGTGGCATAGATCAGTTCCCCCCCTACGGCCAGCGTGTCCCACAGCGCGAGCAGAATGCGGCGCTGCTCCTCGACCAGCGCGGCGATGTCCGCTTCGCGGCGCAGCCAGCGAATGTCCGGATGACGGCGCACGATGCCGGACGCCGAGCATGGCACGTCCGCCAGAATGCGGTCGAACGGCACACCGTCCCAGCCGCCGCCCGACCATTTCGTCGGTGCGCCCGCATCGCCGATGCGCACGTCCGCCGTCAGTCCCAGCCGCTCGAGATTTTCGTAGATGCGCGGCACGCGCGTGCGATCCGACTCCAGCGCGGTGACCTGCACGTCGGCCATCTCCAGCAGATGCCCCGTCTTGCCGCCCGGCGCGGCGCAGGCGTCGAGCACGCGCATGCCCGCGCGCGGTGCGTCGCCCAGCACGAGCGGCGCGGCCAGTTGCGCTCCGGCGTCCTGCACCGATACCCAACCGTCGGCAAAGCCCGGCAGACGCTCCACCGGCACGGCCTGCGCCAGACGCAAGGCGACGGGCCCGATCACCTCGGCCTGCATGCCCGCCATCGTCAGACAGGCCTGCATGGCGGCCACACTGATGCGGCGGGTGTTCACGCGCAACGTCATCGGCCCGCGCTGGTCGCCCGCGGCGAGCAATGTCTCCCACTGCTCGGGATAGGCGTCGCGCACCATGTCGATCCACCAGCCGGGGTAATTCCAGCGCGCCTCGGGCTGCACGGCGATCTCGGCCATCAGGGCGTCGCGCTCGCGAAGAAAGCGACGCAGCACGGCATTGGCGAGTCCCTTCGCGGCAACCGTGCGGCGCTGCGCGGCAATGGCCTCGACGGCCTGGTCCACGACCGTAAATTCGGTGTACGCAGCATTTTCGGACGCGTCTTGCAGCAGGGCCAGCGCGCACAGCAGGATGTCGCGCACGCGCGCCTGCAGGGCCGGCTTGACCAGCACGGCGAGCAAGGCGCGGCTGCTGCCCAGACGCCGAACGGCCCGGTAGGCGAGATCCTGTGCGGCGGCGCGCACGGGCGGCGCGCATTGTGCCGTGGCCTGGGCCAGTGCCTGCGGCAACGCGGTGCCCTTCTGGACGGATTCGAGGGCCTGCGCGGCGCGTTGCAGCGCGTAGGCCAGGGATTCGGTGGGCAGACTCGGTTGCGGCATGGGGCTTCTACAAACAAACATGCCCGCACGACGGCGGGCATGGGAACTATCGGAGGGCTGTCGGGCGACAGGATAGCAGACTGGCGCAACCCGCCCGCATCAGGCGCGTCGCGCATTCGCGTCGACACACCACTGCGGGCGCCGCGCGGTCAGTCCTCACTTCGACGCGCCCGGCCGCTACGGTCAGGCGGGATACTGCCCCGTACGTGCCATTTCCATCAGGCGGGCAATGCGCTCCTCGGTGGCCGGGTGGGTCGAGAACAGGTTGGCGATCGTGCCGCCCGAGAGCGGATTCATGATCATCATCTGCGCCGTGGCCGGATGCTGCTCGGCCGCCTCGAACGGAATGCCTTGCGCGTAGCGGTGAATCTTGTCGAGCGCCATGGCAAGCGCCTGCGGATCGCCGGAAATCTCGGCCCCGCCCCGGTCGGCCTCGAATTCGCGCGCCCGCGAAATCGCCATCTGGATCAGCGAGGCCGCCAGCGGCGCGAGAATCGCCACGGCAATGCTCGCGATCGGATTGGCCGGACGGCCATTCTCGTCGCGCCCGCCGAAGAACATGGCGAAGTTGGCGAGCGCCGAGATGGCGCCGGCCATCGTCGCGGAAATCGTCGAAATCAGAATGTCGCGATGCTTCACGTGCGCCAGTTCGTGCGCCATCACGCCGCGCAGTTCGCGATCGGACAGCACACGCAGAATGCCCGTGGTGGCCGCCACCGCGGCATGCTCGGGACTGCGCCCGGTGGCGAACGCGTTCGGGGCGTCTTCGTTGATCAGGTAAACCTTCGGCATCGGCAGCCCGGCGCGTTGCGACAGCTCCCGCACCATGCCGTAGAACTGCGGCGCGCTCGTCTCGTCGACCTGCTGCGCGTTGTACATGCGCAGCACCATCTTGTCCGAGAACCAGTACGAAAAGAAATTCATCGCGAGCGCGAACGCCAGCGCGAGCATCATGCCCTGCCGGCCGCCGATCATGCCGCCCACCACCATGAACAATGCGGTGATGGCCGCCATCAGCAGGGTGGTCTTCATCCAGTTGAACATGGTGTTCTCCTCTGCAAATCTTGGTGACCCGAGGAACTCACGCACTTTGCGTGTCCTCGGGCGTTAGATGGGGCCGGCCGGCGAAAATTCAACGTCGGCGGCCCCAGCTTAGACTTTTTTCGGACGTTTGCCGGAGTTTCCCGGCTGGATCGACGACGTTTTCCGACGTTTTCATTCGGTTTTGAGGGTCGGAACGGTGTAAAACGCGCCGCTCACGTCGCCTGCGGTTGAGCGAGGACGAAGACGTCGCCGGAAGTGAGCGCGAACCCCGCGAGAAATTCGCGAACCGGCAGGCGCTTGCCGCCCGGCTTCTGACATTCGGTCACGCGCAGCGCGCCGTTGCCGCACGCGATGACAATGGCGTCAGCGCTCACTTCGAGCACGGTGCCCGGCGCCGCCCCGCCCGGAGCGGCCACGGCGCTCGCGCGCCACAGTTTGACGGCGGTGTCGTGTACCGTGCCGAGCGCGCCCGGGAACGGGTCGAACGCGCGCACCTGCCGCGCCAGCACCTCGGCCGGCTTGCGCCAGTCGAGCACCGCTTCGTGCTTGGCAATCTTCTCCGCGTAGGTCACGCCGACTTCGGGCTGGGCCTCGCCGGGCAGCTTGCCGTCACGCGCGAGCCGCTGCAGCGCGTCGACGATCATCCGGCCGCCCAGCGCCGCCATGCGGTCGTGCAGCGTGGCCGTGGTGTCATCGGGGCCGATCGGTTCGGCCTCGCGCAAGAGCATCGCGCCTGTATCGAGACCCGCATCCATCTGCATGATGGTGATGCCCGTCTGGGCGTCGCCCGCCTCGATGGCGCGATGAATGGGCGCGGCGCCGCGCCAGCGCGGCAGCAACGAGCCGTGGATGTTCAGGCAACCGTAGCGCGGCAGGTCGAGCACTTCCTGCGGCAAGATCAGGCCGTAGGCGGCTACCACCATGACGTCCGGCGCGAGCGCGCGCAGTTGCTCGATCGCGGCGGTCGCTTCCTCGGGGTACTTGCCGTTTCGGCGCAGCGACGGGGGCTGTGAGACCGGCATGCCGTGGGCCTGCGCGTAACGTTTGACGGGGCTGGCCTGCAGCTTCATGCCGCGCCCGGCAGGGCGATCAGGCTGAGTGAGCACCAACTCAACGGGAAAACCTGCGGCATCGATGGCGGCGAGCGCGGTCTGGGCGAATTCCGGTGTGCCGGCGAATACGATGCGAAGCGTCATGACGAACGTGCTCCTGCGCGATACGGTGAATTACTTGAGGGCGGGCGTCGTCGGCGCCACGAAGGCACGGAAGCGCTCGTTGGTGTCGCCGGCGCGGCCCCCCTGCCAGATCTCGCGCCAGCCCGGCGGCGCGGGAATGCGGGCGTTGGCCTTGTCGAGCAGCAACAGCACGCCGCAGCGCGACGCGTGTGCCAGATCCGGCAACTGGGTCGGGCGCACGTCGATGAAGTAATCGAGCATCGCGCGCTCCGACTCGCCGACATTGAACGATCCGATGCACGTGGTGGCCGCGCCGGACGGCATGACCTGTGCGAGCGAGCGTTGCAGCGACGCGAACGGCGTGCGATAGCTGCGCGCCTCGTTGATCCAGGGCAACAGCAGTGTCGAGAGCGTTCCCCAGACGAACATCAATCCCGCGAAACCGAAGACAAGCGCCCCGAGCTCGCGACGGTGCATGATCGCGACGACCCACAGGGCCGCGATCGCCACGGCGGCAAGCACCAGCCCCGGCGAAAACGGCAATACGTAGTCGAGGGGCAGCCACTTGCCGATCGGCCCTGCGGCGACGTGCCCGTGCCCGGTCAATTGCAATCCCCATCGAACCCATAGGAACACGCCCAGCGCACTCATGAGTACGAGCGCCACGCCCGACCACGTTTTCTCCAGCCATTGCGGCAGGCGTGCTCCGGCGCCCAACACGGCGATCGCCGGGAAGAGCGGCAACATATAGATATCGCGAATCGCCGACGACACCACGAGCGTGAGCACGAAGAGCACCACATACAGCCAGAGCATCGCCTGCTCCGGACGCTGCGCGACGAAGCGGCGCACGCCGGACTCGCGCCACTGCGCGACCAGCGCGCCAAGTGCCAGCCAGCCAGCGGGGAACGTCAGACCCAGCAGGCTGGTCATGTCGCTCAGGTAAGAGGTCCGCTCCCCGCCCAGGTGCACGAAGCCGAAGAAGCGTCCGAAGTTGTTGTCCCAGAACCACTCGATGAAAAGCGGCTCGGACGCGCGCCAGAACAGTACCGGCCAGATGACGACCCACGGCAGCGAGGCCAGTACCGCCCAGCCCAGCGCGCCAGCGTAGCGACGCGTGCGATAGGCCGGGATGACGAGCACCGCGAGCGCGGTCAGCGCCAGCACCCCGGGCACCAGCAGCCCCTTGCTCAGGAACGCGATGCCGGCGCCCGTGCCGAAGAGCAACCCCCACAGGCGCGCCGAATTCTCCGCCTTCGCCAGCCGGGCGAGCGCCGCCAGCGCGAGCGCCGCGCCCGCGAGTTGCGGCACGTCGGCGGTGAGCTTATGGATGTTTTCGATGGCGCCGAAACTGCCGACCATCAGCATGGGCGCGAGCCAGTTGAAGGTGTCGGTGTCGTGTGTCGACTCCGGGCCATGGAGGCGCTGGGCCAGACGCCCGACGCAGAGCACGGCGACCACCAACCATGCGAACACGGCCAGTTGCGCGCCGTCGAAGACGGGCAGCACCCCCGCTGCCAGCCGCGCGAAGAACGCGCCCGTCCAATACATGACGGGGGGCTTTTCCACAAATGGGTCGGCGCCCACGCGCGGCACGACAAGATCGTGACCTCGGAAGAAGTTGAGCACCATGCCGACCGAATACGGTTCGTCGGCTTTCCAGGGGTCGCGATCGAACAGCCCCGCCAGCAGGAACGCGAACAGCAGTGCGGCGCTCAGCCAGTAAAGCGTGCGGGTGCGGGAAGACGACGAGGTGATGGCGATGGACATCTCGGCAAACAGTCGGGAGTTGGCCCGACGGCAGACGTTCGAGACGCCCCGTCGCAGCAGCGGAAGACGGGCCTCATGGCCCGCGAGCGCTGCAAGTATAGAGGACTTTGCAGGGCGCGCCCACGTATGGGGCGGCGCCAGGCGCGTTCAGGCGCGTTCGGCCTGCTTCTTCATTTTCTGCTTGATGCGGTTGCGCTTGAGCGGCGAGAGGTATTCGACGAACACGCGGCCCTTGAGGTGATCCATTTCGTGCTGAATGCACACGGCGAGCAAGCCGTCGGCGTCGAGTTCGAACTTCTCGCCCTTTTCGTTCAGGGCGCGCACGCGCACGCGATCGGCGCGCTCGACTTCGTCGTAGATGCCAGGCACCGACAGACAGCCCTCTTCGTAGACCTTCTGCTCGTCACTGCGCCAGACGATCTCGGGATTGATGAACACACGCAGTTCGTCGCGCGTTTCCGAGAGATCCATCACGATCACCTGCTCGTGCACGTCGATCTGCGTGGCCGCCAGACCAATGCCGGGAGCGTCGTACATGGTCTCGGCCATGTCCTTGACGAGTTGGCGAATCCGGTCGTCGACCTCGGCGACCGGCTTGGCCACCTTGTGCAGACGCGGATCGGGATATTGAAGAATTGTCAGTAATGCCATGATGAAAACGGGAATTCGCCGCATTGCCCCGCAGGCCGCTGCAATCGCACAATCTTGCGATGACTGCGGCGTCGCGACATTCGCGCCGACTCCCAGCCTGCCCCGGCCCCCCGGTCAATGCTTACCGGATGATGAAAAATTTTAGCATAGCGCCCCTGTCGGCGCTGGCGCACGGCGACGTGGCGCCTCCCTCCGAAGTCCGTCCGAAGGTTGGGCCCGGCGCGCCTGCCGAGGCGCCCGGCCAGGGCGACGACGGCGGATCGTGCCCTGCGGACCATGGCCACCCGATCGGCGCGAGCCCCGAGGAAATCAAGGACTGGCTTCGGTTGTGCCACACGCCGGGCGTGCCGCCGGCGGCCGTGCGGCGTCTGTTGACGGTGTTCGGTTTGCCCGCGGCGATCCTCCAGGCGTCACGTGCCGACCTGGCGCAAATCGTGCCGCCGGCCCTCGTCGACCGACTGCTCGCACGAACGTCGCCCGATCTCGGCGGGCAAATCACTCGGACCCTGGCATGGGCCTGCCAACCCGGATGCGCCGTCGTCACGTTGTCCGAGCCTGCCTACCCGCGCGCGCTGTTCGCGCTCGGCGACGCTCCGCCGATCCTGTACTGCCGCGGCGACGCCGGACTGCCGAATCGGGCGGGGGCGATGACGGCCGCGCTTGTCGGCAGCCGGCGTGCCACGCCGCAGGGGTGCGACAACGCCCGGCACTTCGCGCGCGTGCTGGGCGATGCAGGGGTCAACGTCGTGTCGGGACTGGCCGCCGGCATCGACGCCGCCGCCCACGACGGCGCGCTGGACACGCCAGGCGGCACCTGTGCCGTCGTCGGTACCGGTGCGGACATCGTCTACCCGGCCCGACATGGCGCGCTGGCCGAGCGCATTGCCGCAAGCGGGCTGCTGCTGAGCGCCTTTCCCATCGGCACGCCGCCGCGCCCCGACCACTTCCCGCGCCGCAATCGGCTGATCGCCGCGCTCGCGCGATGCACCCTGGTCGTGGAGGCCGCCACGCAATCGGGTTCGCTCATCACGGCGCGCCTGGCGGGCGAACTCGGGCGCGACGTACTCGCCGTTCCCGGATCCATCCACGCGCCGCAGAGCCGGGGCTGCCATGCCCTGATTCGCGATGGCGCCACGCTTGCCACCGGGCCGGAAGACGTGCTCGAAGCCCTTGGCGCCGGCAATCCGCTGCGACCTGCGCCGGACGTGGCCGATCAGGCGAGCGTGGCGTCGACGGCATGCGTGACGTCGCCGTCGGCGACATCGGCAGTGAGGCCGCTGCCGCCGGGCCGCGCAGCAATCCTCGAGGCGCTGGGGTATGATCCGGTCAGCGCGGACACCCTTTGCGGACGCACCGGCCTGGGCATTGCCGAGGTGCTCGCCCACCTGGGCGCACTCGAACTGGACGCAAGCGTCGCCCGCTTGCCGGGCGGCCGGTTTGTCCGGCACAGGCCGCGAGGCGGCGCGCGATGACCCGCCCGCCTACACACCCCGACCCTTTCCCGGACTTCCACCGCCCAGATCCATGCCTGTTTTCGATCCCGTCACCGACCGCTCCGCACTGGCCGCCGTACTCGCCGATGGCAAGACGCGTCTCGTGGCCTGCCTGTGCGCAGCGTGGTGTGGCACCTGCCGCGAGTACGCGCAGACGCTCGAAGCGCTGGCGGCCAGGTATCCCGAACTGTGCTTCGTCTGGGTGGACATCGAGACCCACGCCGACTGGCTCGACGATCACGACATCGAGAACTTTCCCACCCTGCTGGTGCAGGATGCCAGCCAGCCCGCCGGACAGGCGCGCTTTTTCGGTCCGGTGCTACCGGCCATCGGCATCCTCGAGCGCATGCTCGACGCCCGGGTGCTGGGCGACGCCACGGTCGCGGCGCCCGCCCTGCGCGAGCATCTGCTGGGCTGACGGCGCTCGCCGGCACGACCGCCGGGGCGCGCCGCGGTGCGGCTTTGCGCGCGTGCGGCGACCCGTCGGTCCACGCTTGCCGCCGGCCTGCGACGCGCTTATGATGTGCCGCTTCCAGGCACGCCTCGTGCCCTATCCGACGGCAACGCCGGAATGGCTATATGTTATAAAGCCAACGAATGTCGCCTGGCGACACCCCCTCAACATTACCGAACGTCATGTCAAAAGCTCTGATCATTGCCGAGAAACCGTCCGTCGCGAACGACATCGCACGGGCGCTGGGCGGCTTTACCAAGCATGACGAGTACTTCGAGAACGACGATTATGTCGTCTCGTCGGCGGTTGGCCACCTCGTCGAAATCGGCGCGCCGGAAGACTATGAAGTCAAACGCGGCAAGTGGAGCTTCGCCAACCTTCCCGTGATTCCCCCCCATTTCGACCTCAAGCCGATCGCCAAGAGCGAATCGCGCCTGAAGGTGCTCACGCGTCTCATCAAGCGTAAGGACATCGACGTTCTGATCAACGCCTGTGACGCGGGACGCGAAGGGGAGCTGATTTTCCGCCTGATCGCGCAGCACGCGAAAGCGAAGCAGCCGGTCAAGCGTCTGTGGCTGCAATCGATGACGCCGCAGTCGATCCGCGACGGTTTCAAGCGCCTGCGCAGCGACGGCGACATGCTGCCGCTGGCCGATGCCGCGCGCAGCCGCGCCGAAGCCGACTGGCTCGTGGGCATCAACGGCACGCGCGCCATGACCGCCTTCAACAGCAAGGGCGGCGGCTTTTTCCTGACGACTGTCGGTCGCGTGCAAACGCCCACGCTGTCCATCGTGGTCGAGCGCGAAGAGAAGATTCGCAAGTTCGTCTCGCGCGACTATTGGGAAGTGAAGGCCGAGTTCGTGGCCTCGGCGGGCTTCTACGAAGGCCGCTGGTTCGATCCGAATTTCAAGCGCAACGAATTCGACCCCGAGCAGCGCGATTCGCGCCTGTGGAGCCTGGCGGCCGCCGAATCGGTCGTCGCCGCCGTGCGTGGCAAGCATGGCACGGTTACAGAGGAATCGAAACCGTCGACCCAGCTCTCGCCGCTGCTGTTCGATCTGACGAGCCTGCAACGCGAAGCCAACAGCCGTTTCGGCTTCTCGGCGAAGAACACGCTCGGCCTGGCGCAGGCGCTGTACGAAAAGCACAAGGTGCTCACGTACCCGCGTACCGACGCGCGCGCCCTGCCGGAAGACTACCTGGCCACCGTCAAGGAGACGATGGCCGTGCTCAAGGAAAGCAACAATTACCACCAGTTCGCCAACCAGATCCTGAACAAGGACTGGGTCAAGCCGAACAAGCGGATCTTCGACAACAGCAAGATCAGCGACCACTTCGCCATCATCCCGACGCTTCAGGCGCCCAAGAATCTCTCCGAGCCGGAGCAGAAGCTCTACGACCTGGTGGTCAAGCGCTTCCTGGCGGTGTTCTTCCCGGCGGCCGAGTATCAGGTGACGACCCGCATTACGGAAGTGGTGGGGCATCACTTCAAGACCGAAGGCAAGGTGCTCGTGCAGGCCGGCTGGCTGGCCATCTACGGCAAGGAAGGCGCCGACGACGGCAAGGATGCCAAGGCCGGCAAGGAAGACCAGCCGAACCTCGTGCCGGTGGCAAAGGACGAGAAGGTGGGCGTGGACAAGGTCGAGGCCGTGGGGCTGCAGACCAAGCCGCCGGCGCGCTACAGCGAAGCCACGCTGCTCTCGGCGATGGAAGGCGCGGGCAAGCTCGTCGAGGATGGCGAACTGCGCGAAGCCATGGCCGGCAAAGGTCTCGGCACGCCGGCCACGCGCGCGGCCATCATCGAAGGCCTGCTCACGGAAAAGTATCTGGTGCGCGAAGGCCGCGAGTTGCACCCGACGGCCAAGGCGTTCCAACTGATGACGCTGCTGCGCGGCCTCGGCGTGGACGAACTGACCCTGCCCGAACTCACGGGCGAGTGGGAAGCCAAGCTCTCGCAGATCGAGCGCGGCGGGCTCAAGCGCGACGAATTCATGCATGAAATCGCGCAAATGACGCAAACCATCGTCAAGCGCGCGAAGGAATACGACTCGGACACGATTCCGGGCGACTACGCCACGCTGACCACCCCTTGCCCGCACTGCGGCGGCGTGGTCAAGGAGAACTACCGACGTTTCGCCTGTACGAACTGCGCGTTCTCGATCTCGAAGATCCCCGGCGGACGCCAGTTCGAAATCCCCGAGGTCGAAGAACTGCTGCAAAAGAAGACGATCGGTCCGCTGTCGGGTTTCCGCAGCAAGATGGGGCGCCCGTTCTCGGCGATTCTCAAGCTCTCGCCCGACGACGAAATGGGCTACAAGCTCGAGTTCGACTTCGGCCAGGACAGCGGCGACGAAGACGGCGAAGCGCCCGATTTCACCGGACAGGAGCCGGTCGGCAAGTGCCCGAAGTGCGGCGGCCGAGTGTTCGAGCACGGTATGCGCTATGTCTGTGAAAACGCCGTGGCGAATCCCAAGACCTGCGACTTCACGTCAGGCAAGGTCATTCTTCAGCAGGAAATCTCCCGGGAGCAGATTCACAAGCTGCTGACCGAGGGCAAGACGGATCTGCTGACGAACTTCAAGTCGTCGCGCACCGGCCGCACGTTCAAGGCTTATCTGGCCAAGCAGAAGGACGGCACCATCGGCTTCGAATTCGAGGCGAAGGCCCCGAAGAAGACGGCCGCGAAGTCGGGCGACGCCGAAGGCGACGACAAGGGCACCCCGGCGCGCAAGACGGCGGCCAGGACCGCGGCGACGAAGGCACCGGCCAAGAAGGCGGCCGCCAGGAAGACGACCGCGAAAGCCAAGCCGGCAACCAAGACGGCGAGCCCGTCGGACGATGCCTCGTTCGACGAGGACGACGCGCCGTTCTGAGGGCGTCGTCACCGTCCATGGGTGTGCGTCGCAAGACATCGCAGCCATGAAAAAAACGGCCACATCCCTGGCGGGGCGTGGCCGTTTTTCATGGCGCGAAGGCAGTGGGCGTCAAACGTCAAACGGGCATTTCACTGATCGGCGTGTTGGGCGACGGAATTTTGGGAGGCACCCAGCGCTCGGCGGCCGAAATCCCTTCATTCTGGCGGAAGTACTCGACCGTCAGGTCGATGAACCCACGCGTCTTGGCCGACAGGTACTTGCGGCTCGGGTAGACGAGCGACACGTCGACGGGTGTTTGCGAGAAGTTGCGCAGCAGCGCGACGAGATCGCCGTCGCGCACGTCGTTCCCGACCAGATAGGAGGGCAGGAACGCAATACCATGGCCCAGCAGCACCGACTGGCGCAGCAGCGCCGTGTTGTTGCAGATGAACTTGTTCTGCACGCGCACGCGCACCTCGCCGTCCGGGCCGGAGAACACGCGATCGTCGCTCCAGAAGTCATTTGGCAGGCCGAGCACGCCATGCTCGCCCAGTTCCTGCGGCGTGACCGGCTCGCCGTGCTCGGCGATGTACGCCGGCGAGGCGCACAGCATCACGCGGGTTTCGGCGAGCACCCGCGAAATCAGACTTTCGCTGTTGATCATGCGCGTGAGCAGAATGCCGCAGTCGTACCCCTCCTCCACCAGATCGATGGCCCGATCCGTGAGCGTGAGATCGACCACGACCTTCGGGTGCATCTCCTGATATTTCTTGACCAGCGGCGCGAGGTTGCGCAACCCGAACGACACTGGCGCCACGACCTTCAACGTACCTTTCGGGTCGCGCGAGGCACTGGAGATGAGCGCATCGGCTTCGTCGACTTCGTCGATGATCTGCCGGCAGCGTTCGAGGTACACCTGGCCGGCGCCGGTGAGCGACAGACTGCGCGTGGTGCGGTTGAGCAGACGAACGCCAAGATGGGATTCGAGCTCCGCGACGTGACGCGTGACCACGGCGGCCGACAGATCCATCTGGGCAGCCGTACGGGCAAAACTCCCGTTGTCGGCCACTTTGACGAAAACGCGCATCGATTGCAGACGGTCCATGTTGTTTCCAATCGTGATGTGCCGCGTCGATCCGGCGAAGAAAGGCAAAGGCAGGCGTCAGCGGACCAGAGAGGCTCCGGTGCTGCGCAAACCCGCAGGCACTGGCCGGACCGCCGCCCCGGACGGTTCCGGGGAGCGCCACGCGCGTGCCGCCAGGGGTGTCGACACGGCGGGGACTTCAATAAGGCGTTAGCTTACCGTAGGCAGCCAAAAATTGCCTGTCGCGGCAATGATTTTGCGACGTGGCCGTCGGGCATTGAGCGCGTGCCGGTGCGAAGTTCCACGCTGGGTGACGGTCTTCACGGGGCCGTCCCGCCACATGCACGCGGCCGGGCGCGGCGCGAGCGCCCCCGCCCCGGTGTTTGACGCAGGTCAGGGCGGAGCGGGTGTCGCAAGGCTACATTGAGGAATCTCTCATCGTCCCGTGCCCGTCATGTCCGCCCTGCCCCCGATTACGACGTCCTGTGCCAATGCCTCGCGCACTTCCCACGGCTCGCGGTGCCCCGGGTGCGCCTCGCACGCCTCGCACACCTCAGATGACGACCACGGCGATTCGTCGTGTAAAACACGCCGCAACCCCGGCCCGCCCAATGCGGACGCCCCGCCGGCGCCCATCTTCTTCGATGCCCGCCTGCTTGGCCGATATGACGTGAACGGCCCGCGCTACACCTCATACCCGAGCGCGCTGCAATTCCACGACGCGTTCGGCGCCGAAGACTACGCCCGCGCCGCCGCGCAATCCAAACGCACGGGCAAGCCACTCTCGCTGTACCTGCACGTGCCGTTCTGCGACACGGTCTGCTTTTACTGTGCGTGCACGAAGATCGTGACGCACAACCGTGCTCACGCCGACGCCTATGTCGAGCGCCTGCACACCGAGATTGGACGGCAGGCGTCGTTGCTGGGCGCGGGCCGTGCACTTGCGCAGATGCACTGGGGTGGGGGCACGCCGACGTTTCTTTCGCTGGAACAGATCGCGTCGCTCGTCGACGCCATCGCGCGTCAGTTCGTGATGACACACGACGACGACGCCGAATACGCCATCGAGATCGACCCGCGCAGCGCCGGTCCGGCGTCGATTCGCGCCTTGCGCGCCCTGGGCTTCAACCGCCTGTCGATCGGCGTGCAGGATTTCGATCCGAGGGTGCAGGAGGCGATTCATCGCATACAGCCGCGCGCGCTCGTCGAGGCCGCACTCGACGCCGCGCGGAGCAGCGGGTTTCGTTCCGTCAACTTCGATCTGATCTACGGATTGCCCCATCAGACACCGGAATCGTTCTCCAGCACGCTCGACGCCGTCATCGAGATGGCGCCCGAGCGCCTGTCGGTATTCAGCTATGCGCATTTGCCGCAGCAGTTCAAGATGCAGCGGTGCCTGCCCGACGCACTGCCGGACGGCCCTCAAAAACTGGCGCTGTTGCAGACGATCGTTGCGCGGCTGACCGCGGCCGGATACGTCCATATCGGCATGGATCACTTCGCGCGCCCCAACGACGAACTGGCCCGGGCACAGGCTGCCGGGACGCTCCATCGCAACTTCCAGGGCTACAGCACGCGCGCCGACTGCGACCTCGTCGGCGTGGGCATGTCGGCCATCGGACGCGTCGGCGACAGCTACGCGCAAAACGCCAAGACGCTACGGGACTACTATGACGCCATCGATGCCGGCGGCCTCGCGATCGCGCGCGGCGTGCGGCTCGACGATGACGACCATATCCGTCGCGACGTGATTTCGCGCGTGATGTGTCACATGTCGCTGGATTTCGGGGCCATTGAGCAGGCACACGACATCGACTTCGCCGTCTACTTCGCCAACGAGCTCGGCGAGCTGGCCGATCTGGCAGCGGACGGGCTCGTGGCCATCGACGAGCACGGGCTGCGCGTGCTGCCTGCCGGGCACCTGTTGGTCCGCGTCGTCGCCCAGGTATTCGACCGCTACCGACGCAGCGCGGCCAACGCCCGCTGCGCAAAAGTGATGTAGGCGGGGATTCGCGCACGGGGGCCAATGACGAAAGCGCCCGGTGGACCTTCCACCGGGCGCTTTTTCATTCCAATGCAATGACCGCGGCCGAGGCGGCTTGCGTCCTTCGTCGCGACACGCACCACGCGGGACGGGATGCCGCCGTCAGCTCAGCAGCATCGTCCGCCGCTCTTGCCGCCGTAGCGCGCTTCCTGCCGCTCGCGGAAGAACGCCTCGTAGCTCATGACCGGCTGATCCGGATGCGTGGCGCGCATATGCGCCACATACGTGTCGTAATCGGGAAGGCCGACCATCAATCGCATGGCCTGTCCGAGATAGCGTCCGACCTTGCCGACTTCGTCGAGCATGAGACTGGCTCCCTCGGTTCGTCAGATCTGACGCCCGGCGGGCATCGGCTCGAACGGCGTTTCCTTGGCCGTCGGCTTGTTGGCCTGGCGTGCCACGAGGATGGTGCGAAGCCCGAACAGCGCCACGGCGACCACCACGAACATGAACACCCCGGACAGCGTGGCATCGACATAGTCGTTGAACACGATCTGCTGCATCTGTGCGGCCGACTTCGCGGGCGCGAGCAGCTTGCCGTCGGCCAGCGCGGCCTGATACTTCGCGGCGTGGGCGAGGAAACCGACCTTCGGGTCCGGGTCGAACATCTTCTGCCAGCCGGCGGTCAGCGTGCAGGCGAGCAGCCACAGCGTCGGCAGGATCGTGACCCAGGCAAAGCGCTCACGCTTGAGCTTGAACAGCACGCAGGTCGCCAGAATCAGCGCGATGGCGGCGAGCATCTGGTTCGAGATGCCGAACAGCGGCCACAGCGTGTTGATGCCGCCCAGCGGATCCACCACGCCCTGATACAGGAAGTAGCCCCACGCGGCCACGCACAGCGCGGTGGCGATCAGGTTCGCGGGCAGCGAGTCCGTGCGCTTGAGCGACGGCACGAACGTGCCGAGCAGATCCTGCAACATGAAGCGGCCCGCGCGCGTGCCGGCATCCACGGCGGTCAGGATGAACAGCGCCTCGAACAGGATCGCGAAGTGGTACCAGAAGGCCATCATCGCTTCGCCGCCCACGACCTGGTGCAGGATGTGCGCCATGCCGACCGCAAGCGTCGGGGCGCCGCCGGCGCGCGAGATGATCGTGTTCTCGCCAACGGCATGCGCGGTGGCGGTGAGCACGTCGGGCGTGATGGTGAAGCCCCAGCCCGAGACGACATGGGCCACGGCCTCCGGCGTCGTGCCGATCACCGCCGCCGGGCTGTTCATCGCGAAGTACACGCCCGGGTCGATCACCGAGGCGGCGACCAGTGCCATGATGGCCACGAACGACTCCATGAGCATGCCGCCGTAGCCGATGAAGCGCGCGTTGAGTTCGTTATCGAGCAGCTTGGGCGTGGTGCCCGACGAGATCAGCGCATGGAAGCCGGACACGGCGCCGCAAGCGATCGTGATGAAGAGGAACGGGAACAGCTTGCCCGACCAGACCGGTCCGCTGCCGTCGACGAACTGCGTGAGCGCAGGCATCTTCAGCTCGGGCGCGACAACCAGAATGCCGATCGCCAGCGCCAGGATCGTGCCGATCTTGAGGAACGTCGAAAGGTAGTCGCGCGGCGCGAGCAGCAACCATACCGGCAGTACGGAGGCCACGAAGCCGTAGCCGATCAGCATCCACGTCAGTTGCTTGCCGTCGAACGTGAACAGCGGCGCCAGCGTGGCACTGTCGTGCACGCTCTGGCCGAAGTAGATCGCGGCCATCAGCATCACGAAGCCGATGATCGACACTTCGCCGATGCGGCCCGGGCGGATGTAGCGCGTGTAGATCCCCATGAACAACGCGATGGGGATCGTCAGCCCGACGGTGAACGTGCCCCACGGAGACCCCGTGAGCGCCTTGACCACGATCAGCGCCAGCACGGCGAGAATGATGATCATGATCAGAAAGGCGCCGAACAGGGCGATCACGCCGGGGATCATGCCGAGTTCGGACTTCACCAGGTCGCCCAGCGACCGGCCGTCGCGACGCGTGGAGATGAACAGCACCATGAAATCCTGCACGGCGCCGGCAAATACCACGCCCGCGAGGATCCACAACATGCCGGGCAGATACCCCATCTGCGCGGCCAGCACCGGTCCGACCAGCGGTCCGGCGCCGGCGATGGCGGCAAAGTGGTGACCGAAAAGCACGTAGCGGTTCGTGGGCACGTAGTCGAGCCCGTCGTTGTGACGCCAGGCCGGCGTCATGCGCGTGCCGTCGAGTTGCGCCACACGGGTGGCGATGAACTTGCTGTAGAAGCGATACGCGATCAGATATACGCAGATGGCTGCGATCACGATCCAGAGTGCGCTAATGGTTTCACCGCGCGATAGGGCCACCGTGCCGAGCGCGCACGCGCCGACGATGGCCACCGCCGCCCAGGGCAGTTGTTGCCAGATGCGATTCATTGTCTCTCCTCGGAACTGCCTCCTAGGGCAGCGATCCCGGAACGGCGCCGTTGCAGCACTGTTCCGCCTCTTGTTTCAGCACCCCGACGGTGCCGCGAAACGTGGCTCTCTGAACACGCCCCTCTTTTCGGGGGTCTGCATGCAGCGAGGGTCGATGACGCCGCCGACGCGGCGCAAGACAGCGGTGTGGGGGCACACCCGATTGCAGCGCGTCGTCGGGAGGCTTGCCCGATACCACTCGGCAGCCCCGGCCACGATTCGGCGTGTAGTATTGGCGTTTGACCGCCGTGCCACAAGCGCGGAACTACGCAGGTCGGCTACGTGCTATTACGTAGCGCGCCTGCCACCCTACCCCGCGAAAGGCGGTGTTGCAGGCTTCTCGAATGCCATGAATCTCCGACAGAAATTTTTCGTCCTGGCGCTATTGCCGGTGGCGTTGGCCATGGTCGCCATCGCGCTTGCCGTGCGTCACCAGGGCAACGAACTCTCGCGCGCGCAGCACGACGCGGTGCAGACGACATCGCTGGCCAACAAGCGGGCCGAGCTGCTGCATTACGTCGGTCTGGCGCGCAATGCGATCGAGCCGCTGTACGACGGTCCCGACACCCCGGCCGCGCGCGAGCAGGCGCTCGCCACGCTGGCCCGCATGGAGTTCGGCAAAGACGGCTACTTTTTCGTCTATGACCTCGAAGGTCGCAGCCTGATGCATCCGCGCCAGCCAGAGCTCGTGGGTCACAATCTCTGGTCGCTCAAGGACGCGTCGGGGGCGCCGACGATTCAGCGTCTCATCGCCGCGGCGCGCGCTGGCGGCGGCTACGTGCAGTATCCATGGGAAAAGCCGTCACTGCACCAGATGGCGCCGAAGCTCGGCTACGTGATCGCGCTGCCGCGCTGGAACTGGATGATCGGCACGGGGATTTATCTCGACGATGTACAAACCACGTTGCGTGCGTCAGACGAGCGCGCGCAGGCGAACATCGATCGCACGCTGATCTGGATCACGCTCATCGCGTCGTCGTGTCTGGCAATCGTGGGGCTTTGCGGACTAGTGGTGAACATCACCGAACTCAAGACTGCCGACGCCAAACTGCGCCAGCTCGCGCGTCAAGTGGTGGAGTCGCAGGAGATCGAGCGTTCGCGTATCTCGCGCGAATTGCACGACGGCATCAGCCAGCTCCTCGTGTCGGTCAAGCTGCTGCTCGAGTCGGCGTCGATGCGCCTGCCGGGGTCGCCCGCGGCGGTCAGCGCCACGCTCGGCGTGGCCATCGAGCGACTGAACGGCACGCTCGGCGAGGTTCGTCGGATTTCACAGGCGCTGCGCCCGGCCACGCTCGACGACCTCGGGCTGGCGGCCGCCATCGATCAGCTCGCGCGCGAGTTCGGCTCGCACGCGGGATTGCCCGTCGATATTCAGGTCGAAGGCGAGCCCCCGGCGCTCGACGACAACATCAAGACAATGTTGTATCGCATCGCCCAGGAGGCATTGACGAACATCGAGCGTCACGCTCAGGCCTCGCGCGTGTCGATCCGGCTCATCTTCAAGCCCGACGGCATTCACCTGTCGATCACCGACGACGGGCGTGGCTTCGATGTGACCGACGTGCACCACGACCCCAGCCACGGCATCGGCTTGCGCAACATGCGCGAGCGTCTCGACGCCGTTGGGGGCGTGCTGGGCATCCAGTCGTGGCCCGGCCTCACCACCATCAGCGCGTGGGTTCCGCTCACGCCCGCCGCCGTGCAAGCGGCGCTTCGCGCAACCTCACGCCAATGACGCAAACCCCTCCCATCCGACTGCTGTTGATCGACGACCATCCGCTCGTGCGCGACGGACTGCGTGCGCGTTTCGATGCCGCGCCGAACCTTCAGGTCGTGGGCGAAGCCGGCAACGCCGCCGAAGCCCTCGCCCGCGCGAAGACATCGTCGCCGGATCTGGCGTTGATGGACATCAGCATGCGCGGCACGAACGGCATCGAACTGACCGCCCTGTTTCGCGAGCAGTTTCCCCACATCGCCGTGCTGATCCTGTCCATGCACGACAACGCGGAGTACGTCCGTCAGGCCGTGCGCGCCGGCGCGCGCGGCTATGTGCTCAAGGACGCACCGGCGCATGAGATCGTGACCGCCATCGAACGCGTGGCCCGAGGCGACGCCTACTACAGCGCCGCCATCGCCGCGCGCGTGGTGCAGGCCTCGACGTCGCACGCACCGATCGACTCGCTCACGCCTCGCGAGCGCGAAATCCTCTCGCGCATTGCTCGCGGCCTCGCCAACAAGCAGATTGCGACGGAGATGGATCTCTCGGTCCGTACGGTCGAGACGCATCGCTTGAACATCAAACGCAAGCTCGGCATCGAAGGACAGGCAGAGCTGATCAAGTTCGCGGTGGAAAACCGATTGTGATGCAGGCTCGTGAGGCGGCGTCATGAGATGACGGGGCCCGGTGGCGCGGTGGGGTGCCTTCCCGGTTAATGCGCAGTCAGACTGGCGTAACCGGAAGAGCGTTGTCCGAACGGAACAACGGGAGGTATGCAATCACCGCGCGAGCGCGCGAAGCCGCCGGAATCCCTGCGTCACAAGGCTTTCAGAACGATCGCGGGACAACAAAAAAATCCCGCCGGCGTTTCCACCGACGGGATCGATTGGTGTTTCGCCTTCAGCGCGCCGATCATTCCGGCACGCTCGGCATCACTTGTTCAGGCGACGCTCGATGTCTGCCTTCGTGTCGAGCAGTGCCTGGGGCAGGTTTTGCCTGAGCGTTTCGAACAGCTCCGCGTGCAGCTTCAGCTCGTCACGCCATGCGGCCGGATCCATCGAGGTCACCTCGTCGAACTGCGCCGGCGTGAACGACAGCCCGTTCCAGTTCAGGTCTTCGTACCGCGGCGTAATGCCGAACGCGTGCTCCACGCCCTGCGCCTTGCCGTCGATGCGTCCGAGCATCCAGGCCAGAACGCGCATGTTCTCGCCGAAGCCCGGCCACACGAACTTGCCGTCGGCGCCCTTGCGGAACCAGTTCACGCAGTAGATCTTCGGCAGGGTCGCGCCCATCTTGTCGAGATGCGCGCCGGTGTCGAGCCAGTGCTGGAAGTAGTCGCTCATGTTGTAGCCGCAGAACGGCAGCATCGCGAACGGATCGCGACGCACCACGCCCTGTTGGCCGGCCGCCGCCGCGGTCGTCTCCGAGCCCATTGTCGCGGCCATGTACACGCCTTCGGTCCAGTCGCGCGCCTCGGTCACCAGCGGCACGGTCGTCGAACGACGGCCACCGAAGATGAACGCATCGATCGGCACACCGGCCGGGTTCTCCCAATCGGGGTCGATGGACGGGCACTGTGCGGCGGGCGCCGTGAAGCGCGAGTTCGGATGCGCGGCCTTGCGCCCGGTTTCCCTGGCGATCTCCGGCGTCCAGTCCTTGCCCTGCCAGTCGATCAGGTGCGCGGGAGGCGTGTCGGTCAGCCCCTCCCACCACACGTCACCGTCGTCGGTGAGCGCGACGTTGGTGAAGATCACGTTCTCGCCCAGCGTGGCGAGCGCGTTCGGGTTGGTCTTCTCGCTCGTGCCCGGCGCCACGCCGAAGAAGCCGGCTTCCGGGTTGATGGCGTACAGACGGCCGTCCTTGCCCGGCTTGATCCAGGCGATGTCGTCGCCGATCGTCTCGACCTTCCAGCCCTCGAAGCCCTTCGGCGCGATGAGCATGGCAAAGTTGGTCTTGCCGCACGCCGACGGGAATGCCGCCGCCACGTGGTACTTCCGGCCCTCGGGCGAGGTCACACCCAGGATGAGCATGTGCTCGGCGAGCCAGCCTTCATCGCGACCCATCTTGGAGGCGATGCGCAGCGCGAAACACTTCTTGCCCAGCAGCGCGTTGCCGCCGTAGCCCGAGCCGTAACTCCAGATCTCACGGGTTTCCGGAAAGTGAACGATGTATTTGGTGCTGTTGCACGGCCACGCCACGTCCGTCTCGCCGGCGGCGAGCGGCTTGCCGACGGTGTGCACGCAGGGCACGAACTCGCCATCCTCGCCGAGCACGTCGTACACGTCGCGGCCCATGCGCGTCATGATGCGCATGTTGACCGCCACGTAAGGCGTGTCGGACAGTTCCACCCCGATGTGCGCGATGGGCGAGCCGAGCGGTCCCATCGAGAACGGCACCACGTACATCGTGCGACCACGCATGCAGCCCTGGAACAGGCCGTCGAGCGTGGCGCGCATCTCGCGCGGGTCGATCCAATGGTTGGTCGGGCCGGCGTCTTCGCGCTTCTCGCTGCAAATGAACGTGCGGTCCTCGACGCGCGCGACGTCCGAGGGGTCGGACAGCGCGAGAAACGAATTCGGGCGCTTGGCGGGGTTGAGCCGCCGCATCGTACCGGCGGCCACCATCTGTTCGCACAGACGGTCGTACTCCTGCCGGGAGCCGTCGCACCAGACAACGCGCTCGGGCTGGGTGTGCGCCGCGATCTGCGACACCCAGTCGATCAGCTTGCGGTGGCGCACCCAGGCGGGCAAATCACGCGTTGCAACATTGGACGAGGAAGAGGCGTTGAGCGCGCTGGCGCTCACACTGGCTTGCGTCATGGGGGTTGTCTCCATGCAGAGTCGAGGAATCGGGACAGGCACCGGGCGTGCGCATCGCGCAGACGCCGGGTGTGCTTTGCGCGGATAGCTTCGCGAGCACGAAATCTCGCGAGGCGGCCCGTCCGGTTGGGGATACCGGCGGGTTGGCAGGGGGCAACACGCGCACCGATACGCGCGCATCAGGCGTCTCGCTCACCAGGTCCGACTTGCTTTTGCGGGGTGGGTTCGATTTTTTGCCATCGTGTTGAGGCGGTTTCGCCATGGTTGCCAGGACACCTGCCATACTATGCAAAACGAGGCGTCAGCATACCACCGCGCAAAATGCGCCGGTGCTGCGTCGCAACAAGGCTGGCCGGGCGTTTTCGCCGACGAGTCCGCCATGTCCACGACCAGTACGCCCGCCCCCTCGCGGCGGCCTCCGACATTGATTCCGTTGGCGCCGGACGCATCGTCCGGCACCGACCCGATTACGTTTTGCCATGAAAATTGCCATTCTCGACGACTATCAGGACGCTGTGCGCAAGCTCGACTGCTTCTCCCTGCTGGCCGGTCACGACGTCAAGGTCTTCAACAACACGGTGAAGGGTGTCGGGCAATTGTCCGCCCGGGTCGGCGAAGCGGAAGTGCTCGTCCTGATTCGCGAGCGCACCGCCATCACCGCGCAACTCATCGACAAACTGCCGCGTCTGCGCGTTATCAGCCAGACCGGTCGCGCCGGCAACCACATCGACATCGAGGCCTGCACCGCGCGCGGCGTGGCCGTGCTCGAGGGCGTGGGCTCGCCGACGGCTCCGGCGGAACTCACGTGGGCCCTGATCATGGCCGCCCAGCGCCGCATTCCCCAATACGTGGCCAGCCTCAAGCACGGCGCCTGGCAGCAGTCGGGGCTGAAGTCGTCGAGCATGCCGCCGAACTTCGGGCTCGGGCAGGTGTTGCGCGGCCAGACGCTCGGCCTGTGGGGCTATGGCAAGATCGGCCGGCTCGTGGCCGGCTATGGCCGCGCGTTCGGCATGGAAGTCATGGTGTGGGGCCGCGAAGGCTCACGCGAGGCCGCCGCCGCCGACGGTCTGCGCGTGGCCGGGAGCAAGGAAGAACTCTTTGCCAAGAGCGACGTGTTGTCGCTGCATCTGCGTCTGAACGACGAAACGCGTCACGTCGTGAAACTGGAAGACCTGTTGCAGATGAAGCCGACCGCCCTGTTCGTGAACACGAGCCGCGCGGAACTGGTGGAAGAGAATGCCCTGATCACAGCCTTGAACCGCGGGCGTCCGGGCATGGCCGCCATCGACGTCTTCGAGAGCGAGCCGATCCTGCAAGGCAATCCGCTGCTGCGGCTGGAGAATTGCGTGTGCACGCCGCATATCGGCTACGTGGAGCGCGAGAGCTACGAAATGTATTTCCGCGTGGCGTTCCAGAACATCGTCGACTTCCTGAACGGCGATCGCTCGCACGTCGCGAATCCGGCCGCGCTGCTCGGCTTCGGACGTTGAGGGCGGCGGCCGACATCGTCGGTCTTCGCAACGGCCCCTACTTCCGCATGTCCAGATGGCGCAGGAACGCCTCGCCGTCGCGCCGGCCCAGTTCGAAAGCCGGGCGCATCATGTCGGGACGCGTGTAATCCCAGCTGGAGATCGGCACCGCCTCTGACGGCTGCACGTAAAGCCGGTCCTGCCCCGCATGGTGCTGTGTGAAGATCTGCGGACGCGGATAGCGGCGCGTCACCATCACGAGCACCTGCCCCGGCACGGCGTCGAGCGCGTCGACGGGCACGTTGTCGACCATGCCGCCGTCGAGCACGGCCCGCCCCCCGCGCCGCAGAATCGGGGTGAACGGCGGCGTGCACGACGACTGCAGCATCAGGTCGGCGAGATCGGCCGCGGTGCGGCAGTCCTGCGCGCGCACGAATTCCGGCGTGAAGCCCAGGCGGCGTGCGAGCGTCGGATGCAGCGTGCGACGCACGTGCTTGTCGATGTTGTACGCGACCAGGCCCGCCGCCGTTGCCGAGCGAGGCCCCAGCCAGCGCGGGATGTGCGAGATGCCCACACGTATTTCCGGCCCGGCGGCAAGCTTGTCGAGCTGCCCGTCATAGATGTCGAGCAGCGCCTGGCGATAAATCCGGTAGTGCGGGAACACACGCTCGCGCCGCAGCAGATTGCCCCAGTAAGCATTCTTGCGATTGCTCGCCAGTGCCTTCCGGTAATAGTCCATCACCCAGTCCGACTCGCGCATGTGCAGCATGCAGGCCGTGGCGGCGCCGGCCGATATCCCGGTGATCACGCGCGGACGCAGCGGTACGTCGCGCGTCACCCGCTCCCAGAATCCCGCCTGCCACCAGCAACGGTTGCCGCCGCCGGCGAATACGATCTGATCGAACATGGGTTACCCCGGTGGGTTGATAGGGTGGCGCAATCGCCTTGCGCTCGCGTGCGACCGCCGCTCTCCTGCCGCGATATGCCCGCATCGCCGAATCGTCAACGCAACGCGTCGACACGAGCGGGCGATCCCCGCTGCGCCGCCGTGCCGCCGACGCTTACAGCAATGCGTACGTCGTGGTGGCGTGCACGGCCATCTTGCCTGATGCGTCGTGGATCTCGATTTCGCCGAACACCAGGTTCTTGCCGCGACGCAGAATGCGCGCGACGATGCGCAGATCGCCGTCCGTCACGGGGCGCATGAACTGAGTATTGAGCGTGACGGTCGTCATCGGCTGGAAGCCGCCGAGCGCGGCCGACAGCGCCACCACCATTGCCGTGTCTGCCACCGACATGAACACTTGCCCGCAGATCACGCCGCCGGCATGCTTGAAGGCCGCATCGAACGGCAGCCGCAGCTCGCTCTGCTCGGGCCCGACCGCCTCGACCCGCAAATTCAATTGCCGCACCCACGGCGAGACGAGTTCATCGAGCAGCTTCTGCGCTTGCACCAGTTCCATCCTGCCGGTCCTCCGGTTGTCGTTGTGACGCCGATGATAGCTGTAAAACAAGCGCGCCACCCGGCAAGAGGTGGCGCGCTGGTCATGCATGTGAACGCCCGCTCGAGGCAGGCGACAACGGCTTACCCGTTCGTCTTGTCACGGCGGATGCGTTGGCTCTGATGGTTCTCGCGGTGCTGCACGCCCGCCTGCTCGCCAGCGCTCACGTGACCGTTCTTTCCGGCATGCGCCTCGGCGGCGTCCACATGCGCCTGGCCGCGCTCGAGATTACCCACCTGCTGGTGGCTCAGCGTGCCGGCGGCCTGACCTTGCGCGATGCGCTTTTCCTGGTTCACATTGCGCTGAACGTCGGACTGCATGCGCTCCGACGACGCCGACACGGGGTTGCCTGCCTTACTGTTGTGCTTGAGTTGCTCGATCTTCGCGCTTTCCTTGTTCTGTGCCTTCGCGATACGCGCCTGCTCGGCGGCGGTGTCGCCGGTATGGTCGGCGTGCGCCTGCATCTTGTCGATCTTTGCTTCGCCCTTCTCGAGCTTGGAGGCTTCGCGCGTGGTCAGTTGACCGCTCTTGAGCCCGTTCTCGATGCGTTGCTGCTGCTGGATGTCACGTGCAGTTTGCGTGGCAGTGCCCTGTGCAAACGCCTGCGAGGCGAACACACCGCCGAGGGCAACGGTCACGGCGCTCAGGATCAGGGTTTTACGGACGTTCATGATGGAATCCTTAGTGGCTTTGCAATGCTCGATGGACGCCTGAACACCACGATGTCGGGTGGGTTCGGCAAACCGGCGGGGACGCTCGGCGGTGGCGGGATTGCCAGCGATTCGCCGCGTCCTTATGCGGATTAACGGCGGACCGCGAGACCGCGCCGACAGCGGCCGTGTAACCGCGCAGTCCGAAAAGTAACGGCTTGTAATCGGCGCGTCGTGGCCGAATCGCGCTATGTCCCTGAAATCGCTGGGACACCCGCAGACAGCGCCGTAACGATTTGATACAGTGATGCCCATTTGGCCGGCACGTCACCCTTTAAGCGTGTCACCCCGTTACTTTCAGCCCCCTTTCGCGACCCCGCGATTCAAGAAGGAGCCTCAACCATGCAGAGCACCAGAGACGACCTCGGCAAACTGATCCTGCGCCTCACCCTCGGTATCCTGCTGCTGTTTCACGGCATCAACAAGGTCATCAACGGCGTGGGATTCATCCAGGGCATGATTACGTCGCACGGTCTGCCGGGCTGGCTCGCCTACGGTGTCTATCTGGGCGAAGTGCTCGCGCCGGTGTTGTTGATTCTCGGCGTGCTCACCCGACTGGGTGGGCTGCTCGTCGTGGGCAACATGATCATCGCCTTTACACTGGTTCACTTCGGCCAGCTCGGCGACCTCGCGAAGACGGGCGGCTGGGCGCTCGAACTTCAGGGCTTCTATCTGTTCGCCGGCCTCTGCGTGATGCTTTTCGGCGCCGGACGGTACAGCGTGTCGGGCGGTCGCGGCACCTGGGACTGATTGCAGCGTTCGCTTGCCGCGCCCCCAAACGCTCGCGTCGTTTCGCGCGAACGCTGGATCGGCCCGCCCCTGTCGCCAGACGGCAAGGGCGGGCCGAGTCGTTTCGGAATATTGCGAATGCGGGCGCCGGTAACGCCAGGTAATACAGCGGTTGCACTTTGCAACTTCTTCGTCGCGACGATGACTTACTCTGAAACTGCCAATTCCGGCAGTACCCAAAGGAGTTAACACCATGCGCAAACTGAAGATCGCCGCCGCCTCCGCCGCCCTCGTCGCCCTCACCGCCAGCTCGATGTTCAGTCTGGCGCACGCCGCCGACGCCACGGCACCGGCAACGGGACCCAACGCCGCCATGCATCACATGCGCGGCGAACATGGTCCCTGGGGCCTGGGCAACATTCGACAGTTGCACGATCAGTTGAAGCTCAACCCGCAGCAGGAACAGGCCTGGCAGCAGGCGGTGAACACGTCGAAGCAGAATCGCGAGGCCATGCGCAAGAACGGCGAGCAGTTCCGTGAGATGTTCGCGCAGGCGAAGGACCAGCAGGTGCTCGATCTGGCGGGCATGCGTGCGGCCCGCGAGAAGGTGTTCGACCAGAACCGCCAACTGCGCAGCCAGACCGAAGACGCGTGGCTGAACGTGTACAACGGCCTGAACAACGATCAGAAGGTGCTCGTGAGCAACGCCATCAAGGCGCGTTGGGCCAAGATGAAGGCCTGGCACGACAAGGCACGCCAGCACCGAGGTCCGATGCACAAGGGCGCGCCGGCGACGCAGCCGCCGGCAGGTCAGGCTCAATAAGCGCGAGGCCAGCGCCGCCGGGCGCGATCGCCCGGCATGTCGTGAGACGCCCGGTTCCCGGATTGCCCGGGGATCGGGCGTTTTTTTCATGCCGTGCGGCGAACCGGTTGACGCGTTCGCGCGCGCACCTCGTCAGGTCTCGCTCCAGATGCGCAGCAGGTTGTGATAACAGCCGACCAGCGTGCGTCTCGCGGTGTCGTCGGCGTCCGTCGAATTCAACCGCTGGATCGCGTTGTCCATGTCGAACAGCAGTGTGCGTTGGGTGTCGTCCTTCACGAGGCTCTGCACCCAGAAGAAGCACCCCACCCGCGTGCCCCGCGTGATCGGGTTCACGCGATGCAGGCTCGTCGCCGGATAAAGCACCATGTCGCCCGCCGCCAGCTTCACCTCATGCGCGCCGTACTGATCCTCGATCACCAGTTCGCCGCCGTCGTATTCGTGCGGCGATGCGAGAAAAAGCGTGGCCGAGATATCGGTGCGAATGCGCATGCCGCTGCCCGGCTGGAGCCGGATCGCCCCGTCGACATGATTGCCGAAGTGCATGCCTTCACCGTAGCGGTTGAACATCGGGGCGTAGACCTTGTTGGGCAGCGCCGCGCTGATGAACAGCGGGTTGCGCTCCAGCGCACCGAGTATCACGTCGCCCAGTTCCCGCGCAACGTCGGAGCGCTCGTCGATCTGCTGGTTCTGCTTGACCGGCGCGCCCTGGTAGCCTGCCGTCGCAAGTCCGTCGACCCACGCAGGCCCCGCACCGTCGAGCCGGGCGCGAACCCGGTTCACCTGATCCGGATTGAGGACATTCGGTATGCGCAGCAACATCGGCGGACTTCCTTCGAAAGCGATCGGGATTGGATCAGAACCGGTACGTGCCGGTGAGCATGGCCGTGCGTCCGACACCCGGCACGGCGCGGCCGCCGTCCGACGGAATGAGCGAGTCGAAATACGTCTTGTTGAAGACGTTGAGCAGATTCAGGCGGATGTCGTACTTCGGTTGATGATAGGCGACGGTGGCGTCCCAACGAGTATAGCCGCCCACCCGGATCAGGTTGGTGTTCGCGGCATAGCGCATCGACATGTAGTTCATGCCGCCGCCGACTTCCCAGTGTCCGAACGTATAGGTGGACCAAAGGGTCAGCGAATGGCGGGGCGTATTCGCCAGCACATTGCCCTGCGTGCCGTCGTTGGCCTGCACGACCTGCGAGTTCAGGAACATGTAGCCGCCCATCACTTGCCAGTTCGGCGTGAGGTGTCCAGTTGCGCTCACCTCGGCGCCGCGCACGCGCACCTTGCCCGCGTTGGAGTACTGCCCAGAAGTGCCGGTCTGCGTGCGGGCGTTGTTCTTGGTGATCTGGAACAGTGCCGTGTTGATCGAGAGATTGTCGTCGAACAGATTCCACTTGCTGCCGACCTCGAACGACTCGTTCGTCTCCGGCGGCAACGCCTGCGTGTTGTTCGTCACGGTCAGCGCTTCGAGCGACGGATTGAACGACGTGCCGTACGAGAAGTAATACGACTGCGCCTCGCTGGGCTGGTAGATCACACCGGTGCGCACGCTCGTGTAATTGACCGTTTGCGTGGCGTAGCCCGGTGAACTCGTGGTGTTCGAAAGCTGTGCCTTGTAGCGATCCCAGCGCAGGCCGCCCACCCACTTCCAGTGCTTGCTCAGCGCGATCGTGTCGTTCGCATAAAACGCCAGCGTCTGCGCGCTCCCCTGCGCGAGATTGCCCGCAGTGGTCGTCACGTTCGGCAGATTCGCGTAGTACGCCGTGCTATTGGCGGGAATCCAGCCGAGAAACCCCGTGGACTGCCCGGCACCGGTGCGTGAATACGCCTGGTTCTCGTACGTATCGTGTCCGATCTCCGCCCCGGCGATCAGGGTGTGCGTGAATGGCCCGGTGGTGAACGTTTTCACCACGTCGGTCTGGTTGTACAGCGACGAGTCCGTGATCTTGCGATCGTGACTCTGCAACTGCACCCAGAGCTGATCGAGCGAGTATGAGGGAATCCCTGCCGTGCGCCCGACCGGCAGCGCGGTGAAGCCGCCCGAGCCGTTGCGAATGCCCACCGCGTGCGACGAGGTCTCGATGGCGTCGATGACATAGCGGCTGTACTGCGTCTGGTTGGTGATCTTCAGGCTGTCGTCGAATTTGTGCTCGATCTTCGCCGAGAAGCTCATCACGTCCTGCACCGTGCGATCGGTCGTCAGGCCGTAGAACTGGCTTTTGGAGATGGGCAGCGGACTGCCGTTGTAACCCACCGTGCCATAGTCCGCCATGTCGCGGTTGTGCTCGATCAGCGCCGAGAGCGTGATCTGCGTTGGGGTCCCGATACCAAGCTTGAGCGTCGGTGCGACGCCCCAGTCCCGATTGTTCATGACGTCGCGCGTGGTGTGGATGTCCTGCGCGAAGCCGTTGATGCGAAAGGCAGCGGTGTCCGAAAGCGGACGATTGAAGTCGAACGTGCCGCGATACCTGTCGTTCGTGCCGATGGTGCCCGACACTTCGTTGAGCGGCTTGAGGTTCGCCTGCTTGCTCACCTGGTTGATGACACCCCCGGTCGATCCGCGGCCGAAGAGCATCGACGACGGCCCCTCGAGCACTTCGATCGAATCGAGATTGAACGTGTCGCGATAGTACTGGCCACGATCGCGGAAGCCGTCCAGATAAATGTCGGTGCGCGCGGTGAAACCGCGCAGATTGATGTTGTTGCCGATCTGCCCGCCCTCGGCGCCGCCGAGCGTGATGGCCGGCGAGTTGCGCAGGGCATCGGCGAACGACGTCGCGCCCTGCGCCTGCATCACGGCCTTGTCGATCACCGTGACGGACTGTGGAATGTCGCGGATCGCCGTCGGCACCTTGCCGCCGACGGTGGCCATGTCACGCTGGTATTCGTCGCGGATCGACGCGCCCGACACGTCGGTTCGCGGCAACGCCGCGGCGGGAGCGGCCGGCGCGGTTCCGGAGGTGGCGGCTTCGGCTGCCGTGGTCGCCTCGGAAACGGCCGCGCCCTGCGCGGCGGCCGAAGCGGAACAGGGAAGGGCGAGCGGCGTGGCGAAGAGCGCCATCATCGCGAGCGCGAGGGGCTTGCGTTGCGTCATGATCGTTGTCGAAGAACGGCGAAACTACCGCCGATGGGTGAGCGAGTGAGCGAAACAGTCTGGGTCGCGAATATAAATAAGAATGATTTGCATTTCAATATCTAATTGCTCACCGCCTTTGCTGAAACTCCGCTTGTTTCCCACGCCATGCGCCACAATTCCGCACCAATGAAGTGCATGACGTTGGTAAGTCAATGAAAGCAAGCGCATTGCGCTTTCGACGTGGCATTGTCGTCGCGGCGGCGGCGGCGACGAATCTACGGGTATTCCCCAGGCATCATCGAATCTTGGATGCTTAATTTTTTTGCATGACACGCGCAAATACGGCGCGATCCGGGTTTCGACTGACAAGACGTCACGCAACGCGCCGTCCCTGGAACCACGCTGCGAGCGTGTATCGATGCATCCTGCGTTGCAAGCGCCCGACCGGAGCCGATGCCGACGCCCCTCGCCCGAGGCGCGTTGGCAAGCGCATTCGCCGCGACGAACCGGCTCGATCAGGCATCCGACACGTCGCGTCCGCCTTTCCGGCGACCGATGCGACGTCGAACCGCTCATGATCGCAGTCGGCAGGTGGGGCGGCACCCCGACGAATGGCATCGATACCGACGGGGTCGGATTCACGGGCCGGCTGACCGCTGCCCGCCATGAAAAGCTGCGCGTATGGCGCAATTCCGACAGTTTCGCGAGAATTTCTCAGGTATTTCCGACGGAGTTCATACGTGTGTTTATACTTCGGTCTGTAATACGTGAAGCATTTGGCCGGAGCCCCCCCGGAACGGCCTTGGCGTCACGCCGGCGGTCCGGTGGGTTTGGCCCCGAATGCGGTACTCACGCCGCACTCCGAACCGATCGGGCCGGCGCGACGACATCATGAAATTCGCGACACCGGTACAACGCCTCTGCGTGTGCGCCGGTGTTGCCTATTTGCCGTCCAGGGACAATGCAAGCCACCAGATCGCTCTACCTGCTCGGTCCAATGCGGGTCGAACAAGGCAAACAAGCCTGCGCCGTGAAGTACACGAAGGCGCGCGGCTTGCTGGCCTATCTCGCCCTGCAACCGGGCTATCACACGCGCGGCGCCCTCGCAGACCTGTTCTGGCCCGATGAAGACGGCCAGGGCGGGCGCGACAAGCTCAAGCGCATGCTGTTCCACCTGCGCGACACCCTGGGCGACGAACTCTTCGAATCCGACCGTCAGGTCGTACGACTGCGCCCCGAGACGGGGCTGTGGATCGATGCCCACGCGTTCGCGAGCATGATCGAGCAGGCGAGCCGCTCGCTCGATACCGTCACCGGTCTGGATCTGGCAGCGCAACTGCAGCATCTGGCGGACGCCGTGGCGCTCTATCAGGGGCCGTTTCTGCATGGCCTGTCGGTGCGCGACACGCCCGATCTCGAACAATGGATAGAACTCCAACGCGACGAATACCAGCGCCGCCGCGTGTTCGGTGAGCGCTTGCTTGCCGATGGCTACGCGCGCCTGGGCGATCTCGATCAGGCGCTCGCGCACGCGCGCCAGCTCGTCGCGCTCGCGCCTCTCGACGAGTCTGGCTGGCAGTGCCTGCTTGCGTTGCTGCTGCGCGCCGGTCGCCGCGACGACGCCGAGACCGAATACCAGCGCCTGTGCGGCATTCTGCAGGAGGAACTCGGCGAGCTCCCCGGCAAGGCCCTCACGCAGTTGCTGGAGACGCCGCCCGCGCGCATGGAACAACGCGCCACCGGTCCGGAGCGCCGCCAGTTGACGGTCGTGGCCATCGAGTTCTCGCCCAGCGGCGGCATGGACGATCCCGATCAGTTCGTGGGCATGATGCGCCCGCCGCTCGTGCAATGCGAAACGATCCTGCGCCAGTCGTGGGGTTACACGCTGCGCACGCCCACCGGCGGCCTGCTGGGTTACTTCGGCTATCCGACCGCACTCGAAGGCGCCGGGCGCCACGCCGTGGAGGCGGCCATGCGCTGCGTGCATGCCGGCACCGCGCACGTCGGGATCGGCGTGGGCGTGCACACCGGCCTGGTCATCAGCTCGGTCGCCGATGACAGCCCCGACACCGGCGGGCGCGTCTCACGCTGCGCGACGCAGCTCGCCGACATGGCGCTGCCCGGCGAAGTCGTGATTTGCGACGCCACGCAGCGACTCATCGGCGTGTCGATCGCCACCACGTCGCACGGCAGCGTGCGCGAACGCCACGCCAATCGCGACATCCCGGTCTTTCGCGTCAATCCCGACCCGACCCCGGAGCGTCGTTCTCGCCGCCGCGCCGCCATGCTCTTCGGGCGCGATGCCGCGCTCGCCGACCTCGCGGCCGTGCACATGGCCGTGCGGGGCGCCAACGCCGGACACGGCGTGCCCGCACTCGTGATCGGCGAAGCCGGTATCGGCAAATCGGCACTGGTGCGTCACTTCATCGAGACGCGCAGCTTGCGCGCCATCGAGCTGACCTGTGCGCAAGACGGCGCCGGCACACCCTTTCATCCGATCGCACGCTGGCTGCGCACGCAGTCGGCAGACGACGCGTCGCAATTGCCGCAACCCGCCCTGCTCGCGCATCGGCGCCTTCGCGCGCTGTTCGACATGCAGGCCGACGGCAACGTGCCACACGCCTGGAAGCAGGCCGTGCTGGACGAGGCGCCCGCCCTGCTCGCCGCATTGCTGCCCGACGGCGGCGTACTGGTGCTCGACGACGCGCACTGGGTCGACCCCTCCACGCAGGAACTGCTCGCGTTCATGGTGGAAAATCCGCCGTCCGGTCGCTTGCTGGTTGTCTGTGCGCGCCCGGAATTCGAACTTCCCTGGCGCCACACGGCGGCACTGCGCCGCATCGATCTGATGCCGCTGGACGCGGGCGCGGCGGCCTCGATCGTGCGCGCCGCCACGCCACGCATCGCCCTGCCGGCGGCGATGCGCGAGCGCATCGTGGCACTCGCCGAGGGGGTGCCGCTGTTCCTGCAGGAACTGGCGCGCGCAACCGCCGCGCAGCAAGGCGGACGCAGCGCCGCTGGCGCGATGCCCATGCCCGCGAGCCTCCAGGAGCTGATGATGGCGCGCATCGACGCCGCCGGCAGCGCCAAGCCTGTGGCGCACTTCGCGTCGTGTCTCGGCCAGGAGTTCGACGCCGATCTGCTCGCGGCCGCGAGCGGCCGGTCGATGACGCTCGTCGAGCGCGCGCTCGATACGCTCGTCGCCTGCTCGCTCGTGCACCGCCAGGACAACGGCCGCTATGTCTTCCGTCATGCGCTGCTGCACAAGGCCGCATACGACGCGCAACCACAGGAGCGACGTCAGGACGCCCATCGTCGCATTGCGCTCGCCATGCGCGAACAGGGTACGGCGGCAGTCCATGCTGAGCCTGAAGTGCTTGCCTGGCACTTCCGTCAGGCCGACGAACCCGACGCCGCCATCGAGCACTATCGTCTCGCGGGCCAGTACGCGACCGAGCGCCAGGCGTTCCGCGAAGCCTGCGCGCATTATCAGAGCGCGCTCGACGTGCTGCGTCAGTCCGGCGGCGGGGTGCAGACCGCGCAGCGCGAGCTGCAACTGCGCATGGCACTCGGCGTGCCGCTCGTCTCGCTGCATGGGTACGGTTCCGAACCCGCGCGTCACAACTTCGAGACGGCGCTGGCCCTGGCGCAACCGATGGGCGACGACATTGCCCTGTTCCCGGTCTACTGGGGGCTGTGGCTAGGGTCGAGCTCGTGGAGCGATTTCGACCGCAGCGTCGAGCTCGCGCGCAAGCTCATTCTCATCGCCGAGCAGGCCGACGCCGCACCGCTGCTCGCGCATGCGTATTACGCACTGGGCAACAGCCTGTGCTGCCACGGCGACTTCGGCGGTGCCGTCACCGCGCTGGAGACCGGACTCTCGCATTACCGTCCGGAGCATGCCGACACCGGCCTTGGCGAAGACGCCCGCATCACGGGGTTGTCGTTCCTGTCGTGGGCCTACTGGTTCACCGGGCGTCACGATGCGTCGCTCTCGGCCAGCGAGACCGCGCTGGCGCTGGGGCGTCAGAGCGGCCGCCGTTACTCCTTTTCGTTCGCATTGGTGTTCGCGGCGATGTTGCGACGTCTGCGACGCGAAGTCGCCTCGGCCGAGGCGCTGGCGAGCGAAGCCACCGAAGTGGCGACCGAGACCGGCGTGGCGCTGTGGGCGCTTGCCGGGCAGACGATTCGCGGCTGGGCACTCGCCTCGCGCGGCGACGCGAGCGGGCTCGAACGCATTACGGACAGTGTCGGACGTCTAAGCGAAATCATGGGCGGCGTCGAGGGCATCTTCTTCGGCATGATGGCCGAGGCGTGCGCGGGCACGGGCGATATCGCGCTCGGTCTGCATGTCACCGAACGCGGCGCGCACGTGGCGGCCCGTCGCGCCGACGGCCACTGGCAGGCCGAATTCCTGCGCCAGAAAGGCGACTTCCTGCGCGCGGGGCATCACCCCATCGACAGCGTGCGTCCATGGCTTGAGCATGCGCTGCAGATCGCCCAGGCCCAGGCGTCGCCGATGCTCACGCTTCGCGCGGCGCTGAGTCTGCTGCGCCTGGGCGACGACGACCCGCAACGCGACGCCGACTGCGTCGCGATCCTGCGCGATGCCCTCGATGCGCTGCATGGCGGCGAGACGTTGGCGGACGTGCAGGAAGCGCGCGCCATGCTCGCGGAAGTCGCTGCGCGGCGGCCCGAGCGGCGTACCGTCAGATTCGGCAGCTGAGCGCGCCGCACCGGCTTGACGGTGGCGCACGCCTCCCGCTCATGTAAATAGCGGCTATCAGGCGGCGCGTATGTCCGGGCGGCGCCCGGTCGCTATATTGGGACGGCTGGTGCCCCCAATCCACCTACGCCGAATCCGTCATGCCCATCGACTCCCCGCGCGTGCCGTCGACCGCCCCGACGGAAGCCCGACTCGCCACCCACGCCGAAGCGCGCCAGATGGCAACGCCCCCTTCGTTTGCGCCCACATCCAGGCCCGCGGCCACCCGCTGCCCCCCGCCACTCGCCTCGCACGAGGTCGTCGTGTCCGGTTGCGTCAAGCGCCGTCATTCGTTCGATCTTTGCGCGCTGCGGCGCCTGCCCACGCAACTGACCGGAGCGCTTGATGTCACGTGTCTCTCTGGTCGCAAGGTGCGTAGCGCGAGCGACTACAAGGGCGTTCGCCTGAGCGCGCTGCTCGATGTCGCGCAGTTGCGCATGCCGCGGGCACGCGACTTCACACGCGCCTTCGTGCTGGCTCAGGGCGCCGATGGCTACACCGTCATGTTCTCGTGGCACGAGCTCTACAACACCCCGGTTGGCGTGGGCGCCCTCGTCGTCTACGAGCGCGACGGGCAGCCGCTGGGCGAGGACGAGGGAGGCATCGGCCTAATTTCGACAGGCGATCTTCGCGTGGCGCTGCGCCAGGTGCGTGCGCTCAAGCGGCTCTGCGTCCATCTGGCCGATTCGCCACCGCCCTGAGGTCATCCGCGCGTGCCGAGCGCCCCCTACACTGGCGGCAAATTCTCCCGGCACCTCATTGATGGCAGCGCGACCATGACGGACACCTTTTCCAGGCGCCCCGCGCCTCGAGCCACCCGCACGGCCACCGGCCGCACGCACAACGGCCCCCCCCGCGACAACGACTGCGGCACCCACGGCGGAGTCGATACCCGAGCGGATACCCGCGCCGATGCCCCGGCCAACGGCCCCTGGCGCATGCCGCCCGAATGGCATCCGCACGCGGCCGGCTGGATGGCGTGGCCCGGCCACACGGTCCTGTCGGGTGCACGACGCGCCGAAGTCGTCGACGAACTGGGACGCATCGCCCACGCCATTGCGCGGTTCGAGCCGTTGCACGTCGCCGTCGATCCCGCGCATCTCGACGAAGCGTTGCGTCTGCTGCCCGCCAACGCCACGCTCCACCCCATGCCGGTCGACGATCACTGGATGCGTGACACCGGGCCGACCTTCGTGGTCGATGAGACGGCCTCGCTCCATGCGGTGCGCTGGAACTTCAACAGTTGGGGAAGAAAGCTGCGCCCAATGCCCGCGGCGGACCCGCTCGTGGCCGAACGCGTCGCGCTGACGCTCGGCGTGAACGCATCGGCCGCGCCGATCGTGGCCGAGGGCGGATCGCTGCTTGTCGACGGCGAGGGCACGCTGATCGTGACGGAGACTTCGATTCTCAACCCGAACCGCAATCCCGGCCTCACGCGTCGCGAGGCCGAAACGTTGTTCCGTCACTGGCTGGGGGCGACGCACGTGGTGTGGTTGCCGGGTTCATGGCTCGACACGATTACCGACGGTCATGTCGACGGAGTGGCCAGCTTCGTGCGCCCAGGCGTGCTGCTGGCAACCGGTGCGGACGGCGACGACGAGTGGTCGCGGGAAGCGCGTGAAAACCTGCGGGCGCTGCTGCTCGCGCGCGACGCGCGCGGCCGGCATTTCGACATCGGCCTGCTGCGCTCGCCCGACTTCGATGCCCTGCCCGCCGACGTGGCGAACGACGCCGACTTTGCGCCCGAGTATGTGAATTTCTATCTGCCGAACGGCGGCGTCGTGATGGCGGCGTTCGGCGATCCGGCGACGGATGCGCAGGCTCGCGAGATCGTCCAGCGGGCGTTTCCCGAGCGCCGCATCGTGCAGTTGCCGCTACGCGCCATCGCGCGGCGCGGCGGCGGCGTTCACTGCTGCACGCAGCAGCAGCCGGCCACAGCCGCGCGCTAAGCGGCAATCGCGCGAAGTCAGTCGTCCACGACGCGACGCTTTCGCGCTGCCGGCGACTTCGCAGCGACACCGGCCGTTGCGCTTGCCTTCGCAGGCTTCATCGTCTTCGTCGTCTTCGTCGTCCCGGCCGCCCGAGAGGTTCGAATGGTCCGAGCCGTCTTCGGCGCCGTCGCGCTGCTGTTCTTGTGCGAACGCGCGCGTTGCTGCATGTCGACGATGTCCGAATCGAGAATGAGGCGACCGCGCAACTTGCCGTTCATCCGCTTGATGTACGTGCGCGCTTCCTGCATGTGGATCTGCATCAGTTCGCGCACGCGCGACGCATCGCCCGCGCGCGCCGCGTCGGTGATCTGCCGGTGAATGTTCACGTTGGCCGTGCCGAACTTTTCGTGCTCGCGGCGCGGTGTCTCGTTGCCGAACACGATCAGCTGGCGAATCATCTCGTTGACGAGTTCGCACGTGAAGCGCAGAAAGCTGTTGGGATTCGCCGCCGCGAGAATGTCGTGAAAGTCGACGTCGGCCTGACGCTGGCGCAGCAGCTCGCGCCGATCTTGCGACGCCGGGCTGCAGCACGCCATGTTGTGCTCCAGCGCCTCGAAGTCGGCCTCGGTCAGATGCGGCACCGCGCCGGCGGCGAGCTCGGGCTCGAGCAACTGACGCACCGTGTAGATGTCGTCGATGCTCACTTCCTTGAAGAAGAGATAGTTCTGAAGCAGCTGGAAGGTGCGCTCGAGCGGCACCTCCACCACCATGCCCCCGCCCGACGGACCCGTGCTCACCTTGATGAGCCCCTGCACTTCGAGCGACTTGAGCGCTTCGCGAATGGTGCTCTTCGACACGCCGAACATCTGTTGCAATTCCACTTCGCGCGGCAGACGATCGCCGGGCAGAAGATTGCCTTCCGTGATCAGGCGCTTGATGGCTTCGGCGACCAGATCGCCGCGTTTCTGCTGTTTGATTTCCAACGGCTCGCGCATCGTTTGCGGATCCAATGCCATGTGGCGCCTCGTGAGTTACCGTCGGAAAAGACGGCATCGGCTTCGGGTTTTTTTCCGGTTGACACTGAAAAGCATTATACCTACGATCAAATTCATCCTATTTATCATAATAAATATGACGGATAGGGATAAGGCCCGGACGTTGCAAGTCGTTACTGTCAGGTCGCTTTCTCAGGTCTCTGGCCGGTCGTTGTGTGACGCGCTGCACGTTTGCACCCCATGAACGATTGCTCCCTTCCCTGGAGACCAAATTGAATCGTCGTGAACTGTTGAAGCTCGCCGCCGCAGCGTCTTTGCCTGCCTCCCTATTCACCACTCGCGACGTGTTCGCACAGGGCTCCGGCGCCATCCAACTGGCCTGCCCGGTGCCGATGTCGGGACCGTTTGCCGCCAACGGCAAGTTCGCCGACCTCGGCATGAAACTCGTCGTGGAGCAGTACGGCAAGGTGCTCGGCCGCCCGCTCGCCTACACCACGCTCGACACCGAGGGTAAACCCGCCACGGCGATCCGCCGCGTTCAGGAAATCGCGCAGCAAAAGGGCGCGCGCTTCTTCGCGGGCGGCATCCTGTCGTCCGAGGCGCTCGCCATGGGCAAGGAAGTCGAGAAGGCAGGCGGCGTGTTTATCACGACTGCGGGCGCCGACGAGATCACCGGCAAGGATTGCAACAGTGCAACGTTCCGCTGGTCCGTGCCGACGTTCGGCGCCATCGAGCAGACCGTGCGCCCGCTCATCGAGTCGATGCCCAAGGCCAAGCGCTGGTACACGATCACGCCGCAGTATGTGTTCGGCGAGGGCCTGCTCACCGCCGCGAAGAACATCTTCAAGGAAAAGGGCATCGAACACGTCGGCAACAGTTATCACTCGCTCTCGGAAAAGGAATTCTCCGGCTACCTCACCAACGCGATGGCGGCCAAGCCGGACGTGTTGCTGTTGCTGAATTTCGGTTCGCAATCGTCCGACGCCCTGCGTCAGGCAGTGAGCTTCGGCATGAAGAAGAACTGCACGATCCTGATGGCGTGGGCCTCGGGTCTGGAGCAGTTCGAGACGCTCGGCGCCGATCTGTGCGACGGCGTGTACTTCGGCGCACAGTACTGGCACGCCGTGGCTTCGCCGCTGAACCTCGATCTGGTCAAGCGCACGCAGGACCGCTTCAAGCAGAACCCGAACTACAGCCTCGCCGGCTCCTACATTTGCACCAAGCTCATGCTCGACGCCATGGTCAAGGCGGGCAGCGCCGAACCGAAGGCCGTGATCGCCGCCATGGAAGGCATGAAGTACGACGGTCTCACGGGTCCGGAAGAGATCCGCAAGGGCGATCACCAGGTGCTCAAGAACTACTATCTGCTCAAGGGCAAGGCCAAGTCGAAAATGAAGAACGCCGACGATTTCGCCGACATCGTCAGCGCCGGGAAGTCCTTCCTTCCGCTCGACAAGACCGAGTGCAAGATGGCTTGATGCCTTAGTCCCATAGCACCATAACGCCATAACGCCGTCGAGGCGTCGGGTATTGCCTGCGGGGGGACGCATCGTCGTCACCCCGCGCGTCGTCCGTGCCACACCGTACGTCGAGTACGCCGCGGCGCGGAGGACTTCACGTCCACTCACGTTCCCCGGGACGCGCATGAACGTCTATTTGCTGCAAGTCATCAACGGCGTCGGCATCGGAATGCTGTACTTCCTGCTGGCTGTCGGGTTGTCGATCATCTTCGGCCTGCTGCGCTTCGTGAACTTCGCGCACGGCGCCTTCTATCTGCTCGGCGCCTACTTCTGCTATCAGGCGCTGCAGTGGGGCCTGTCGTTCTGGCTCGCCCTGATCGTGTGTCCGATCGTCGTGGGCGCGCTGGCCTGGATCGCCGAGAAGGTGTTGCTCTCGCGCATCTACGAGAAAGCGCACGAATTCCACATTCTCGTCACTGTCGGGCTCGCCCTGGTGGTGCAGGAACTCGTCATCATCGTGTGGGGCCCGCTCGGCGACAACGTGGCCGTGCCCGAAATGCTCGACGGCGTGGTGATGTGGGGCAGCTTCATCTATCCCAAGTACCGGCTGTTTCTCATCGGCTTCACGGCCGTGTTTGCCGCGGTGCTCTGGTGGCTGCTCGAAGGCACGCGCCTGGGCAGTGCCGTGCGTGCGGGCAGCGAATCGTCGGAGATGGTCTCTCTGCTGGGCATCAACGTGTTCCGGGTGTTCAGCTTCGCGTTCGCGTTGGGGGCGGGCACGGCGGCACTGGCCGGCGTGCTGGCCGCGCCGGTGCGGGGTGTCGAACCGTTCATGGGCATCGAAGCGCTCGGCATCGCGTTCGTGGTGGTGGTCATCGGCGGCATGGGCAGCTTTGCCGGGGCGCTCGTGGGCGGCCTCGTGATCGGCATCGTGCAAAGCCTGATGAGCACGATCTGGCCGGAAGGCGCACGATTGATGATCTACGTGGCCATGGCGGCAGTGCTGCTCATGCGCCCGCACGGCCTGCTCGGGAGGGGATGATGCTGGCACGTTACCGTTTTTGGCTTCTCGCGGCAGCCGTCACCCTGATCCTGCCGCTAACGCTCTCGTCGGGCACGCTCGCCACCGAAGTGCTCGTCTACGCGCTGGCGGTGCTCGGCTGCAACCTGCTGCTCGGCTACACAGGCCTGCTCTCGTTCGGCCAGGGCATCTTCTTCGGTCTGGGCAGTTACACGCTGGGCATCATGCTCACCCGCACGTCGCTGCCGATGCCGCTCGCGGTCGTCATCGCCATCGTGCTCGGCGCGGCGATCGCCGCGATCGTCGGCAGCTTCGCGATCCGGCAGAAGGGCACGTACTTCGTCATGCTCACGCTCGCGTGCGCACAGATGTTCTACTTCGTGGCCTATACCGCCACGGACTGGACCGGCGGCGACAACGGCCTGCTCGACATCCCGCGCAATTCGCTCTCCCTGGGCGGCAGGACGCTGATTCCGCTCGAGTCGCCCTGGCAGTACTACACCTTCGTCGCGGTGATCTTCCTGATTGTTTTCGCCATCCTGCTGCGCGTCGCCGATTCGGTGTTCGGGCGCACGCTGCTCGCGATTCGCGACAACGAAACACGCGCCGCGGCCATCGGCTATCACGTGAAGACGTTCAAGCTCGTGGCATTCGCCATCTCCGGCGCCGTCACGGCGCTCGCAGGCGCGCTGCACGCGTTGATGACGGGGATCGCACCGCTGTCGAACATCGAATATCACACGAGCGAGATGATTCTGGTGATGACCGTGATCGGCGGCACAGGCAATCTGTTCGCCTCGGTGCTCGGCGCAGCGTTCTACGTGCTCGCAGCCGACTGGCTCTCCACGCTCTGGCCACGCTGGTTGCTCTTGCTCGGGCTGCTGCTCATCGCCGTGAGCCTGTTCATGCATCGCGGGCTGTGGGGCGTGGGCGAGTCGTTGTGGCAACGCGTTGCCGGCAAACGCGGCCCGGCGAACGGCGAGAGCGGCGAGAACGGCGAGAACGGCGAGCGCGGCAAACTGGATACGCAGGGAGACCCGACATGAGCGACGCACTGATCGAAGCCTCGGGCATCGTCAAGCGCTACGGCAAATTCACGGCGCTGCACGGCGTCGACCTGCGCGTGGCACCGCGCACCGTGCACTCCGTCATCGGCCCGAACGGCGCGGGCAAGACCACGCTCTTTCACATGCTGACCGGTACCGTGCCGGTCTCGGGCGGGCGCATCCTGTTCGACGGACACGACGTCACGACCGAGGCTGACTATCGCCGCGTGCAACGCGGCATCGCGCGCTCGTTTCAGGTCACGGCACTGTTCCAGAACCTGTCGGTGCGCGAGAACCTGCGCCTGGCGGCCCTGGGCGTCACACCGCGTCGCGCGCTGTCTTGCTGGCGCAAGGCCGACGGCGCCCGAGCCTGCGCCGAGATCGTCGACGACGTGCTCACCCGCCTTGCACTCACGCGTCACGCGGACTCCGCCGCCGGCTTGCTCTCGCACGGTCAGCAGCGCCGGCTGGAAGTCGGAATGGCGCTCGCCGCGCGCCCGAAGGCAATCTTTCTCGACGAACCCACTTCGGGCATGGGTATCGACGACCTCGACGACATGAAGCAGCTCATTCGCGGCCTGCGCGACGACCACACCGTCGTGCTCATCGAGCACAACATGAATATCGTGATGGACATCTCCGACACGATCACCGTCATGCAGCAGGGCCGCGTCCTCGTCGAAGGCAAGCCCGACGCGATTCGCGCCGACGACCGCGTGCGCGCGGCGTACCTCGGCAACATGATCACCGGAGGCCGCGCATGATTCTCGACGTCGCAGGCATTCACAGCTACTACGGCAAGAGCCACATTCTTCAGGGCGTGTCGCTTTCCGTCGGCGACGGCGAGCTCGTCACGCTGCTTGGCCGCAACGGCGCCGGCAAGTCCACCACGCTCAAGACCATTGCCGGCGTGGTTCCCCCTCGCGCCGGCAGCATCGCGTTCCTCGGCAAACCGGTCGCCGGACAACCGGCGCACCGCATTGCCGCGCGCGGCGTGTGCTTCGTGCCGGAGCATCGCGGCGTCTTCAAGCTGCTCACCGTCGAAGAGAATCTCAAGCTCGGCGCGCGACGCGATTCGCCGTGGCAACTGGCGGACATCTACCGGATCTTTCCTCGCCTTCAGGAGCGCCGCAAGAACGGCGGCGCCCAGTTGTCCGGCGGCGAGCAGCAGATGCTGGCCATCGGGCGCGCGCTGATGAATCACCCGCGTCTGCTCATGCTCGACGAGCCGGTCGAAGGGCTCGCGCCGGTGATCGTCGAGGAGATCGTGGCGCAGTTGAAGCTCATCAAGCAGGCGGGCGTGGCGATCCTGCTCGTCGAACAGAACCTGGAAGTCTGCACGCAGCTCGCCGATCGACACTACATCGTCGAGCAGGGCGTGATCGTGTACGGCGCGGACAACGCGACGTTCCTTGCCGACGAAGTGGTCAAGGATCGCTATCTCGGCGTGGGCGTGGCCTGAGCGCCCCCCGCATTTCGCGACGCATGCCGCCTTGCCGGAGGCTCCGGCGCGGCATGCGCCATTTGCCAACGCACGCGGCGTCGCGCACACCGTGCCGCGTGCACTGAAGGATCCATGAACATGCAACGTCTCGATCAACCGGCTGCCGCAATGCGCGTGGATGGCGCGCGTCTGTGGGACAGCCTCATGCAGCTCGCACGGATCGGCGCCACGGAAAAAGGCGGTGTCTGCCGCCTCGCGCTGACCGACCTCGACCGCCAGGGCCGCGATCTGTTCGTGAAGTGGGCGAGGGAGATCGGTTGCACGGTGCGCGTCGACGCCATCGGCAATCTCTTCGCGCGCCGCGCCGGACGCGACGACACCCTGCCGCCGGTGATGACCGGCAGCCACATCGACACCCAGCCGACGGGCGGCAAGTTCGACGGCAACTACGGCGTGCTCGCCGGCCTGGAAGTGCTGCGCACGCTCAACGACAACGGCGTCGTGACGCAGGCGCCGCTCGAGGTCGCCGTGTGGACCAACGAGGAAGGCTCGCGATTCGTCCCGGTAATGATGGGCTCGGGCGTCTACGCCGGGGCTTTCTCGCTGGAACATGCCCTGGCGCAGCGAGACCACGATGGCGTGAGCGTCGCCGACGCCTTGCACGCCATCGGCTACGCCGGCGAGACCTCCGCCGTCGGACGTCCCGGCGCGGTCGGCGCATATTTCGAGGCGCACATCGAGCAGGGGCCGGTGCTCGAAGCCCACGACAAGACCATCGGTGTCGTGCAGGGGGCGCTTGGTCAGCGCTGGTACGACGTCACCGTCACGGGTATGGAAGCGCATGCGGGCCCCACGCCGATGGAACTGCGCCGAGACGCGCTGCTCGCCGCCGCACAGTTGATCCAGGCGGTGAACCGCATTGCCTGCGAGCACGCGCCGCACGCGCGCGGCACGGTTGGCTGGGTCGACAACTATCCGAACTCGCGCAATGTGATTCCCGGGCGCGTGAAGCTCTCCGTCGATCTGCGCGCCGCGGACGACGCCACACTCGATGCACTCAACGCCGCGTTGCGCGCCGAGTGTGCCGCACTGAGCACGAACGGGATCGACGTCGCCATCGAGCAGGTCGTGTACTTCCCGCCACAACCGTTCGCGCCCGAACTCGTCGCGGCGATCCGCGACGGTGCGCGGGCACTGGGCCTGTCGTCGATGGACGCGATCAGCGGCGCCGGACACGACGCGGTGTATCTCGCACGTATCGCGCCGACGGCCATGATTTTCGTGCCTTGCAAGGACGGCATCAGCCACAACGAAATCGAAGACGCCGATCCCGCGCATCTGGAAGCGGGTTGTAACGTGCTGTTGCAGGCGATGCTCCAACGTGCGGGAGGTGCCGCATGAAGGTGATGATCGCGCGGATGAATCACGAGACGAATACGTTCTCGCCGGTGCCGACCCCGCTCGAGGCGTTCGGCAATCAGGGGCCGACATACGACGAGGCCGCCTATCGCGAGAACAAGGGCATGCGCACTGCCATGGCCGCGTTCATCGATCTGGCCGAGGCGGCCGGCGGGCAACTGATCACGCCCGTGTCCGCAAGTGCCAATCCGAGTGGTCCGGTCGCGGCGGGTGCGTACGACGAACTCTGTGGCCGGATCGTGGCCGCGAGTCGGGGGGTCGACGCGATCCTGCTCGACCTGCACGGCGCGATGGTTGCCGAGAACAGCAACGACGGGGAAGGCGATCTGCTCTCGCGCGTACGCGAGGCGGCGCCCGACACACCGATTGCCGTGGCGCTCGACCTGCATGCGAACGTCACCCCGAAAATCATCGCCAACGCCGACATCGTCGTCGGCTTCAAGACCTACCCGCACGTCGACATGTACGAAACCGGCGAGCACGCCGGGCGGTTGCTCTTCGACATGCTCGCGGGCAAGCGTCGCCCGAAAGTCGTGTGGCGCCAGCCCCCGCTCATGGTGCACTCGCTGCGCAGCACGAGCCACGACGGTGCGATGAAGCGCGCCATCGAGGCGGCGCGGCGCGCCGAAGCCGAGGAGGGCATTCTTGCGGTGTCGGTGTTCTCGGGCTTCTCGCTCGCCGACATTCCCGCGCCATGTCTTAGCGTCGTGGTGACGGCCGAGGGCGACGCGGCGGGCATCGCACGCGCACAGGCGGTGGCGGACCGCATCGCCGCGCAGGCGTGGGACGAGCGCGACGGCTTCGTCTACCGCAGCGCGCCGCTCGCGGCGTCGATCGCCGAGGCGAAACGTCTCGCCGATGGCGCGAACAAACCGGTATTGCTGCTCGACCACAGCGACAACTGCATGTCGGGCGGCACGTGCGACACCATGGACGTGCTCGACGCCGCGCTCGCGGGCGGTCTGACCGGCATTGGCGTGGGGCCGTTGTGCGATCCGGAAGCCGTGGCAACGCTGATCGCCGCGGGCGAGGGCGCCGAGATCACGCTCGCGCTCGGCAACAAGCGCGCGCTCACGCAGTTGGGCATCACCAAGACGCCGACGGTGCTCACGGGCATCGTGCGCAGGATCAGCAACGGCGAGTACGTCGTGAGCGGTCCGACCTACACCGGCCAGCGCTGCTATATGGGCCGCACGGTGCTCTTCGACATCGGCCCGGCGCGCATCGTGGTCACGGAGCGTACCCACGAGCCGTGGGATCACGGCGTGTTCACGTGCGTCGGCCTCGATCCGCGCAGCGAGCGCTTCCTGCTGCTCAAGTCGCGCATGTATTGCCGCCCGGTCTTCGTGCCGATCTCGGCCGGTCTGGTCGAATGCGACAGCGACGGTGTCACCAGCTCGAACTACGGCCTGTTCCCGTTCTCGCGGGTGAAACGGCCGGTGTATCCGCTCGATGGCGACGCGACATTCCAGGTTTAGCAGTACCGTTCGCGCCTGACCCACGCGCGGCACCTGTCAACCTTGTCAGGTGCCGCGCGAGCGATTGCGTCCTACGCTTAGACGTCGGGCGATCCTCATCCGATCTTCCTCAACGCCGGGCCGCGTGCGTGCGCCGGTCGATCGCCCGACGTGTTCGGGGGACAGGACGATGGACAACGACGTGGTCATTCTCGGGGCGGTTCGCACCCCCATCGGCGAGTTCGGCGGCAGCTTGCGACACAAACCGCCCGCCGAGCTCGGCGCAAGCGTCGTGCGGGCGCTGCTCACGCGCACGGGCGTCTCCGGCGAGGAAGTCGATCAGGCGGTCTTCGGCAACGTGCATCAGACGGCGCCGGCCGACATGTACCTCGGCCGCGTGGCGGCCCTCGGCGGCGGCATCGCCCCGCATGCGGGGGCGCTCACGGTCAATCGTCTGTGCGGCTCGGGGCTCGAAGCCGTTCTGCTCGCCGCGCAGTTCATCCAGTCGGGCGAGGCACAAGCCGCCGTGGGCGGCGGCGCCGAGACGATGAGTCTGGCGCCGTACCTGCTGCCCGCGCACCGCTTCGGCGCGCATCCGGGCGACGTCGTCGCGGCCGATACGCTGATGGGCGGACTGACCGATCCGATGACCGGTGCGCACATGGGAGAGCTGGGCGAGCGCATCGCTGCGCGCTTCGACATCAGCCGCGCGCAACAGGACGCCATCGCACTCGCCTCGCATCAACGGGCCGCGCGCGCCATGGCCTCCGGATACTTCGACGAACAGACGGTGCCGGTGGACGTCGGCTCGCCGGGCAAGCCGGCCACGTTCACGCGCGACGAGCGCGTGCGCGCCGCCGCGCGCGCAGACGATTTCGCGAAGCTCAAACCGGTCTTCCGCCGCAATGACGGCACCATCACCGCGGCGAATGCCTCGGGCATCAACGACGGCGCCGCCGCCGTCCTGCTCTCAAGCCGTGAGCGCGCGCGCGCACTCGGTCGGCACCCGATGGCGCGTCTGATCGCCCACGCGCGCGTGGGGGTGATGCCGGAGGACATGGGCATCGGCCCGGTGATCGCCACGCGCGAGGTGCTTCGGCGCGCCGAGCTTCGGATCAATCAGATGGACGTGATCGAGCTCAACGAAGCGTTCGCCTCGATCGTCGGTGCGTTCCTGCGGGAGATGGCGCTGGACGCGTCCCGCGTCAATCCGAACGGGGGCGCCATTGCGCTGGGGCATCCGGTCGGGGCGACCGGTGCGGTGATGGTGACGAAGGCCGTGCACGAACTGCGACGCACCGGCGGGCGCTATGCGCTCGTGACGACCTGCATCGGCGGCGGACAGGGCATCGCCGCCATCTTTGAACGTCTTTGACGTTCAAGATGCATCGGCCAGGCACGCGGGAACGCGCGGCCGATGCGCCTTGGGGCGTGCGCCTTACTCGTCGAGCACCTTGTTGCCGGTTTCCTCGAACATCGACACGGCGACGAGCGAGATCAGCACGCAGACGATCATGTACCACGCCGGCGCCATCTTGTTGCCGGTCACGCGAATCAGCCAGCCCGCGACGAGCTGGGCGGTACCACCGAACACCGACACCGCAATCGCGTATGCGCTCGACATGTAGCCCGCGCGCAGGTGCTTCGGGAAGTTCTCCGGCATGAGCGCATACGCCGGGGCCGAGCCCATGGTGTAGCACAGCATCAGTACGACCAGCGCGGCGAGCACGACCGGCAGCGACGGGAAGTGCGTCATGATCCAGAACGCCGGGTAAAGCAGCACGATGAGCGCCACGCGGCCGGCCATCGTGAGCGGCTTGCGACGGCCCATCCTGTCCGACCATGCGCCGTAAATCGGGCACATCACCAGCGAGATCGTGCTGGCCGCCACTCCCGCGAGCATCGACATCTTCGGCGGCAGACCGAGGTACTGGATGCAGTACGTCGGCATGTAGTACATCATCACGTACGTCGACACCGACATGCCCATGATCGAGAAGATCGTGAGGAACCAGTTGCGCACGTATACGCCATGCTTCGGATCGTGGCGACCGGCCACGACCTTGACCTTGGGCGGCTCCTCCTGAATGTGCCGGCGCAAATAGATGCCGACCGGCGCGATCAGCGTGCCGAGCAGGAACGGAATGCGCCAGCCCCAGCTGTGCATGGTGTCGTCCGAGAGCAGGAAGCCGAGGCTCGCCGCCAGCCCCGAACCGAGCAACGCCGCCGCACCCTGGCTTGCCAGCTGCCAGCTCGCGCGGAACCCACGGCTTTTCGCACCGCCGACTTCCAGCAGCGTGGCCGTGGCCGCGCCGAATTCGCCGCCCTGCGCGAAGCCCTGAAGCAGACGCGCGCCGACGATGAGCAGCGGCGCGGCCAGCCCGATCTGCGCATAGGTCGGGGCCAGACCGATGGCGGCCGAACCAAGCGCCATCAACAGGATGGTCAGCGTGAGCGCGGGCTTGCGTCCGGCGCGGTCGGCGTAACGGCCGAGCACGATGCCGCCGAGCGGGCGCATCACGAAGCCCACCGCGAACACCGCGAACGCGAGCAGCGACGACGTGATCGGATCATGCGACGGGAAGAACTGCTTGCCGATGGTCAGCGCGAAATAGCTGTAGACGGTGAAGTCGAAAAATTCCAGCAGGTTGCCGATGACGGCGGCGAAAACGATCTTGCGTTGCTGCGCGGCATCCATCGGCAACGGCTGTGCACCCTCGGTCGGAAGCGATTGCGCGGATTGCGCGGATTGTGCGGCGGTGTTCATGCGCGGTCCTTGGCAAGAAAGCGTTCGACCAGACGCGTCCAGAAAGCGGCCCCGATGGTCAGATTGTCGTCGTTGAAATCGTATTTGGCGTTGTGCAGCATCGGCTTGCCTTCGCCGTTGCCCAGGCGGATGAAGCAGCCCGGCACTTTTTGCAGGTAGTACGCAAAGTCCTCGCTGCCCGCGATGGGCGGGAACGGGGCGATGACATGATCGGCGCCGACCAGTTCTTCGGCCACGCCGCGCGCGAATTCCGTTTCCGCCTCGGTGTTGACGAGCACCGGATAACCGCGGATGTAGTCGATGTCGACGCTCGCGCCGTAGCCTTCGGCATGCGACTTCGCCAGCGCGCAGATGCGCGACTCGAGCGTGGCGCGCACCGTCGCCGAGAACGAACGCACGCTCATCTCGATGACCGCCTCCTCGGGAATCACGTTCGGTGCGAAGCCGGCATGGAAGGTACCGACAGTGACGACGGCCGCTTCGGTCGGATCGATGTTGCGGGCCACCACCGTCTGCAGCGCCATCACAAGGCTGCTGCCGATCATCACCGGATCGATCGCCAGATGCGGGCGCGCGGCATGCCCCCCGCGGCCGTGAATGCGAATCTTCACGGTATCGCACGCGGCCATGAGCGGGCCGGCGCGAAAGCCGAACGTGCCCGTGGCAACGCCCGGGTGATTGTGCAAACCGAAAATTGCATCGCACGGGAAACGTTCGAACAAGCCATCCGCGATCATCTGCTCGGCGCCGCTGTTCGAGCCGGCTTCTTCCGCCGGCTGGAAAATCAGGTGGACAGTGCCATCGAAGTTGCGCGTCCTGGCGAGTTGCTGGGCGGCGCCCAGCAGCACGGTCGTATGACCGTCGTGACCGCACGCGTGCATCTTGCCGTCGTGCACGCTGGCGTACGCCAGGCCCGTCTGCTCGTGAATCGGCAGGGCATCCATGTCGGCGCGCACGCCCACGGTGCGGCCGCTGGTGCCCGCGCGCAGCGACGCCACCACGCCATGACCGCCAACGTTGCGCGTGACCTGATAGCCCCACTGCTCGAGCTTCTCGGCCACGTAGCGCGAGGTGTCGACTTCCTCGTAGGACAGCTCGGGATGCTGGTGGATATGGTGCCGGATGTCGGCCAGTTGCTCGCGGGCGTCGGCCAGATCGCCGACTTCGCAATAGCGAGTCTCACTCATCGGGGTTCCCTCTCTTTTTCGAATATCGCGGAGTATTGCACCGACGAAAATTCCCACCCATGACGCAATCCAGGCCAAAATGTTGCTCTCAAGGCAACAATTGGACGCGTAGTGCCATGACGATCGACACCTGGATGGACGACATCGGCGAGCGTCCGCTCAAATATCTCGCGGAAATTGCGGCCACCGGCGGCGTTCGCATGGCGGCCGAGTCACTGGGGGTGAATCCGTCGGTGGTGAGCCGACAGATCGCGGCGATGGAGCGGCGCCTGCGCTTTCCGCTCATCGAGCGGCGCGGGCGCAACGTCAGCGTGACGGAGATCGGGCAAGTGCTCATCGACTATTACCGCGACGGCCAGCGCCGCCAGCGCGACCTCTCGGCCCGGCTCGAGGAGTATCGCCATCTGAAACGGGGAAAGGTGGCGATCGGCGTTGGCGAAGGCTTCATCGGCCGCCTGATCGCCCAGGCATTGCAACGCTTTTCGATGAGTTATCCGGACATCCTGGTCGAGATCCGATCCGGCCCCACGCCCGCCGTGCTGTCGCTCGTGCGCGACGACGTGGTGGACATCGGTCTGTGTGCCCGCTCCGCGGACGATCCGTCGATGCGCATCCACCCCTTCGCGCCGAAGGCGCTGTGCGCCGTGGTCGCACCGACACACCGCTTCGCGAAGCTCGCCAGCGTGCCGCCTGCCGAGCTGGAGCACGAGCGACTCATCTTCATGACCGAAGCCCACGGCGTGCAGCAGTTCGTGCACTCGGTGCTCGATACGGCTCGTCTGAATGTCACGCCCGCCTATCGCGTCGACCTGTTCAATACCGCGCAGACGCTGGCGGCGGCCGGTCTGGGTGTGGCGTTCATGTCGGCCATCACCGCGCGACGCGGCATCGATCTGGGCGAACTCGTGGCCGTGCCGATCGATCACCCGATCGCGCTCGGGTTTTCCAGCCAGATGATGACGCGCGTCGGGCGGCGCCTCTCGCCGGCGGCCGATCACCTGTGGAAGCAACTCGCGCAGAGTCTCGCGCATCGGTGACTTGGGAACGCGTCGAAGTCCCGCACCGCAGATGGCGTATTATCTGCCGGGTGTTGGATAAAGCCTGCCTGATCGATGAAGACCGACTCGAACCAACCCGCCCATCGGCGACTCCGTGCGCGCTTCGTCGCGATTTCCTGGCGTGATCTCGCCGTTTCCTTCGGGCCTGTCGTGCTCGTGTCGATTGCCGCCATCTGGCTCGCGGTGTGGCTGGTCAAGCCAGCGCCGCCGCGCACCGTCACGATCAGCGCCGGGCCGCAAGGCAGCTCGTTCTGGAACGCGGCACAGCGTTACAAGACGATCCTCGCCCGCGACGGCATCACGCTCAACATTCTGACGTCGGAAGGCTCGCGGCAAAACGTCGAGCGTCTGGCCGACGACTCGCAGAACGTCGATCTCGGACTGGTGCAGGGCGGCGTATCGCAAGGCCTGAACGTCGACGGCCTGGTGTCGCTCGGCAGCGTGTTCTATGCGCCGATTTCCGTGTTTTATCGCGGGCCGCGCGTGACCAAGCTCTCCGACTTCACCGGCAAACGCATCGCGATCGGCCGCGAAGGCAGCGGCGCGCGCGCCCTTTCCCTCACGCTGCTCAAGGCCAACGGCATCGAGCCAGGCGGGTCCACGACGCTCACCGCGTACGATGGCCAGGAAGCCGCCCAGGCCCTGATCGAAGGGCACGTGGACGCCGCCATGCTCACCGGCGACACGGCCACCGGTCCCACCATGGGCAAGCTCATCCGCGAACCGGGCATCCGGTTGATGGACTTTGCGCAGGCCGACGCATACACGCGCCGCTTCACGTATCTGAATCAGCTCACGCTGCCGCGCGGCGTCTTCGACCTCGGACGCAACCTGCCCGCGCAAGCGGTCCACGTCATCAGCCCGACCGTCGAGCTCGTGGCCCGTGACAGCCTGCATCCCGCGCTGTCCGATCTGCTCATCGAGGCCGCGAAGGAAGTCCATGGCAAGGCGAACCTGCTGCAGCGGGCAGGGGAATTCCCGTCCGCGAAGGTGCACGAATTCCCGCTCTCCGACGATGCGGCGCGCTACTACCAGTCAGGCAAGGGATTCCTGTACCGGCATCTGCCGTTCTGGATCGCGAGCCTCGCCGATCGGATCGTCGTGCTGCTCGTGCCCATCATCGTGGTCCTGATTCCCGCTTTCCGACTGGTGCCGGCGTTGTACAGCTGGCGCGTGAAATCGCGCCTTTACCGCTGGTACGGTGCACTCATCGCGCTCGAGCGCGAGGCCTTGGCCGATGACGCGCACGCCGAATACACGAACCTGCGGCATCGACTCGACGCCATCGAAGCCGCCGTCAACCGGCTGAAGATTCCGCTCGCCTATGCCGATCAGTTTTATGTGCTTCGCGAGCATATCGGCTTCGTGCGCCAGCGGCTCGACGCCATGCACCCCGAGCCCGCCGGCGCGGGTACAGGCGGGCTGGCGGGTGCACACGCGATCCAGCGCGCGGGGGGCGTGCCGCCCGAGGCGGGCGCCAGCGCCTGAGCCAATCGAACCGGTGGCATCTCAAAGTAACGCTTATGCAATTCATAATGAGCACAAGCTTTTTTTATGGACGTACGCGGCGCACACTGCCCGCAGGTAGCGGCCGGTTCGCCGGTCCGTCGTGTTACTCAACGAATTAGCGTGTCCGAATGCCGTCGTCTTCCGTCCCCTCATCCAGCAATGCGCAACGCGTGGGCAACGAACTGGCGCGCAGCGCCTGTGCCGTGCGTCCTGTAGCCGAGGCCGATTTGTCGGCCATCACGGCCATCTATGCGCACCACGTGCGCACTGGATCGGCCTCGTTCGAGGAAATTCCGCCGGACGAGTCCGAGATGCGCGCGCGGTGCGCGAAGGTACTCGACGCCGGTCTGCCTTATCTCGTCGCCGAACGCGACGGCAAGGTGCTCGGCTATGCCTATGCCACCCATTACCGACCGCGCTCGGCCTACCGCTTCACGTTGGAAGACTCGGTGTATATCGCCGCCGACGCGACCGGACAGGGGATCGGACGCGCGCTGCTGCTCACGCTCATCGCGCGGTGCGAGGGCGGTCCATGGCGGCAGCTGATCGCGAACGTCGGCGACAGTGGCAACGCGGCCTCGCTTGCGCTGCACAGCGCCTGCGGCTTCGTCCAGGCAGGCGTGCTCCGATCGGTCGGCTTCAAGTTCGGCCGATGGGTCGACACCGTACTCATGCAACGCCCGCTCAACGCCGGCGACGCCACGCTGCCGGAGTCATCGCGCTGACACGGCCCGATGCGTCGCGCGGCGCCGCGTGGGCGGCAACGGTCAAAACGGCGAGGCGCGATCCAGTTCCCTGTAGTACCGGAAGATGCCCGTGGTGTTGAAGGCGATTCGGCGGGACGACTTCAGATATGCCGCGATGCGCGGCTCACGCGCCACGGCGTCGCGCACCGCCCGGCAGCGCGGGAACGCCGTGGCAAAGCCCGTCATCGCGCGGGGAAACGCGTAGTACAGCCCTTCGATGACCTGGAACAACGAGAGGTCGGCGTAGGACATCGCCCCCTCCGAGAGCCATCCGCCGGGGTGCGGGTTATGCGCCAGCACTCGCTCGAAGTACTCGAAGAACTTCGGCAGGCGGTAGTCGATCAGGTCGGCGGTCCGCTTGCGCGCCTCGGCGCGCTGATTGCTGTAGTAAAGACGGCTGGCAATCGGGTGGTGACCGTCGTGCACTTCGGCCACGAGATCCGCCAGCGTGAGTTGCAGTTGATTGACCCAGCGTCGCGCACGAGGCGATTCCCCCACGAGACCGAGCAACGGGCCGAGATAGGCGAGGATGTTCGCGGTCTGCCCGATCAGCTCGTCTCCCACGCGCAGGAAGGGCGGCGCGTAGGGCGGATCGATGCACCGGGGATCGTCCATCGCGTGGAGCAGCGCGTCGAGTCCCTGACCGGGACTATCGCCCCGCACGATTTCCACATACGGCGTGGCGGTGGCCTCGAAGGCAAGCCGGACGAACTCGCCGCGCCCCTGCAGGCCCGGCCAATAGAACAGCTCGAAGGTCATGCATCCTCCTCGGGCTCAGGAAGCGCCGGGTTGCATCTCCACGCGATTCTTGCCCTGTTGCTTGGCGCGATACAGCGCCAGATCCGCCGACTCGATCAGCGACGTCGATGCCATGTGCGTGCGCGGCACCAGCGCCGCGCCGCCGACACTGACCGTCACATGCCGGCCGTTGGCCGAGCCGATGTGCGGAATCGCCATCGCGTCGATCTGCGCACGCACCTTTTCGGCGATCACCGCCGCACCGGCAGGCGACGTGTTCGGCAGCACCATCACGAATTCCTCGCCGCCGAAGCGCGCCGCGAGATCGGCCGGACGCGCCGCCGCTTCGGCGATGGTGCTCGCCACGCGCCGCAGCACGTCGTCACCGGCAATGTGTCCGTAGGTATCGTTGTAGATCTTGAAATTGTCCACGTCGATCATCAACAGCGCCATCTCGCGCTGCTCGCGCAATGCACGGCGCCATTCCGCACCGAAATACTCGTCGAAGTAACGTCGGTTCGCCAGCCCCGTGAGACCGTCGGAATGCGTGAGACGCTGCAACTCCAGATTGGTCTCGAGCAATTGCTGCTGGCTCTCGCGCAACGCGCGATACGCTTCGTCGCGTTGCAGCAGGTTCATGTATGAGCGCGAGTGGTAGCGAATGCGTGCCACCAGCTCGATCGTGTCTGGCAGCTTGACCAGATAATCGTTCGCCCCCGCCGCAAATGCCTCGCGCTTGATTGTCGACTCTTCCTTCGTGGACAGCACGATGATCGGAATGTCGCGCGTGAGCGGGCTTGCGCGGTACTGGCGAACCAGTTGCAGACCGTCGGTGCCCGGCATCACCAGATCCTGCAGGATCACGGTCGGGCGCGTCTGCTCGGCCACGCGCAACGCGTCGTCCGGATTGGCGCAATAGTGAAAGTCGATGTTCGACTCGCCGGCCAGCGCGCGCCGCACCGCCTCACCAACCATCGCCTGGTCGTCGACAAGCAACACCATCGCCGACGAATCGTTCAGGCTGCTCTCGCTGCCGATCGGCTGCACTGCGGGATTGAGTTGGCGCGGGGTTGTCGTCATGATTTGCTTCCTGTCATACAGTTCCAAACAGCGCCACCAATTGTGGCGCAATGGTCGGCAGCGGCAGAATCTCCGACGCGGCCCCTGCCTCGGCCGCCGCCTTGGGCATGCCGTACACCGCACTCGTTGCGCGGTCCTGCGCGATCGTGATGAAACCCCGCGCGCGCATGTCGCCGAGCCCGGCCGCACCGTCGCGCCCCATGCCCGTGAGCAGCACGCCCACGGCGCGCGCGCGCCAGTGTTCGGCAACGCTGCGCAGAAATACGTCGATCGACGGCCGATAGACCGCGTCTTTCGGTTCGTCGCTGTATGCACAGCGTCCGCTCCCGTCGACCCGCAAGTGGCGATTGCCGCCCGCGAGCAACACGGTGCCCGCCGTCGGCCGGTCGCCCGCTTTCGCGAGGCGCACCGTGAGCGCCGTCTGCTGATCGAGCCACGTCGCCATGCCGGGCGTGAACGCGTCGTCGACGTGCTGCACCACGATCACCCCGGCGCCAAAGTTAGCGGGCAGGCGCCCCAGGAGCGTTGCAAGCGCCGCCGGTCCGCCCGCCGACGCACCGATCGCCACCAGCGCGTCGGTACCGGCCGCAGCCGCGCGCATCACCACGGGCGCGGGCCTGTACGCGTCGGCCTGCTGCGCCGCCACGGCTTCGATCTTCGTCAGCAGCGACGACGCCGGACGTGTCATGTCCGCCGCACCGAGCACCGGGGTATCGACGGCGTCCAGCGCGCCGGCGCCCATGGCGTCGAATACCAGGCTCGCATGATGGCCGACATCGGACGTCACGATCAGGATCGGGCAGGGCGTGCGCCGCATGATTTCCCGCGTGGCGGCGACCCCGTCCATGACCGGCATGACGAGGTCCATCAGCACGAGGTCGGGTGGGTTCGGTGCACACAACGAAACGGCCTGTGCGCCGTCGTGCGCTACCCACGCCACATCGAGCCCCGGTCGTTGCGCGAGCGTGCGGCGCAACGCCTCCACCGCAATGGCCGAATCGTTCACGATACCGATCTTCATGACCCCGACTCCCCGATGAGATCCACCACCGCGCGCAACAGCGCGTCGTCGTGGAAGCTGCCTTTCGCGAGGTAATAGTCGGCGCCCGCATCGAGCCCGCGCTGACGGTCTTCCTCGCGATCTTTATAGGAAACGATCATGACCGGCAGGTCCGCGGTACGGGCGTCGCGCTTGATCAGCGTGACCAGTTCGATGCCGTCCATGCGCGGCATGTCGACATCGGTGATCACCATGTCGAACGTCTCGCTGCGCACCGCGTTCCAGCCATCCATGCCATCGACGGCGACACTGACGTCATAGCCGCGCGCCGCGAGCAGTTTGCGTTCGAGTTCTCGTACGGTCAAGGAATCGTCGACGACGAGCACGCGCTTGCGCCCCCGGCCGCCAGTCTGTGCCACGCGCACCGGCAGCCGTTCGAGCGAACCCGTCTCCACGGCCTTGGCGATCGAGCGCACCAGATCCGCCGTGTCGATGATGAGCAGCGGCGAGCCGTCCTCGTTGAGCGCCCCGGCGGCAATGTTCGGCAGCTTGCCGAGCCGCGCATCGAGCGGCTGCACGACCAGCATGCGCTCGCCCAGGAATTTGTCGACCGCCAAGCCATAGCGGGACTCGCCGTCGCCGAACACGACCACCGGCTGATCCCCCGGCGCGGCCGACGGCTCGCTGCCGCACAGCACCTGCTGTGCGCTGACGAGTCCGATCTGCCTGCCGTCCAACGTGAAATGCGGGCGACCTTCGAGCATGTCGATACGTTCCCGCGGCAACGCGAGCGTGCGCGACAGGTTCGCGAGGGGCAACGCATAGGGCTCGCCCGCAATTTCGACCAGCAGACTGCGCATGACCGAAAGCGTGAGCGGCAATTGAAGAATGACCTTCGTGCCGCGTCCTGGCGCATGCTCGATGCGCACCGTGCCGCGCACCTGTGCCACCATGGCGCGTACCGCGTCCAGGCCGACGCCACGTCCCGAGATATCCGTGACCGTGCTGCGCAACGTGAAGCCCGGCAGCATGAGGAATTCGACGAGTTCGTTGTCGTCGAGCCGCTGCGCGGTCTCCGGCGCTGCCAGCCCGCGCGCGACCACCGCCGCACGCACCCGTTCGAGATCGATTCCCGCACCGTCGTCGGCCACGCTCACGAGCAGCAGTCCCGCGCTGTGCCGCGCACTGAGTGTAATGACGCCCTCGGCCGGCTTGCCCGCCGCAGCCCGTAGCGCAGGACTCTCCAAGCCGTGATCGACGGCGTTTCGCAACAGATGTCCGAGCGGCGCTTCGAGTTGGTCGAGAATGTCTCGATCGACCTGCGTGTCCGCCCCGCGGATCTCGAGCCGAGCGGGTTTGCCGAGCGAGCGTCCAAGATCGCGCACCATGCGCGCGAAGCCCCCCAGCCGGTCGTCCAGGGGACGCATGCGACACGCGAGCGCTTCGTCGTACAGACGCTGCGACAGTTGCGTCGAGCGGCGATCGAACTGGTCGAGTTCGTGAATCTGCTCGGCGAGCAACTGGCCGCCGACACCCAGCGCGCGACGCAAGTCGGCCAGTGCCGCAAGCAACATCTGACGGTTCTCGTCGGCACGGTCCGCGACACCCTCCAGCGCGGCACTCACGCGATCGAGCGCGTCGCCCGCCTCATGCTGATGACGCTTGAGCCGCAGCAGCGACTGCGCGAAGGGCTGCGACCAGCGCGACGCCACCAAGGCTTCGCTCGACAGACGCAGCAGCCGGTCCAGACTGTCGGCCGACACGCGCAGCGCTCGCGACGCGTTGTCCGCGCCCGCGCCGTCGGGCTTGTCCCGACGTCCGTCGTCAGGCCCGTCGCCACGCCACTCGTCGCGCTTGCCGACGTGGTCCAATCCACCCGCGGACGCCGACGCCAGCGGGACCTCCCGGCTCGCCCCGATGGCCTCTATCGCCTCGATTAGCCCCGTCGTCCCGGCCCCGTAGCCGGCGTAATCGAAGGCGGCGTCCTCGTCCAAAAACGCCTCTCCGTGCGCGTCCCCGTTGCCGGTTTCCCGCGCGGGGTGCTGCGGTGCCTGCGATGCGGGTTCGGGCGCCGCGTCGTTCGTCAGCCCTGCGAGCGCTTCGGTGAAGGCGGCGACGTAGGCGTCGATCTCTGCCTTGCCCGCGCCCTGCGCCCATCCTGGATCATGGCTGGGCGGGTGCGCAAGGCGCATGAGCAAATCGACGCCCTGCAACATGCGATCGATGATCGGGACGTCGATGGCGAGCGCGCCGCGCTGGGCGGCAACGAACGCGTCCTCGAGCACGTGGGCCAGCGCAACGCCGGCGTCGACGCCAACAATGCGCGCCGCACCCTTGAGCGAATGCGCGGCGCGCATGCACGCTTCGAGTCGCGATGCGTCGGTCGGCGTGCGCTCGAGTGCCAGCAACCCGTCGCCGAGCACCTGCGCCTGGGTTTCCGTCTCCATTCGGAACAGGTCGAGCAATGTGGCGTTGCGCAGATCGTCGCTCATGCGAGACTCCGATCGAACGCCGCGCCTACCCGCAACGGATCGAGCACGCCCACCACCTGCTCGCGCCAGTGCAGCACCGCCACGGAAAACCCGTCGGCCGCGCCGAGTGCCGTCGCGGGCACGGCCCCGAGCCGTTCGGTCGTTGGCGTCACCGTGCCGTGCACTTCGGTCACGGGGAAGGCGCTCAGATGGTGGCCATGGCGCAACGCCAGCAATCGTGACGTGCCCGCGCGCGGAGCGCCTGTGGGTGTCGTCTGGGCAACCGTGGGCTGTACGCCGATCAACTCGCCCAGCGACAGGCACGGCACCAGCGCGCCGCGCAGATTCACCAGTCCGAGCAGCGCACGCTGGCGATGCCCCGGCACGGAATGCCAGCCCCGCATCGGCGCGACCTCCTCGATGGCGGACGCCGGCAATGCGAGCCATTCGTCGCCGAGCCGGAACAACAGCAGCGATGCCCCCCGCGTGGCGCCCTGTGCATCGGGTGCGGCGCGCCACGGCGATGGATCGGCGGGCACGACCGGCAGCCGGTCGAGCAGCGTCGCCGCCTGCCGATGCAGCGACTGGCGGTCCGCGTCCGGTCGCAGCATCCGCGGGTGCTCGCCGGACACGGAGCCGGCCTCATGGGCGATGTCGCGTTGAGTCATCGATGTCGGGTCCCGTGACGATGGTCGCGATCAGGGGTTTCGGCAGGCGCGACGCGCCCGGCGCGTTCGAGCAGGCGTCGGGCGCCTTGCGTGTCGCCGCGCGCTTCGAGTTGTGCCGCGCAGTGCACGAGGGCCTCGTAGTGGCCGGGATCGAGATACAACGCCCGGCGGTAGTGGATCATCGCACCTTGTGCGTTGTTGCGTGCGTCCTCGACCAGTCCCAGCAAGTACTCCGCCTGCGCGTTGGCACGATCCGCCGCGAGCACGTCGCGGCACAGCGCGACGGCGCGCACGAAGTCGCCCGCATCGGCCGCCAGGCGCGCCTGTTCGAGCAATGCGCCCGTGTCGGCCCGCTGCGCCGACGGCGCGGCGGGGCGCGCCACGGTGGCGGATACCGAAGCCACGGGCGCGGGCGCCGATCGTGCCGATCGTGCCGGCGATGCGGGCGAGGAAGACGCCGGAGGCGCGACCGGTGCGAGCGGTGCCGTCGGCGCAACGTGGCCAGATGCCGTGTGCCGCTGCGCGAACGCCGCCATCGCGTTGGCGGGCGCCGTGGTGCTGAACGTGTCGAGCGTGCCCGTGAAGCGCGGCGCCCCAGGCGCGGGCGGCGTCACGTCGCGCACCGGCCCGGCGACACGAAACGAGAAAGCCTGCACGTGCCCGGTCGATGTCATGCCGTTGCTGGTCAGCGTGCCGCCCTCGGCGGGTCCGGCAAACAGCGTGGCCCCCATGCGCATGAGGCGTTCCAGCGCGGCAATGGCACGTCGCTGCCCATCGCGGTCGAAGTAGATCAGCACGTTGCGGAAAAAGACGAAGTCGAACGTACCCAGCCGGTCGATCAGTGTTTCGTCGAACAGATTCCCCGCGTGCCAGCGCACTTGCGTGCGCAAGGCATCGACGACGCGATGATGCTCGCCGACCGGCGTGAAATACCGGTCGCGAAACTGCAGGGTGGCGGGTGGACCGCGAAAGGAATTGCGGCCGTAGACCCCCGCGCGCGCCACCGAGAGCGCTCGCTCGCTGATGTCCAGGGCATCGACGGTGAATTCGTCGACCCCGAAGCCCGCATCGAACAGGGTCATCGCCATCGAATATGGCTCTTCACCGGTGGAGCACGGCAGGCTCAGCAAACGCAGCGGCTGCGCCTCGCGCACCGTGCCTCGCCGCGCACGCCGTTCATCCTGCGCCATTTCCGCCAGGGCCGTGAAAGCGTCGCGATGCCGGAAGAACCATGTCTCCGGCACCACAAGCGCCTCGATCAGCGCCTGCAATTCGTCCGGCGACTGTTGCAATCGCTGCCAATACAAGACGTCGGCGGAACCGTCGCGTGTTTCCGGCCACGATTCGGCGAGCGCGGCAAGCCGGGCGCGCACCGCCCGCTCCACCGCGTTCGCGCCGAGCGTCTCGGCATCGAGGCCCATCGTGTCGCGCAGCAACCGTTCGATGTCGCGCACATGGCTCATGGCGACTCTCCCGATGCCGGGCGCGCCGTGGCGGCTTCGGCCATCGCATCGCGCGCGGCGTCGAAGAGCAGGGCGCGTGCCGCATCCGTGAGCAACTGATCGACCCGCACCCATTGCACGAGCCCATCGTCGGTGTCGAGCACCGGCCCAAGGTAGCGGCCCTCGGACAGGTCGACACCACTGGGCTGAAACGCCGCCGCGTCGGCCCGCAGCGTGTCGGTCGCGCGCTCGACGAGCACCCCGAGCCGGCGCGCGGCCGGGCCGGGCGCGGGGTAGTGCACGAGCACCAGGCGCGTGGATCGTCGCGCCGGCGCCGGCACGCCAGTCGCCAGATGCGTCAGGTCGATCACGGGTACGGATTCGCCGCGATAGCTGAACGCCCCGGCCACCCAGGGCGGGGCTGCCGGCAGACGTTTGAGCGCGAGCCACGGCAGCACCTCGGCCACATGGCTGGCCTCGATGACATAGTGATCGGTCGCGATGGCGAAACGCAGGAACAACATATCGGTGTGCGCGATGGTCGAAGACAGCGTGCTAAAACGGCTCGGTGAGCGCTGTGCGCGGCACGTTCCCGTCACACGAGCCCGGCGGGCGGGAGCGTCTGTATCTTGAAGCGCGACACGCCGCTCTTGAGGCCGTTGGCGACGTGATTGAGTTCTTCGATGGCCTGGCTCGACTGTTGCAGCGATTCGGCGGTCTGCTGCGCCGCCTCCGAGAGTTGCACCAGCGCCTGATTGATCTGCTCCGCCCCCGTCGCCTGAGCCTGCATGCCTTCGTTGACGACCTGGAAGCGCGGCGGCAACGTCTGCACCTGCGCGATGATCTGGGCGAGCTGGTCGCCCACCTGGCGCATCTCGTCCATGCCGCGACGCACTTCCTCCGAGAACTTGTCCATGCCCATCACACCGGCCGACACGGCCGACTGAATCTCCTTGATCATCTGTTCGATGTCGTAGGTGGCCACGGCGGTCTGATCGGCAAGGCGGCGGATCTCGGTCGCCACGACCGCGAAGCCGCGTCCGTACTCACCCGCCTTCTCCGCTTCGATCGCCGCATTCAGCGACAGGAGATTGGTCTGGTCGGCCACCTTGGTGATCGTGGTCACGACCTGATTGATGTTGCCCGCTTTCTCGTTGAGGATGCCGAGCTTGCCATTGACCGACCCGGCCGCGTCCATCACGTGCCGCATGGCGTCTTCCATGCGGGTGAGGCCCACGTGGCCGGTGCCCGCGAGCGACGCCGCATGCTCGGCCACGCCCGCGACTTCGGTCATGGTTCGGGCCAGGTCGCGCGAAGTGGCGAAGATCTCGCGCGACGTGGCGCCGATTTCGGTGGTCGTCGCGGCGGTTTCCGAGGCGGTCGCCTGCTGCTGACGCGACGTGGCGGCGATCTCGGTGACCGATGTGGTCACCTGCAACGCCGATTTCTGCGCCTGCCCGACGAGGCCCGTGAGTTCGTCCGTCATTCGGTTGAAGCCCGATTCGAGGGCGCCGAATTCGTCGCGGCGGTCCAGATCGAGCCGCTTGGTCAGGTCGCCCGAGCGCATGACCTCCAGAATCTGCATCACGCTCGCCAGCGGCACGCTGATCGCGCGGAACAGCAACCACCCGGCGAGCACCGCGACCGCGAGCGCCACGCACAGTACGATGAGCAGCGTCGCCTTGGCAGCCGTCACCGATTCGCTAATGCTGTGGGTCGACGCGTCGGCAAACGCCTTGTTGGTGTCGACCAGCCGCTGGATCGCCGTGCGCCCACGCCCCCATTCGGGATACAGCTGATCCGTGAGCGTGGCGCGGGCGGCGGCGAGCTGACCATCCGCCGCCAGCTTGAGGATCTGGCCGACCACGCGGCTGTATTGCTGACGCACCGCGCGCACCTCGCCGTACTGCACGCGGTCGACGTCGCGATTGACCGTGGTGCCATAGTCCTTGATCCAGCCGTCGATGCGGGCCTCGGCGGCGCGCAGCGCGTCCAGGTCGATTGCGCGGGTCTTCTCGTTGTCGTCGACGGCAATGGCCTGCTGGAGCAGTTGATAGCTCTCGAACCAGGCCCCGCGCAGCATCGTGCTGTAATAAAGCCCCGGCGTGGAGTCGGTCTCTACACTGTTGGCCTCCTGATCGATCGCGACCAGCCGCGTGTAGGCAATGCCGGCCATGAAGGCCATCAAGGCGAGGATCAGGCCAAAACTGGCCAGAATGCGATGTCGGATCGACCAGTGTTTCACGCCGCGCTCCCGTTCGTTGTTCACGCCCGGTGCCGGGGAGGGCGACGCGGGCCTTTTTTGAGGTTACGCCGATTCTATTACAGCGTCCCGGCCCGGCAATGCCGGTCAGGACGTGTATTTGCTTTTATTTTTGGGTTTCCGGCGTCCCGGCGCGTGACATCAAGCCTGCGAAAGCGCGTGCAATGGACGCACGGCGATGCGCGCGAGCACCGGGCCGCTCAGCGCGTGAGCGCCCGCAGCGCCTGCGCCGTCATGGGCGCCAGCGCGAGTGGCGCGGCGGCGACGGTGAGGGCGTGCAGCGACGCCGCGTTGTCCGGCGCGACGCTGCCGTCGGGCAGATATAGATTGTTCTCGAAGCCGATGCGGGCGTGGCCGCCATGCAACACTGCCGCGAGCGCACATTCCGCCTCGCGCGGACCGAAGGCGCACATGGCCCACGGCGTTGCGGCGACAGCCTCGCCCTGCGCCTGCGCACCGGCCTGCCAGGCCGCGAGGAATGGCAGCAAGTCGGACGGCGACGACAACTGTCCCTTGCTGTAGCGGCCCAGCACGAACAGCACCCAGTGACGGCCCGGGCGGATCGCGCCGCTCGCGCGCAAACGCCAGTAGTGCGCCACGTCTTCGGTGTCGTAAAGGATGTACTGGGTCGTGATGTGTTCCTGCCAGAGCCAGGCGAAAAACGCGTGCGCCGCCGGTTCATGAGCGGCATCGGGCAGCACTTCGCGCAGGGCCACCGAAATCGCTTCCGGATGCAACGCCCGCACCGTCTCGATCTGCTGCGCCGGCGTGTAGATGCCGACGGCTTCGGTCGTGACCTGCACCACCAGTTCGTTGCCGACGGCGCGGTGCACGGCGTCGATGCCGGCCGTGTAGTCCGCCACTTCGAGGCTGTGCGTGCCGTCCGCCTTGCGCACGTGCAGATGGATCATGGCCGCGCCCGCCGTCAGGCAGGCCTTCGCGCAGTCGCCGAGTTCGGCGGGCGTCATGGGCAACGCCGCGTGATCGGCGTGCGTGCGTCGCGCGCCGTTCGGCGCGACGGCCAGCGCAAAGGCGCGCGTCATGCCGCGACCCCGACCTTCGCGCCCACCACGTCGCCCACGGCCAGCGCGAACAACGCCACGATACGGTCGATGTCGCCCGGCTCGCAGATGAACGGCGGCGCGATGAGCGCGTGGTCGCCATGGACGCCGTCGACCGTGCCGCCCATCGGATAGATCAGCAAACCGCGCGCCTTCGCCGCGGCCTTCAACCGGGCGTGCGTCTTGTCCTCAACGGGCAGCGTCTGCCGGGTCGTCCGGTCGGCAACGAACTCGACGCCGACGAACAGACCCCGGCCGCGCACGTCGCCCACATTCGGATGCTCGGCGAAAACCTCGCGCAGACGGGCGCGCAGTTGTTCGCCGCGTGCCTGCACGTTCTCCAGCAGGCGCGTTTCGGCAATGGTCTGCTGCACGGCGAGCGCCGCCGCGCAGGCCATCGCGTGTCCCAGATACGTGTGACCGTGCTGGAAGAAGCCGGAGCCGCCCACCACGGCGTCGTAAATCCTGTCCGAGCACAGCATGGCACCGATCGGCTGATAGCCCGCGCCCAGCCCCTTGGCGATGACGAGGATGTCCGGCACTACACCGTCTTCCTCGCAGGCGAACAGATAGCCGGTGCGGCCCATGCCCGACATGACTTCGTCAAGCAGCAGCAGCACGCCGTACTTGTCGCACACGGCGCGGATACGCTTGAAGTAATCGCCCACCGGCGGCACGGCGCCGGCCGTCGCGCCGACCACCGTTTCCGCCACGAAGGCGATCACCTTGTCGTCACCGAGTTCGAGAATCTTCGCCTCGAGCTCGTCGGCCAGGCGCTGCACATACGCGTCGTCGGTTTCGCCCTCGAATCGCTCGCGGTAGGCAAAGCATGGCGAGACATGGTGCGCCGGCACCAGCAACGGCAGAAAAGGCTCGCGGCGCCACGCGTTGCCGCCGATGGCCAGCGCCCCGAGCGTATTGCCGTGATAACTCTGGCGCCGCGCGATGAAGTACTGACGCTGCGGCTGGCCGATCTCGACGAAGTACTGGCGCGCCAGCTTGAGCGCGGCTTCGACACCTTCCGAACCGCCGCTCACGAAATACACGTGATTCAGGTCTCCCGGCGCGCTCGCCGCGAGCGTATCGGCCAACGCTTCGGCGACCTCGGTGGTGAAGAACGACGTGTGGGCATAGGCCAATTGCGCCGCCTGGCGTTGCATCGCCTCGATCACGCGCGGGTGTCCGTGACCCAGGCACGAGACGGCCGCGCCGCCGCATGCGTCGAGATAGCGCTTGCCGGTGCTGTCGATCAACTCGATTCCCTGGCCGCCGACCGCGACGGGCAGTGTCTGGCGCGGATTGCGGTGAAACACGTGAGTCATGCCTGAACCTCTGACGGAGAAAGTTGACGCGAGACGGTGGGGCACCACGGCCACCCGGCCGTCGCCTCGCGAACGATGACGCTCAGTGTAGGCGCAACACACCGTCTTCGCAACATATGTTTCATGCGTTTTATCTTCGCAACACTTCGCGCAATCCCATTACCCCACACGATGTTGCATCGCAGCCCACGAACGTCGGGGAAAGCGCGTGCGTGGTCACGGCATTTCATGCAACAATCGTTACATTCTTTCGCCGCCCTGTTGCCATTTTCCCAATGACACAAGTCTCAGCGCCGCCGCAGACGCTCGAACAACTCAATACCCTGTTGCGCGAGCGCTATTCGCAGCTCAGCCCGCAGTTTCAGTCGGGAGCGCGTTTTCTGCTCGACCATCCGCAGCGCGTGCCGATCAGTTCCATGCGGGCGATAGCCGCCGAGGCGGGCGTGCAGCCCGCGACCTTCGTACGACTCGCGCAACACCTGGGCTTCGACGGCTGGCATGGGCTGCGCGAGTTGTTTCTCGAATCGATCCGCCTCGGGCCGCAACCGTATGCGAGCCGCGCGCGTCAGGTGATCCGCGAGGGCGACGCCGCGCGCATGGTGCCGGAAATGTTTCGCGTTCAGCACAACAACCTCGACCTGACCGAAGCGGGTGCGAACGCGTCGCTGGGCGCAGCCGTCGACCTGCTCGCCAACGCGGGCACCGTGCATGTCGCGGGCTTTCGGGCGTGCTTTCCCATCGCCTTTACGTTTCAGTATGTCTATCGGCTGTTCCGCCCGACGGTGCATCTGATCCGCGGCGAAGCGGGCACGCTGGAGATGGAATTGCGTGCGCTGTCGGCACGCGACGTCGTGGTGGTGATCAGCTTCGCGCCCTATTCGAACGAGGCGCTGATCGTGGCCCGCGCAGCGCGCGCGGCCGGGGCACGGGTGTTGGCGCTCACGGACTCGACCGTCTCGCCGCTCGCGCTCGACGCCGACGTGACAGTATTGTTCTCGCACGAAAGCCCGTCGTTCTTTCCGTCGATCACGGCGGGCATTGCCGTGGTCGAGACGCTCGTGGAGATGTTGCTCGCCCGCAAGGGGCGCGGCGCCGTGCGCGCGCTGGAGATGGCCGAGGATCAGTTGCACGGCACCGGCGCCTACGTCTCGCCGGCGGGCGGGCGCGTCAAACCGGACGCATGACCGGGGCCGTCTCGCGTCGCAGCCTGAGTCCGAGCGCGCCGCTGCCCGCGATCAGCGCCGTCGCGAACACGGTCAATGCCACCGGCATGCCGAAGCGATCGGCGAGCCACCCGCTCGTGACGACCGGCACCGAGAAGCCGAAGTATGCAAACAGAAAATAGCCGGCGGCGGCGCGCGCGCGCAAGGTCGGCACCACGGCGGCATTGACCGCCGCCAGTCCGCCCAGGTACGTGAAGCCGTAGCACGCCGAACTCGCGATGGCCGCGCCCACGAGCAGCGCCGGCAGGTTCGCATGAACCACGCCGAGCGCCAGCACGACGAAGCCCGACGGCACGAGCACCAGCCCGATGCGCACCGCGCGCACGGGTGACAGGCGTCGTGCAGCGGGCTGGAACAGCAACCCGGTCGAGACGACGAAAAACGTGGCGAAGCCCGCCCACGCCGCATGTCCATGCGCCGCCAGCGCGGCGGGCACCAGGCCGATGACCACGCCAACCGCCGCCCAGGCGAGCATAATCGCCACGCCCAGAGGCACGGTGCCCGGGGCCACGACCGGCCAACGCAACCAGGCAGCGCCCGGATGTCGCGCGGGCGACGGCAGCGCGACCACGGCCATGGCCGCCATCGACGCCACCGGCAGATAGGCCCACAGGCTCACCGGCGGCAACGTCGTCGGCGCCGCGATCAGACACACACCCGTCACGAGCGCGCCGGTGCCGAACCCGAGCGACGTGGCGGCGGCCACCCATGCCGCGCCTCGCGTGGCGGCATCCTCGCGCGCGCCATATAGCTCCGTCATATAGGCCGTGCCGCTGCCCGCCACCAGGCCGGTCGCCAGTCCGTAGCACGCGCGCGCGCCGCCCAGGGCCACCAGCGTCGGCCATTTCAGCGTCAACGACGTGCCCGCCACCGCGAGCAGCAAGGCGGCGGCGAGCGGCAATCGCCGCCCCACCCGGTCCGAAAGTCCCGCAAGCAGCAGCAGCGCCGGTACGAGCGCGCCCACATAGCAGGCGAACGCCAGCGCCTGTGCGCCGGCGCCGTAGCCGCTCGCGGCGGCGTAGTGCGGCACCAGCGGTGCCTGGAGATTGACGGAGAACGTCACCAGAAAGAGTTGCAGCGCAAGCAGCGGAATGGCATGGCGCGGCACGCGAATCGCGGGCGTCGGGGCGGGGATTTGACGAGACATGCGGTGAGTCCGTTGGGAAAGAACGCCGGCGCAAGGTGCGCTCACAGCCCAGTATTGCCAGTCCCTCAACTCAGTGCAATTATTGAATTGTCCTGATATCAATATGTCCCGTGTCCCTGTCGTCATTGCGCACGGATTGCACATGGCCGCCCCTGCCCGCTATCTCGAACATGTCGAGCGTCTGTCCGACGCCATCGCCCGCGGCGATCTCGCCTCGGGCACGCGCCTGCCACCGCAGCGCGCCTACGCCGACGCGCACGGCCTGGCGGTCTCCACGGTGACCCGGATTTACGCCGAGCTGGCGCGTCGCGGTCTTGCGGTCGGCGAGGTCGGGCGCGGCACGTATGCGCGGTCGCCCGCCGTCGGCGCGGCGGCCGCGTTTGCCCAGTGGTCGCCGGCGCCAGGCGCCCTTGGCGGCGTGGATCTGGCGTTCAACTACCCGGTCTTGCAGGAACAGACCGAGGCATTCCGGCAAGCATTGCGAGAGACGGCGGCGGCGGGCGATCTGAGCGCCTTGCTCGCTCACGCCCCGCACGACGGCCATCCGCACGACCGGCGCGCGGCCGCACAATGGCTGTCGCGTCGCGACGGCGTCGCGCTCTCGCCGGATGCGCTGGTGGTGTGCGCCGGTGGCCAGCACGCGCTGGACGTGCTCCAGCTGGCGCTGTGCCGGGCGGGCGAACCGGTTGCCGTGGAGTCGCTGACCTATCCCGGCTGGAAGGCGCTGGCCGCATTGCGCGACGTGCCGCTCGTCGCCGTCCCCATGACGCCCGGCGGCATGGACCCCGCCGCGCTCGACATGGCGTGCCGAGCGCATGCAGGCCGGTTGCGGATCGTCTACACCATGCCGACGTTGCACAACCCGCTGGGCTGTGTGATGCCGCTCGCGCAGCGTGCCGCCCTGGTGGAGGTCGCCCGCCACCATGATCTGCTGCTCATCGAGGACAGCGCGTACGGATTCCTCGTGGACGACGCGCCGCCCCCGCTCCGGCAGCTTGCCCCGGAGCGCACTTTCGAGGTCTGCAGCCTCTCCAAGCCGGGCGCTCCGGGCTTGCGCGTGGCGTATTTGCTCGCGCCGCCCGATCTGCTGCCGCGCGTGCACGCCGCCATGCGGGCGAGCGTATGGAGCGCGGCGCCGTTGATGGTGCAATTGGCTTCCCGATGGCTCGCGGACGGCACGCTCGATCTCTGGATTGCCCGCAAACGCTCGCTGGCGCGGCGGCGCCAGGCCATCGCGCAAGCCTGTCTCGCAGGGCTCGATTCGACGGGACACGACGGTTCGTTTCATCGCCTGCTGCCGGTGCCCGCGACCCTGCGCTGCGACGACGCCGTGGCCGCCCTGCATGCGCGAGGCATTGCCGTCACGCCGGTCGATGCCTTCGTGGCTCCGGGCCAAAGCGCACCGTCGGCCATTCGCGTCGCGCTCGGCTCGCCCGGCAGCGACGAGGCACTGCAAGCGGCGCTCAGGCAAGTCGCCGATGTCATGCGCGCCGCCAGGCGGCAATAGCGGTGTGTGCATCGTCGGCCGGCCGGGATGACGCCGCCGGCCGTTTCTTTTATGATCGCTTTGCTCCCTGCCGCCGAGCGCCGGCCCAAGCGCCGGACCGGTGTCGTGCAGGCTCCGTCCCCTGTCCACAATCTCAAGGACTCCGAATGTCACATATCCGCTTGTCGCGTGCCCGCTCCCTCGCGCTTGGCACGGCGCTCGCCATCGGTGCAGGCGCGTTCACGCCCGCATTCGCCGCTTCGAACCTCGCGTTCATGGATAACTCGCCGCTCGCTTTCATGCGCAAGGCCGATAACGCCTCGATCGCCAGGGCTGCGGGCGCGGCGCTGTCCGATCAGCAAGACAACGAAACCGTCGAGTGGAGCAACAAGGGCACCGGCAATCCCACCGCGATCACCGCGCAACTCACCCCGACCAACACCCAGAAGACCGACGCCCAGACCTGCCGCGATCTGATCGTGCTGCTCGGCGCGCGCGGTCAGGAAGTCACGCTGCGCCTGTCGGCGTGCCGAAAGGGCGAGAACGGCCGCTGGGAATTGCAGAAGCGCGGCTCGAAGTAAGCGCCCCGCATCAGCACGGCATCCGCGTCGCGGCGCGGATGCAAGAACGCCGGTTCCGGAATGTCGGAACCGGCGTTTTTCATGGCGGTGCCGGTGCGCGGACACCGGCAATGACTTGCGGCGTCCCGCGTCAGGCGGCTGCCGTCTTCTTGTGGCCTTCGACGTTCGGAAGCAGGATCGTGACAATGCCGAGCAACGGCAGGTAAGCGCACACGTGATAGACGAAGTCGATGCTGGTCGCATCGGCGAGCTGACCGAGCACCGCAGCGCCCACACCGCCCATGCCGAAGGCGAAGCCGAAGAACAGGCCCGAGACCGTGCCCACCTTGCCCGGGATCAGTTCTTGCGCGTAGACGAGAATCGCCGAAAAGGCAGAGGCGAGAATCAAACCGATCACGACCGTCAAAATGCCGGTCCAGAACAGGTCGGCGTACGGGAGCATCAGCGTAAACGGCGCCGCGCCCAGGATCGAGCCCCAGATCACATACTTGCGACCGATCCTGTCGCCGAGCGGACCGCCGATCATCGTGCCCGCCGCCACGGCGAACAGGAACACGAACAGATGGACCTGCGCGCTTTGCACCGATACGTGGAACTTGCTGATCAGGTAGAACGTGAAGTAGCTGCTGATGCTGGCGAGGTAAAAATACTTCGAGAAGATCAGCACCAGCAGAATGCCGATCGCGAACATCACCTGGTTGCGCGAGAGATGCGCCGTGCCGCCACGGCGCGCGGCCGGCTTGCCCTGGTGCGCGGCGCGCTGCGCGGCGTACCAGCGGCTTACCTGGAACAGCACGAAGATGGCGACGAGCGCCGCCACCGAAAACCACGCCACACTGCCGCGGCCATGCGGTGCGATGATGAGCGCGGCGAGCAGCGGCCCGAGCGACGAACCCACATTGCCGCCGACCTGGAAAAACGACTGTGCCATGCCGTGACGGCCCCCCGACGCCATTCGGGCCACACGCGACGACTCCGGGTGGAACACCGACGAACCCATGCCCACCAGCGCCGCCGCCACGAGCAGCACGCCGAAGTTCGGTGCGACGGCCAGTAGCAGCAGGCCCACGAGCGTGAAACCCATGCCGACCGGCAGTGAGTATGGCTTCGGATGCCTGTCGGTATACAGGCCCACCACCGGCTGCAGCAGCGACGCCGTGACCTGATACGTCAGTGTAATCAGGCCGACCTGCGCGAAGCTCAGATGGAAACCGGCCTTGAGCAGCGGATAAATCGCCAGGATCAACGACTGGATCATGTCGTTGAGCAGATGGGAAAAGCTGATCGCAGACAGCACGCGAAACGCGGTGCCCTGCGCCGCCGGCGCGGGGGTGCCGGGGAGGGTCGTTGCAGGTTGACTCGACATGGACGGGAAAAATGACGTCAAAGGCTAAGGAAAACGCGGCAATTCCGACGGCTTTCGCCCAGCTATGCGCAAAAGTTGGGATTAATCCTAATTTTCGCCGGAAATGGAATGAGTGAAGTGTAGAGCATGCGTAAATCGTCGTTACGCCAAGTTTTGTCGCGATTGCGCCATCTCCGGTCTCCGCAAATTGCGGGAACGGCAGAAATTGATGACGCCTGAGATCGCGAGACGATCACGGCGCATGTCGCCGCGAGGACTTGCGGCAAATCACATTCCCCGGGCTTGCCCACCCGTCTTCCGGGGCTGTGCGGGTTTATCGGGGGTCGGACGCCGTCGGGGATTCGTGTAGAGTCGATTGACGAGTTGTGCCGTGCAACACGGCGCGCGCGAGCGGGATTTCAGGCGTCCCGGACGGTTTGCGCGCCCGGTCCAGTGGGTGGCCCGACGCTTTCCTTGGTTGACAGCAGAACATGATTCAACACTCCAGAGTCGTGCAGTGGCTGGTGACCGGACTTGTCGTGGCGGTCACGCTCGTCGTCGTCCTCGTGCTCGGGTGGTTGCGCGTCTATCACATGTCGCAATCGGTGCTTCAGGAAAACGCCGAACGTCAGCGCGATGCGATCGAGCGCATCGTCGCGCAAGCCCACGGCACGCTTCGGGGCGCCGCACCGTGGGTTGGCCGCGCGTGCGGCGAAGTGAGCGCCTCGCTCCAGGCAGCCGGCACGCTCAGCCCGTATTTCCGCTCCATCTGGCTTGTGTCTCGCGGCCAGCTCTATTGTTCGTCGGTGGTTCGATCCGATACGCCGGTGCGCATGCCGCTGCCGGCCGATCTCGTGCCGCTGCTGACCGGCACGCGCACTCTGCTCGTCGGTGGATCGCCATACGTGCCCGACGCCCCGGCACTCGCCCTCTACGTGCCGACCTCGGCGACGGACGGCGTGCTCGGCTTCGTCGACGGCATCTACCTGACGGAAACGCTCCTGAGCATCAAGAACAGCGATCTGGCCTGGACCGCCATGACGGTGGGCAAGGTGGCGCTCACCTCCGAGGGCCCCCGGCTGGAGTCAGCCGGGATCGCGACACGCGGCGCGCAGGTGACGCTGGCGTCGGAGCACTTCGTCACGTCGCTCGCGGGTAGCCCGTCCCTGATGCAATCGCTCGCGGCCAACCAGGCGCCGATCTTTCTTTCGTTCGGCGGGGTCGTCGCATTCCTGCTCGGCGTGATGACATTCCGCCGCCTCGGCCCCGCGCAGTTCATGAAGCGACAAATCGCGCAGGGCATCCGACATAACGAATTCAAGGTCTATTACCAACCGGTGATGGAGCTCGCCACAGGCCGCTGCGCGGGCGCCGAGGCGCTGGTGCGCTGGCATCATCCGGTCGCGGGACTGGTCCGGCCCGACGCGTTCATTCCGATTGCCGAAGACAACGGCCTCATCGTCGAGCTCACGCGCTCGCTGTTGCGCCAGATTCGCAACGACGTAGCCAAGGGCGCATTGCCGCAGGGCTTTCATATCGGCATCAACCTCGCCGAGCGCCACTTGCGCGACATGACCATCGTGCATGACATCGAACGTTATTACGGTACGCTGAACGACACCTATCCGATGGTCGCCGAGATCACCGAGCGCTACGTGATTCGCGACACGGCCGCCGCACGCGGCGTGATGGCCGAGCTCCAGCGGCGCGGCATCGAAACCGCGCTCGACGATTTCGGCGCCGAAAACAACTCCATCGGCTATCTCAAGCGCTACGACTTCAACTATCTCAAGATTGACAAGGAATTCCTCCCCGTGACCGAAGACGATGTGGTCACGCGCAACATCTGCGACTCCATCATCCACCTTGCGGAGCGATTGGACATGACGATCGTGGCCGAAGGCGTCGAGAACGAGATGCAGGCGAGTTACCTGCGCGCGCGCAATGTCACCTACGCCCAGGGGTATCTGTTTGCCCGCCCGATCTCCTTCGACGAGCTCGTGCAATTCGCGATCGCCCACGCGGGCATCGGGCTGACGGCGGTCAAGCGCGGCGAGCCGACCCCGACGGCGGCGACGTCGACCAGGCCGTCGCCCCCTCGCATGACGGGATGATGTCCCCTCGCAATGCCGCGCATAGCGAAAACGCCGGCCCTGGCCGGCGTTTCGCGACTACGATCCTGACGTGGCCGTCAGAAAACCAATTGCGGCATGTTGCTGCGAGGCGCCGGCGTGGCGGCCGCGCGCGTGCTGTCACGCATTTCGGCGCGCAGCAGCCACAACCGCTGTGCGACGAAACTTCTGAAGCGCATTTCACCTGCGGAGAAAGAGATTTGCATCTGATGTCGCTTGCCGTTGGGCAGCGTGCGAACCAGACGATAGTATCGAGCCCCGTCAACCGTTTCCTTGATATTCCTGACGCGCATCATTTCACCCCGTTTCTGTTGTGTCAGGTGAGTGGGCACTTCGGCAAACGTCGCATTCCCGGCGCGCGCTGATTCGGCCAAAACTCGACCTGACGCAATACGACCGGCATTGGGGGGGCATGCGGCAAATTCAATGTAGAGGAGAAACGTCCCCCAATCGTCCCCCAACAAAATCGCCGAAGCGTGCTTCGTTGGTGCGCCGCAACAGTTCCCTGCCCAGCGGTGTTTTCCGCCGGTTCCCCCGCCCTCTACAATGCGGCCACCCGCTGTATTGAATCGAAAAAATCATTATGGTTTCCGAACCTTCTTCAACGCCGCCCGTCGTTTTGCACAACGAAATGGAAGCCTCTCTGCAAGTCAGCGGTTCGCTGTGGTTGCATCGTGGCAGTTCGTCGCTCGGAGGCCAGGCCCGAATCGCCCTGCTGGAACACATTGCCGCCACCGGATCGATCACGGCGGCGGCCAAGGCGGCGGGCATGAGCTACAAGGCCGCGTGGGATGCCGTGGACGCCATGAATCAACTGGCAGGCGAGCCGCTCGTGGCGCGCAGCACGGGCGGGCGCCGCGGTGGCGGTACGCGACTGACCGCCCGCGGCGCGAAACTGGTGGCCGCGTTCCGTGCCGTGGAGGCGGCGCAGCAGCAATTCCTCGCGCGCGTGGCGGCCGATCTGGAGCGTTTCGACGAACAGTTGCCGATCATCGCGCGCCTTGGACTCCAGACCAGCGCGCGCAATCAGTTGCACGGCACGATCAGCGGCATCCGGCAGTGCGGCGTGAACGACGAAGTGACGTTGACGCTGCCGGGCGGCGAAGCCATCGTCGCGTCGCTCACCCATCACAGCGCGCAGGCATTGGGACTGGCGACCGGCGGCGAGGCATTTGCGTTGATCAAAGCGCCCTGGATCGAGATCGCGCGCGGTGTCGATCTCGCCGGCTTGCCCACGGCCAACCGGCTCTGCGGCACGGTGGACGCCATCGAGGACGACGAGGGGCAGGCCGAAGTGATCCTCGCCCTGCCCGGCGGCACGCGGCTCGCGGCCGTCATGCCGCACGATACGCTCGCGGCGCGCGGGCTGGCGCCGGGCGTGGGTGCCACGGCCGCCTTTACCGCCGCCAGCGTGATCATCGGTGTGATGGCCTGACATCCCGGCGTCGGCGCACGCCGACCACCCGGCGATTTACAGCGCGGGCGTTTCGCAGTTCGGCGCGACCTGACGGCGCGCATCGCGTCGATCCAGCCGCAGGCTCAGCACGGCCACGCCTGCGCCGGCGAGCGGCACCAGCGCCGCAACCCAGGGCACCGCAGCCAGTCCGGGGCCGTGATCGATGACGAAGCCGCCCAGCCACGCACCGATGGCGTTGCCGAGGTTGAATGCCGCGATGTTGAAGCTCGATGCGAGGCTCTCGCCCGCCCCCGACGTCTTCTCCATCACCCACAACTGCAACGGCGCCACCGTCCCGAAGGCGGTCACGCCGAGCAGCGCCACGAAAACGACGGCCAGCCAGTGAGAGTGCATGGCGAACGTCATCAGGCCGAGCACGACCGAGAGCGCCACCAGGCTTCCCAATACCGTACGCACGACATGACGGTCCGCGAGCTTGCCGCCCAGCAGGTTCCCCACGACCAGGCCACCGCCGAAGACCAGCAGGATCGGCGAGACGGCCCCTTCCGAAAACCCCGTCACTTCGGTGAGCAGCGGGGCGATGTAGGTGAACACACCGAAGACGCCAACCCAGCCGAGCACGGTCGTGAGCAGGCCCAGCAACACCGGACGCCGCGCCAGCGCGCGCAGGTCAGCCCGCCAGTCGCCCGCGTGCGTCGGCGCGGCGATCCTCGGCACGAACCACGCAATGACCAGGAATGCGATCACGCCAATGGCCGTCACGGCCCAGAAGCTGGCGCGCCAACCGAAGTGCTGGCCAAGCCACGTACCGAACGGCACGCCCAGAATGTTGGCGACGGTCAGTCCGGTAAACATCACTGCGATGGCGGACGCACGACGCTCGCGCGGCACCAGTCCGGTCGCGACCACGGAGCCGACACCGAAAAACGTGCCGTGGGCGAACGAGGTGAGCACGCGCGCGGCCATGAGCGCGCCGTACGTCGGGGCGAGCGCACAGGCGGCGTTGCCGACGGTGAAGATCGCCATGAGCACGAGCAGCACGGTCTTGCGCGGCCAGCGGGCAGTCGCGGTGGTCATGACCGGGGCGCCGACCACCACGCCAAGGGCGTAACCGGAAATCAGCAGGCCCGCCGCCGCGATCGACACGCCGAAGTCGGCGCCGACGTTGAGCAGCAGGCCCATGATGACGAACTCCGTCACGCCGATGCCGAAGGCACCGGCGGTGAGGGCGTATAGGGCGATGGGCACGGAAAACTCCTTTCTGAAAGAGGGAATGGCCTCGCCGTCGACATGTCGGCGGCGCAGCGATGTGCGGAATATAGACGTCCTTTCATTGATGAAATAGACTGCCGTCAGGAAAATGATTTGTGATATCAAGGCACAAATCGGCGAACAGCGAGCGCTGATGCGGGACGCCAAGGGACAGGGCGGGACGCAGGCGGCCGCCCGGGCGGCCGAGACAGACAGGAATCACGGGTATCGAATGGGTCGACAGGACGTCAATCGCTCCGGCGATATGGAGGTATTCACCCGAGTGGTGGAGCTCGGCGGGTTCTCGGCCGCCGCGCGGGCATTGCACATGACGCCTTCGGCCGTGAGCAAGTTGATCGCACGGCTCGAAACGCGGCTGGGCACGCGCCTCTTCAACCGTTCGACCCGAAGGCTCCAACTTACGCCCGAGGGCGTCGCATTCCATGAACGCGCGATGCGGGTACTCGCCGATATCGACGCGGCCGAGCGCGAAGCGGCTGCGGGCGCCGTGCCGCGAGGATGGTTGCGGGTGAATTCGAGCGTGCCGATCGGCACCCTCTACCTCTTGCCGGTGATTCCGGCATTCCTCGCCCGATATCCCGAAATCCGGCTCGATCTCACGCTCACCGACACCGTTGTCGACCTGCTGGAGCAGCGCGCCGACGTCGCCGTGCGCGCCGGTCCGCTACGCGACTCCAGACTGGTGGCACGAAAGCTCGGCGAGAGTCAGGTGCACGTGGTGGCGTCGCCCGATTATCTTGCGCGCAGCGCCCCGCTGCGAACGCCTGCCGACCTGGTTCATCACAACGTCATGGCGTTCAACTTCGATCGCCAGGTGCAGGGTTGGCCGTTTCGCGACGGCTCGGGCGGTATCACGCACTTCCAGCAGACCGGCAACGTGTCGCTGAGCGACGGCGAGACCATGCGAAGGCTCGCACTCCAGGGGCTGGGATTGGCGCGTCATGCGCGTTACCACGTCGATGACGATCTGCGCGCCGGCCGCCTCGTCACCGTACTCGAGGACTACAACGCGGGCGAGGCGGAGCCGGTACACGCGGTGTACGTCGGACAGGGCGGTCATTTGCCCGCGCGCGTGCGGGCGTTTCTCGACTTCCTCGTGGACAACGTGCACTTGCCCTGATGTGGCGCCCCGGCCTCGCGAGCGCGTCGCGCGTGTGCCCGGCGTGGCGACCGCTGATGCCGCGTCAGGCACACCCGGCTCAACCGTGTTGGCGGTGCGACCAGACGAACAGCGGCCACGCGATGGCCGCGCAAAGCAGGCCGCCCGCCCACACCAGCCCCCATCCGCCGATCGACAGCAGCAACGGAATGCTGAGCGGCGTGAGGAACATCGTGAGGAAGACGCCAGTGTTTCCGATACCGAGCGCCGTGCCCGCGCGCGACGCGCCGGCGAGCGTGGCCAATTCGGTAAACGCCACCCCGTGCCATGCGGACGCCACCACGCCGCCTGCAATCAGCAGGACCACGACCCACGGCGTGCCGTGCGCAAGCCAGTCGGGACGCAGCGAGAGCAGCGCCACGAGCAGGGCGAGCAGCGCGAACACCGCACCGACCACCATCGTGCACACGCGCAGGTACTGGGGACGGTTGCGACGCTTGTCGGTAAAGCGTCCGCTCCATACCCGGGTGATTGCCGCACCGGCCTGCACCGCGCCCAACGTGAGCGAAATCGTTGCCACGCTGGCGTGCGCGAAATCGTGGAGAAACACCGTGCCGAACGTGAGCACAGCGATCTGAGGCATGGCGAGCACCGCCATGCCCAGCGCCGTGCTCAGCAACCGGACGTCTCGCAGTGGCGAGTAATGCCCGTTTTGCCGCGGCGAGACGCTGCCGTTGGTCGGCGACGGGCGCTTGGCGTCGCGCGCGCTCGTCGTCGGGCCCACACTCTCGTTCGACACGTGCGGCGGCTCGAGCAACCAAAGCCACGCCATGGCGGCCGCGGCCAGCGACGCCGCCGCAAGCCCGAAGTACACGGCGCCGAAGCCGAAGTGCACGGCGGTGCCCGGCAGTACGAGAGCACCGATACCGCCGCCCAGCGGCACCGCGCATTGCCGTACGCTCATCGCGAGACCGCGCTCGCGGTCGTGAAACCAGCGCATGATCGCGCGCCCGCTCGACCCGTTGACACTGCCGCCCAGCACGCCGATGAGCAGCATGCCCGCCGCGAGCACCGGCGCCGACGGAATGAACGGCGCCCTGGGCACCACCCAGCCCCCCAGGCCGAGGAATGCCAGCGCCGTCACCAGCAGGCCGACGAGGAGCACCCTGCGGTCGCCCCAACGGTCGGTCAGCATGCCCCACGGCAATTCGGACAGGGCGATGCCCAGGCCGATCATGCCGAGCACGACACCGAGATCGCCGGTGCCCAGCGCATAGGCGCTGCGCATTTGCACGGCTGTCGCGGGAATGCCGCCCATCGCGGCGGCAAAGCTGGCATTGGCGATCACTCCGACGCCGAGCACCTTCCAGCGATGGTTGGGACCGAGCCCACCCGAGACGGGCTGCGCCGGCGCAGCGGGCGCCGCTGACTTCACGGAAACGGCGGGAGCAGGACAGAGACGTTCGTTCATGGTTGACACGATGCGCGAACCCAAGGGCACGCGACTCAGAGCGGAAGGAGATCGGCGGCGTCGAGCCCCCCATCAGCCATGCAGCCATGAGGACGGTCCAACACCATGGCCTCATCCTACGGATGGACACTGCATCGGAAAAGCGGGAAAATTCGATGACTTATATCGTGTTTTCCGGATTAACAAGCACGGATATTCCCGTTCGTCCGGACGGTGGTCCTGCCCGACGGCCACGCGGCGTGATTCGCCGAAGGCGTCGTCACGGACGCCTGGCACGGCACGATTCCCGCCGGGGATTTCCGAGACATCCGAGAGTCGCCATGAACGCCCGAGCCTTCGATCTCACGCAGTTGCGCACCTTCATCGCCATCCACGACGCAGGCAGCATTTCCGCCGCGGCCGAACAGATCTTCCTGTCGCAGTCCACCGTCAGCGAGCAACTCAAAAAGCTCGAAGAGCGCGCCGGGCAGCCGCTGCTGGTGCGCTCTCGCAAGGGCATGCGTCCCACGCCCGCGGGCACACGCCTGCTTGCGTATGCGCGTCAGATTTCGGCGCTCTCCGAAGCGGCGTTCGAAGACTTGCAGGGCGTGTTGCTCGACGGAGAGCTGCGCATCGCGATCACGGACTACTACCGACCGCACGACGTCGGCCGCGTGCTCAAGCGATTCACGAGTCTGTATCCACGTTTGCGGCTGCACGTGAGCGCCATGCAAAGTGCGCAGATCGAGCGAACGGCGATGACCGGCGAGCACTTCGACGTGGGATTGGCGCTACGGCTGATGAATGAAGATATCGGCAAGGGCGCCAGGGCGCTGGGGTATCGCACGCCGGGCACGCTGGTGCGGCGCGAGCGTCTCGTGTGGGCCATGTCGTCGACGCTGACGGAACCCATCGGCGAGCCGCTGCCGCTCGTGACCCTGCCCCCGTCGTGCGCTTTGCAGAGCCTCGTGCTGGGGGTGCTCGAACGTCACAAGGTGCCGTATCGCGTGTCGCACTCCGCGGCGGGCGTCGCTGGCATGCAGCTAGCCTTGAGCGCGGGGTTGGGTATCTCGTGTCTGAATGAATCGGCGCTCACCGCCGACCTCGTCGTCTGCCCGCCGTCGCTCGGCCTGCCGCCGCTGCCGCGCGCGGAATTTCACCTCCTGCCCGGACGCGCCGACGAGACGGAGCTGATCCGCCACGCGCGCAATGCGCTGTTGCGTCTGTTCGCGTGATACCTTTGCCCCCTGATCCCGATTTTGTCCGCAATCCGCGGTTCCCGTCATGCCGGAAAATACCCCGATTCGTCTGAATTTCAACACGCGTCGCGCGCTGCTGTTCGCGCTGACGGCCGAGCGTCTGTCGGCATTCTACGAACATGGGCAGTGGATGACGGACAAGCAGGGCGCGACGCTCGCGCAGATGTGGCTGTCGCGCTCGAAGCTGCAATTGCCGCTGGAAGAGCGGCGTCTGCTCTCGACACTGAGCGACGACTTTGCGCGCGAACTGGCCGGCACGCTCTCGCGCGAGGCGGGGCTGTACACGGCGCACGAGATGATGGAATCGCTCGACGCGGACTATGCGTACGCGTCGGCGGTGGCGCAGGATTTGCTGGAAGACTGCACGCGCCGCCTCGTGGAGGCGGGCATTACCGAATAAGCGGCGGGGAACACGTCGGAGGGCGCGGCCGCGCAAGCCCCTCAGGCGACGGTGCCGCGCTCCTGCACGAGCACCCACGGTGCCACGACGACGGCCCAGAGTTCGGGCGTGCGCGCCGCGAAATCCGACGCCTGTTCGGCCTGCATTCGCTGCACCAGGCCCGACGAAAGCCACTGCGAAACGGTTGTGGTGTCGTCGTCGGCAACCGCTTGCGCGACCGACACGAGATCGACGCCTGGTGCGACATAGAGGAGCGCGCCGCGCGCGAAGAACGATTCCAGGTCCTTCCAGTCGATCTTGGCGGTCTCGCCGAGCAGACGCAGATAGGTGTCGCTCGCCCCGGCGGCAGCGGCCTGGGCGGAGGAGTCGGACGGGAGAGGCTTTGGGGAATCCATGACGACAGGTACCGGGAGCACCGCAAATAACGAAAACCGCATTGTAATGCGCCCCGGCATGCGCGACGGTGGTAGCATCGGAACCCCCTGCGAAGCGTCGGTGTCGCAATGACATGACACGGCCGCCAAGGGGTGGTCAACGTTTTACCGAGGAACCGCATGTCCAATCAAAAAACCAATCCCAAGCTGGAACAAGCCCTGACGCGCGGCGATCTCGCCATGCGCCAGATCAACTCCGCCCGTGCCACGGCGCTGCTGCGCGCACTTGGCGAGATGATCGTGGCGGCGTCGGCAACGATCGGCGTCGAGGCGGTGGTGGACGTGCCCAACGGCGACAAGGTCTACGACCCGGAAGACGGTGTCTGGCCGCAGACGCTCGTGCTGTCGTTCGACGGTCCGATCGAGGACGCCGACGAAGAAGAGTTGCGTACCGTGCAACTGATCGCCGACAGGCATCCGGAGACCTTCCAGGTCGTGTGGCATCGCGCCGACGGCAAGATGGGACGCCACGAGGCACGTCCGCTGGCCATGGTCGCCTTCCTGACCGACGTCGAAGTCCCGTGGCTCGACGACGACGCCTGATCAAATCGACGCCAGCGCGAACGTGCTGCCCGGCGCGAGCTTGTCGACGATGCCACCCTGCCGGAAGCAGAGCGCGTCGAAATCCCCCATCACGGTCGCCTGATCGCCCTGCACGTGCAACGCGGTGCCTTCCGGAATGGCGACGACGCACTCATCGGGATTGATCGCCAGATACTCCGCCAGCCGCTCCTCGCGCGACTCGCCGTTGTGGCCGACAGGCTTGCCGCTGATGAAATGCGGGTTGACCTGGAACGGAATCAGGTTGAGCGCCTTAAGCGTCGGCGGCTCGACGATGGGCATGTCGTTCGTCGTACGAATCGTGGGACACACCACGTTCGCCCCGGCGCTCCACCCCACATACGGCATGCCCGCGTTCACGCGCTCGCGCAGCAGACCCACGAGCCCCGCGTTGTAAAGACGATCGAGCAGCGCGAACGTGTTGCCGCCCCCCACCACCACCGCCTCGGCCTGCGCCACGGCGGCGCGCGGGTCCGGGTATCGGTGAATCGACTCGAGCGCATAGCCGAGCCGCTCGAAGGGCGGTCTCACGCGTGCCTCGTAGTCATCGAAGCTGGAAGTGATGCCGCCCGCGTAGGGCACGAACAACACGCGCCGCGCGCGACCGCGCAGTACCGCGTGCACCTGATCGTCCACCTGCTCCAGATACCCCAGGTTGCCCTTGCGGGAACTGCTCATCATCAGAATCTGTTTCACGTCACATGCCTCCGGGGCAAAGAATGGCTTCGGGATCGCGCCGGATCGACCGGCCAGAGGATCGAGTGTACCCGCCGCGCAAACGAACAAACGCCGATGTATCCAGCCAGCGTCGCGCGCCCCCTTGCGTCGCAGCCATTTCTCATGAAGTGAAACGCCATATCGAATACTGCAACCGCTGCTGAAAAAATGCGCACGGGCCGCCAAGCCTTGTCGCACCGATCTCATACGCAAACCCTTATGCCACCTATAACCGACGGTGGTGTCGCCACCTGAAATCCCGGGTTTCCGAGCGCGCAGAGAAGGATTACACTCAGAGTCTTATATAAGACTGCCCCTTATCGTCCGCCCTGCCGACGACTCTCCGGTGAAATGAGTGCCGGAACGTCGAAGCCGGGGGACGAAGTCGCGTCAACCAGGTTTTCAAACTCGAGTACAGCATCATGACTTCCACTTCCCAGCGTGGCGGCCTGAAGGTCGCAGACAATCTGATCGCGTTCATCGAAAAGGAAGCCCTGCCGGGCACCGGTATCGATGCCGACGCATTCTGGAAGGGCTTCGACGCCATCGTCCACGAGCTCGCGCCGAAGAATCGCGCCCTGCTCGCCGAGCGCGACCGGCTGCAAGGCGAACTGGACAACTGGCACCGCGCCAATCCGGGCCCGATCGCCGACGCGGCCGCGTATCGCGCGTTCCTCGAGAAGATCGGGTACCTGCTGCCCGCGCCCGCGAGCGTGAAGGCCACCACGGCGAACGTCGATGACGAAATTTCGCAGCAGGCTGGTCCGCAGCTTGTCGTGCCGCTGTCCAACGCCCGCTACGCGCTCAACGCTGCGAACGCACGCTGGGGCAGCCTGTACGACGCCCTGTACGGCACCGACGCCATTCCCGAGACCGATGGCGCCGAGAAGGGGGCCGGCTACAACCCGAAGCGCGGCGAACGCGTGATCGCCTTCGCGCGCGGCTTCCTCGATCAGGCCGCGCCGCTGGCTGAAGGCTCGCACAAGGATGCGACCGGCTATCGGGTGGAGAACGGCAAGCTCGTCGTCACCACGAAGCAGGGCACGACCGGCCTGGCCACGCCCTCGCTGTTCGTGGGCCACCAGGGCGACGCCGCCGCACCGGCCGCCGTGCTGCTCAAGCACAACGGCCTGCACTTCGAGATTCAGTTCGATGCCAATCATCCGATCGGCAAGACCGACGCCGCCCACATCAAGGACGTGCTCGTCGAGGCCGCCGTCACGACCATCATCGACTGCGAAGACTCGGTCGCGGCGGTGGACGCCGACGACAAAGTCGACCTGTATCGCAACTGGCTCGGCCTGATGCAGGGCACGCTGACCGAGGAAGTCGCCAAGGGCGGCAAGACCTTCACGCGCCGCCTGAACGCCGACCGCGAATACACCGGCGCCGATGGCAAGCCGGTCAAGCTGCATGGGCGCTCGCTGCTGTTCATTCGCAACGTCGGCCACCTGATGACGAACCCGGCGATCACCGATCGCGACGGCCACGAAATTCCGGAGGGTATTCTCGACGGCGTGGTCACCGTGCTCGCCGCGCTGCACGATCGCAAGCACCAGCTGAACTCGCGCACCGGCTCGATCTACATCGTCAAGCCGAAGATGCACGGCCCGGCCGAAGTGGCTTTCGCCGACGAACTGTTCGGTCGCATCGAAGATCTGTACGCCCTGCCGCGCAACACGCTCAAGATGGGCATCATGGACGAGGAGCGCCGCACCAGCGTGAACCTCTCGGCCTGCATCGCAGCCGCGGCGGCACGCGTGGCGTTCATCAACACGGGCTTCCTCGATCGCACGGGCGACGAAATGCACACGGCGATGGAAGCCGGTCCGATGATGCGCAAGGGCGACATGAAGTCGTCGGCATGGATCACCGCGTATGAAAAGAGCAACGTGCTCGTGGGCCTGGCGGCCGGGCTGCGCGGACGCGCCCAGATCGGCAAGGGCATGTGGGCGATGCCGGACCTGATGCACGCGATGCTCGAACAGAAGGTCGCGCATCCGAAAGCCGGGGCGAACACGGCATGGGTGCCGTCGCCGACCGCCGCCACGCTGCACGCGCTGCACTACCACATGGTCGACGTGCAAGCGGTGCAGCAGGCGCTCGAGGAGATCGACTACGCGAAGGAGCGCGACGCGCTGCTCACCGGTCTGCTGACCGTGCCGGTCGTGGCGAAGGCCGAGTGGAGTGCCGATGAAATCCGCAAGGAGATCGAAAACAACGCACAGGGCATTCTGGGTTATGTGGTGCGCTGGATCGATCAGGGTGTCGGTTGCTCGAAGGTGCCGGACATCAACGACATCGGCCTGATGGAAGACCGTGCTACGTTGCGCATTTCGAGCCAGCATCTGGCCAACTGGCTGCGCCACGGCGTCATTACGCGCGAGCAGGTCGAAGAGACCATGAAGCGCATGGCGGTCGTGGTCGACAAACAGAATGCCGGCGACAAGCACTACGTGCCGATGGCACCGAACTTCGACGATTCGCTCGCGTTCAAGGCGGCCAGCGCGCTCGTGTTCGAAGGGCTCACGCAGCCCAACGGCTACACCGAACCGCTGCTGCACAAGTACCGTCTGGCGTTGAAGGCAAAGCAACGCGGCTGATGACGCGTGACGGATACCGCGATGTGTCGCGGCATCCGGTCACGGCACAAGACGCCCGGTAGGGAATCCCCGCCGGGCGTTTCTCATTGCGGCGAAGCTGCGACCTGCGCACGCCGGGGAACGAAAACGTTGTTCAACGCACGTCGACACCCGCCACCATCAGTGAGCCGATGATGTCCTGGTAGTCGGCGACCGCGGCTTGCCCCTGCGGCCAGTGTTCCCGGAACAGCGTGACGTCATATCCCGCCTCGTGCGCCGCCTTCGCGCGCGTTTCCGTGGGTGAGTCGGCGCCGAAGCACAGCATCGTGCCACCCGCCCCCTTGGGGCCGTTGGCGATCCGCATTGCCGCCACGAACAGATCCTCCCCGGAGGTCGGCATCACGGTGCCCTGGTCGGACGTACCGGGCACGTGTTTGACCTCGACAAACCGATCACAGTGGGTCGTGTCGAGCGCGCCCTCGAGGTAGATGCCGGCCGTCGTCATGCCGAGTTCCTGCGCCAGGGCGTAGACGACCCCGATATTCGCATCGCTACCGCCCCCGATGACGACGATCCGACGTCCATTCTGCGCATCGCGCGTCGCCAGCAACTGCTGGGTAAGCGCAAGCTTCAGTCCCTCGGGTTGCGCGTATTCCGAATTCGCAAACCCTTGAACGACCACGAGATACTTGCCGTCGATGATGTCGGTCAGCGTTCGCTCGAAAAAGTCATCCGTGTCCGGCAAATCCTGGGCCGGCGGCGTCACCGGGGAAAGCGGCGGGTGGTTGCCGCAGTAGTCAACAGTGGATGGCATGACATGGCTCCTATCGCGCCTGGCGCGCAAGATCCTCGGGAACGCCGCGTCCGGACGACGCGCCTGCGCGTCGGACCGACGTCACGATGCACCACGACGACGCACGCCTTGGCGCGATGGCGTCGAAGCACGCGCAAAGTGTCCTCCCCGGTGCGCCGACACGACTTCCGGGTTTCGCTTCACGGACAGCGCGAATCGGCCCAACACCGCGCACGCGAGCGCGCCGGTGCGCGCGGACACGGGCTTGCAAACGCGAATTCGGGACTTATCATCACGCGGCCGTCGCGGTAACCTGTCGAGCGTCGTCGTCATTTCAGGAGCCGGCTGCGCATGGATTCCGCAGATTCCGCCGATCCCGCCATTGCCTTGCAGCGCGCCGAGCGCCGGGCCCTGTCCTTTCTGCTGGTCGCGCTGGCGATCTTCATCGCCACGCTATTCATGCCCGTGCACTTCGTGACGGGCTGGATTCGCGCGGCGGCCGAAGCCGCGATGGTCGGCGGGCTGGCCGATTGGTTCGCGGTCGAAGCGCTGTTCCGGCGCATCCCGATTCCGGGGCTTTCGCGACACACGAACATTCTCATTCGCAAGAAGGACGCGCTGGGCGACGGCCTGGCCCGATTCGTGCGCGAGAAGTTTCTCGACACCCCGTCGGTCGTGCGGCTCATTCGACAGCAGAATCCGGCGGACGCCGTCACGCACTGGCTCGGCTCGTACGAAAACACCCGGCAATTGAGCGCCGTCCTGGTGAAGGTGACGGGCGGCGTGCTCGACGTGATGGACGAGCGCAACGTGCAGGCGTTCATCCGTCGCGCACTCGACACGATGATCGACCGGCTGGACTTCTCGCAATCGGCGGCGGCGATTCTGGACACCCTCACACGCGACGGGCGCCATCAGGCGTTGCTCGACGAGACGCTCGACTATCTCATCGCACTCCTGAACGAACCGCGCACGCGTGAATTCATTTCGGCGCGCATCGTCGACTGGCTCAAGAGCGACCACCCGAAAAAGGAGAAAGTGCTGCCCTCGGAGTGGATCGGCGACAAGGGATCGGACATGATCTCGGCAGCCCTCACGCGCTTGCTTGCGCAGATGGAGGCCGACGAGACGCACCAGTTGCGGCAGGCATTCGACCGTGCGGTCGCCGGGCTCATCGAACGGCTCAAGCATGACGCGACCTTGCAGGACAAGCTCGACGCGTTCAAGGCCCAGCTCAAGGGCGATACCGCGCTCAATGCCTACGTAGGCGGGCTGTGGAACGAATGGCGAAGCTGGGTGAAGCACGACCTCGCACGCGACGATTCGGTCATCGGCGCGAAGATCACCGGCGCCGCGGCGTGGATCGGCCAGGAGCTTGCCCGCAGCGAATCGCTGCGCCGCGCGCTCGACGCCCAACTGCTCGACACCGCCGAGCGCATGGCACCGGGCTTCGCCGACTTCGTGACGGAGCACATCCGCGCCACGGTGCACGGCTGGAACGCGGAACATCTTTCGCGGCAGATTCGGCTCAGCGTCGGACAGGACCTGCAATACATCCGAATCAACGGCACGCTCGTCGGCGGGTTGATTGGCGCCGTGCTGTACCTGATCGCACAGGCGCCGGTGTTGTTCATGTGAGCGTCACGCGCTGCGCGAGACCACCGCGCAGCGTGAAAATGCGCGACGATTTCAAACGTCTGCGCCACGATCCAAATGGAAGTCCAGTCCCGGAATATTGATCCATTTCTGCGACCAGAATGTCTCCCAGAGCGTCGTTGTTTGCTCCGGCAGCGGGTCGCGCTCGTCCGCATCGCCGACGCATCGCCATACGCCGCCGGTGTTCGGGTGTTCATAGCCAGTGAGAGACGCAAAACATGAGCGTTGCACGAAGGCCCGGTTCATCGCGTTGACCGCATTCTCGTTCAGGCCGCCCAGCGACATGTTGAAGTACGGCCAGCCGCCACTCACGCGTAGTAGCAGCGCTTCGTCGCAGCGTGAACCGTACGCCAGCATGATGCCGCCACGCGTGTTGTCCTCGCTGTCGTTCAGATATGAAAACAGTTTCAACAGGACCGGAACGGTGGAGTTCGGCATCATGATGTGTCCGTTGCCTGGTGATCCGCTGGCGATCAGCAACGCATCGTCACACGCGTCGATGTCGTGTCCGGCGAAGCCGACTCCCAACGTCTTCACGTTCAGCTCGCGAGCCACCGAGATGGCGCCGCCGCCATCTCGGGTCGCGTTCGCAACGACAGTCATCCGATCCACGGGCGATGACCGTCCGTAGTCAGCCTCCATGAGCGTCCGGAGATCGGCTTTGACGGCGTTGTGAAAGTCGCCCTGATAGTACGGTATTGGGTGCGCGCCGACGATCACTACCGGAATGCGACCGCGCAAGGTCTGTCGGATAGCGTCCTTGACTTCCTGATCGGTTTCCGCGGTCCTCGTGTTGGCGCAAGCACCGGGAGCGTTCGTGGCGACCCTCGTCGGCAAGGGCGGTTGGGCGGTGGGAGATCCAATGTTCATGGAATGAATCCTCGTATGGCTTGAAAGAGGTGACTTCCTTCACGGGGACACGCCCGATCGAAGGAATGTCACGGGATTCGCCGTACAGTTCGAAGCCGATATGCACGGCCCTGTCGTCCCCACCGCCCATCAGTGGATGCTTGCGTCGACATAACGGTCTGCCGACGCATGGATCAGCCCGACCGCAAGCACCTGCCGCACTTGCGGGCAATCGCGTGGCCAGGCCGATATTTCGCTGCAATCGCAAAGTCCAACGCACGCCCCCCTCCCCCCGAACAAAGGACGCCATCGCACGGAATGCATCGTGTCGATAAACCCCGCCGCCCGCTTTCACGTTTTGCTCCTGAGGTGGCGTCTTCAGCCGCTGCGACCTGTGGGGGATGCACTTCGCCAGTGGTTTCGCCCATGAAAAAACCGCCAGCCCCCGAGGGGCTGGCGGCTTCGCGTCGCTTGAGATCGACGCGTGCGCAGCTTACGAACGGTTGTCCTGCAGCAGGGTGCGATCGCTCAGTTGAGCGCGCACGTCGGCACGCGTGAGCGGATCGGCGATCGCGGCGGCCTGCGTCGGGTTGGCCGTGACCAGCGGTGCGCCGGTTTCGACTTGATTCAGCACACCGGCAGCGGCGGCCTGAGCAAGCTCGCTGCGCACTTCGGCGCGGCTCAGTTGGCTTTGACCGGTCACGGCGATGTCGGGCACGTTGTTGTCATAACGTGCATCGGCGAAAGCAGAGGCCGACACAAACGAAGCGGCGGCAACCACGGCGGCAAGGATACGAGTGTTCATGGTGAGACTCCTGTCAATGTTGGATAACGGCTTGGTCAGCTAGCGTTCGGGGCATCGAACCACCTGGTTTGTTGCGTTGCGGTGTCCGTCGCGTTGGCATGGATGAATCTTAGGGAAAACCCGTGGTTTTTTCGCAACTAAGCGTCCACAAAACGCAACCGATCGTCCGATTCGAAAAAACTATTGAAAATCAATTTGTTAGCGCCGTTAAACCTTATAAATGGCAGGTAAATGACGCCCTCGGGGCGCGAAATCGACCGGATATGCCGCCACGCGCAACAAGGTCTTTGACGCGACGGGGTTTATTGCAAAGTGCGTCGGCAGTAGAGTGACAACATGATGAAGTCAACCGGCATCGTGGCTCGCAAGGTGCGCCGCACCGCGGACGACCCGGTTCGAACAGGAGCAATACCATGGCTGCCCTCGGGTCTTTCCTTTTGCTGGCGAGCGCCTCGCTGCTGACCGCCTCGTATCTGCGCAGCCGCACCGCGCGTGTGCGCCGCCAGCCGGTACGTATCACCCGCCGGTAAGTTGCGCACGGCGCACGCCTTGCCGCACTGCAAAAAGGATGTCGCCGACGCGTCGGGTCGGCGCGAGCACATATCGTCCCTGACTTGCCGCCCAATAGGGAAAATCGGCATTCTTGAAGGGTGATTATTTCGTTTTCAGCAATGCGCCCTTCCTCGGGATCGCATTTTTCTCCCTCACGCGCGAGCGTAGATTTGGCGACCATGACGACGCCCATGGTGGACGTCTCGCCAGACAGGAGAAATGAAAATGAAGCCGATTCTGATTGCCTCGACCCTTGCCCTCGCGCTCGTTGCCGGTGCCGCCAGCGCCGCAGAGAGCGCACAGCAGCCGGCCGCTCAGCCGCAGCAAGTCCAGCAGCAAGCTCAGGCGAAGACTCAGGCGAAGACTCAGGCACAGGCCCAGCCGGGTCCGGTCGCGGCACAGTCGTCGACGACCGTCGCCCCGGTGTACGAAGTGCCGGGTCGCGTGAACCGCGCCGGTTCGATCTACTTCGGCCAGTAAGTTTCTAAAAAAAAGCGGCAAGCCGGGGAGCCATCCACCGGCCTGCCGCGCGCCCGACTTACCGGGACGAGCCTTCCCTCGCGCGCCGCCTTTCCCGCCTCACCCCTGCGCCGCGTCTGCCTCAGTAGGTCCGTTTCATCGCCGCCGCACAGGCCGCGGACAAGCATCCCACCACGAGCACGTACACCGCAATCCACCAGGGCTTGTGCCCCCCGTATTCGAGCAGCGTTGCGGCCACGAGCGGCGTGATCGAACTCGAGACGATTCCCGACACCTGATAGACCACCGAGATGCCGGTGTATCGCACGCGTGTGTCGAACAGCTCGCAGAACATTGACGCCTCGGGCCCGTACACGAACGCATACACCACGCCCAGCGGCACGATCACGGCCAGCGACACCCACCAGACGTTCGACGAGTAATGCATGAGCGCCAGCGCCGGGATCGAACACACGCCGCATGCCATCGCGCCCCAGCCGAACACGCGGCGACGCCCGACACGATCCGAGAGTTTCGACGCATAAGGAATCGTGACGATCAGCACGAGCGCCGCCACCGTCACCGCGAGCAACACCGGTGTCTTCGGAAAGTGCAGCGTGCCCACGAGATAGGAGATCGCGAACACCGCATAGACGTTGAACACCACCCCGTCGATATAGCGCGCGCCCCAGCCGAGCAACACATTGCGCCGGTAATCGCGAGCGATCTCCGAGAGCGGCACGTGAGCCACGTGCTGGCTGTCCTTGATGCGGGCAAACTCGGGCGTCTCCAGCACCCTCAGCCGGATGAACATGCCCACGGCCACGAGTACCAGGCTAAGCATGAAGGCCAGACGCCAGCCCCACGCCATGAACTGCGCGTCGGTCAGCGTGGACGAAAGCAGCGCGACCACACCCGTCGACAGACACAATCCCACTGCCAGACCGATCTGCGGATAGGCGGCGAACTGCCCGCGTTTGTCTCTCGGCGCGTATTCGAATGCCATGAGCACCGCGCCGCCCCATTCGCCGCCCAGCCCAATGCCCTGCAACAGGCGCAGGAACAGCAGGATCAGCGGCGCCGCAATGCCGATGCTGTCATAGGTCGGCACGAGCCCGATGAGAAACGTCGAAACGCCCATGATCGTCAACGTGACGATCAGCAAGGGTTTGCGCCCGAGCTTGTCACCGAAGTGCCCGAAAAGAATCCCGCCGAGCGGGCGCGTGGCGAAGCCCACGGCATAGACGGTGTAGGCGAGCGCGGTGGCGACGAACGCGTCGCCGCTGGGAAAGAAGAGTTTGTTGAACACGAGCCCGGTGACGGTCCCGTACAGAAAAAAGTCGTACCACTCGACGGTCGTGCCGATCAGACTGGCCAGCGCGACAGTGCGCACCGCTTTTTCGGTATTGGCGGCAGCGCGGTCGCCAACACCGGTGAGAACCTGTTCCATTGCGCCTCCTGTTGTGCGCCGCGCCGTGGCGGCGCGCTGCGACGCACCGGTCTGCGCCGGGCGTCTGTCTCCTGGATGTCTCGGTGCCGCGAAGTCACGACGCGGCGTTTGTTGTGATGATGGGTATTGCGGGAACTGCGGGTAAGACTCGAAAACACGCATGCGCATGGGCATGCGTCCAATACACCGGTCGGGCCCACCAGGGCCCACGCGAGCGCAAGTGCGCTAAAGGCGACGATTGGGCCGACGGTGCCGACGGCACCCGGGCCGCTCCGGCGTCTCAGGCTGCGGCGCCGATGAAATTGCGCCCGCGCGGGCCGTCCAGCGCGGCGGCGATCATGGCACTCGACTCCGTCTCGCTCACGCCATAGGCGGAGAATTCCGTGGCCACGCCGAGGTCATGGAGAAACGCCGTGAGCTTCCCGGGGGCATTCGCGATATCGCCGTCGAATACCCGCGCAAGCACCGCGTCGCGATCGGGCCGCCGCCCGATGGCCAGACGCATCACCGCCGGCAGCGTGAACGAACAGGCGATGCCGTGCGGTAGCCCGTGCCGCAGCGTCATGTCGTACGAAATCGAGTGCGCCAGCGCCGTCTTCGTGTTCGAGAACGCCATGCCCGCCTGCAGCGCGGCGAGCGCCGCCTGCGCGCGCAGATCGGCATCGTCGAGCGACGCCATGAGACGGGGCAGCACGTGCATCATGTCGCGCGCGGCCGTCACGGCGAACGTGTCGGAGATGGGATTGGCATTGACGTTCCAGATCGCCTCGAGTGCGTGCGACAAAGCGTCCAGGCCGCTTTGCAACGTCACGGCACGTGGCAACGAGCGCGTGAGATTCGGATCGACGATGGCGGCCTCCGGCCACGTCTGCGGCAGGTGCAGCGAGTATTTCCTGCGCTTCACATGGCGATCCCAGAGCGTCGCCCAGGGCGTGACTTCGCTGCCGGTGCCGGCCGTCGTGGGAATCGTGATCAGGCGCTTGGTGCGCGTCGGCCGCAGGGCGACGCCCGCGTCGAGCGCGTCCACCAGCGTTGCGAAACGGTCGTCGTCGCCCGCCACCATCAACAGCTTGGCGGTATCGAGCGCGCTGCCGCCGCCCAGCGCGACAATCACTTCGCATTGGCCGTAACGCCGCCAGAAGTCGCCATACATCGGCGCCAGCTCGCGCACGTCCGGGTTCGGATTCACCTGATCGATCACGCCGGCCAGACGCTGCCCCAGCAACGCCTCGATCTCCCCGGTCATGCCCAGCGCGCGCGCTTCGGGCATGGTGACGAGTACCGCGCGACGAGGGCCGACCAGCGCCGGCAGATGCGACAGCGCACCCGCACCGAAGTGAACGTCGACCGGATTATGAAAATTTGAACGAGCTGTCATGGTGAGAGCGGTGCCGCCGCGCCCGCGGGCGTTGCGATCGATTGACGAAGATTGAGCTGGATTATGGTGAGCGCCGTCCTATACTTCCAATTCACATTTTTTCGACGAAGTATTGATAAAACCTATACCTCGCGAGAGACCCTCCAGGAGCGGTATCGATGCGAATTACCCAATTGCGCTCATTCCACGCGGTCGCGCACCACGGCAGCGTGACGCGCGCGGCGCAGGCGTTGCATGTGAGCCAGCCGACCATGACCACGCAGATCCGTGCGCTGGAGGAAACCTACGGTGTCGAGCTCTTCTACCGGCACGGCCGCGGACTGACGCTCACGCCGACGGGCCGAGCGCTTTACGCGGTGAGTTTGCGAATTTTTTCGGACGAGGCCGAAGCACTCGGTCTGCTCAAGGAGCATGGCGGGCTGCGCACGGGCGAGTTGCGGCTGGGCGCCGTGGGGCCGCATCACGCGATGGAAATCGTGGCGGCATTCCAACCGCGCTATCCGGGCATTCGCATCTCGATGCGGCCGGGCAACTCGGAAGAGATGATCGACGGCTTGCTCGCGTATCGCACGGATGTGGCAGTGCTCGCGCGCTATCACGATGACGCGCGGTTGCACACCGTGCCGTATCGCACGCATCCGGTCGTGCTGCTGGTGCCGCGCACGCACCGGTTCGCGCGGCGCCGCAGCGTGAAGCTCTCGGAACTGGCCAACGAGCCGATGCTCATGCGCGAGCCGGGCTCGACCACGCGTCACGCGCTCGAAGGCGCCCTTCAGGACGCTGGCGTGACACCGAAGGTGGCGATGGAGATCGGCAGCCGCGAGGCGATTCGCGAAGCCGTGATGTTGGGACTGGGGATTGCCGCCGTGTCGGCCCGCGAACATACGCCCGACGAGCGGCTCGCCACGGTGTCGATCGGCAACGCACGCGTGGAGACGACCACCGTCGTCGTGTGCCTCGCGGAGCGCCGCGCCGCGCGGGTCATCGCGGCGTTTCTGGAGGTGGTTGCGGGTCTGGTGTGACGTGCGGCGGGGATGCGCGCCCCCCGCCAATCAGTCACTGCGGCACTTCGGTGTTACAGGATCTGACTCGACGCCAGCACGGCAACCGACGCCACCAGGCAGTAGATGCCGAACAGGTACCAGCGGCCGTGCTCGAGCCAGCGCGAGAGCCAGCGTAGCGCCACGAGGCCGGCGAGGAAGCTGAAGACCATGCCGACCAGGCTCGGCGTGAGCACGGTCATGAAGTGACCGGACAGCGTCTGCGCGCCGCCCGACTTATACAGGCGATACGCCTCTTTCGCGATCACGGGCGGCGTGAGCACGACCGCCAGCGCGAAGCTGAATTCCTCCACCCGCACCTTGTCGAGCCCGCGAAGCATGCCCGTGGAGATCGTCGAGCCCGAGCGCGAGAAGCCGCGAAACGGCAGGCACAAGCCCTGCACCGCACCAATCCACGCGGAGTCGCCCGCGCGCATCGGACGATCGCCCATCGGCGCACGCTTGCGACCCGAGATCAGGATCAGGACGCCCGCCATCGCGAGGCCCGCCGAGATGATGTACAGGTTGCCGAACAGATGCTCGATCTCGGCGTGCTCGCTACCGCGCATCAGCACCTTCTCGATGAAGAACATCAGCGCCAGACCGATCACCCCGGTAAAGCCCGTCGCAATGACGACCTGCTTCGCGTTGTGGACGAAGTCGCGCTTCGACGAGAAATACCGCTCGCGCCACGAATTCCAGAAGTAGACGATGACGGCGAGCATCGTCCCGGTGTGCAGCATGACGAGCAGCAACGTCATGGCAGGCGCCGACGGATCGAGTCCCATCGCCTTCTCGGCCATGATCACGTGTGCCGAGCTCGACACGGGAAGCAGCTCCGCGACCCCTTGCACAATCGCGAGCACGAGCACTTGCAAATAGTCCATGCGCAATCCTTTTGAAATGGGCAAGGACACTACGCCGCGTTCGTGACAATTTCATGACGGTCACATCGCGGCGGCGCCGGTCGCTTGCCCGCCACCGGCTGCCGCGCATGATACGCCGTCAGAAACGACCGCCGATCAGGATTGGCGATCCGCCGATGCGGGAGACGCCTGGCCGCTCAGCGGGCCTGTGCCGCCAGTGCCTGATCGAGGTCGGCGAGCAAATCGTCGATATGCTCGATGCCGATGGACAGCCGCACGGTCTCCTCGCTCACGCCGGCCTTGCGCAACTCCTCGGGCGAGAGCTGGCGATGGGTCGTCGACGCCGGATGCGTGGCGAGCGACTTGGCGTCGCCGATGTTGACCAGGCGCGTGAAGAGCTGCAAGGCGTCCTGGAATGCGGCGCCCGCTTCGCGTCCCCCCTTCACGCCGAACGTGAGAATGCCGGGGCCGCGACCCGAGAGGTATTTCTCGACAAGCGCATGCTCCGGATGGTCGGGCAGACCGGCATAGTTCACCCACTCCACCTTCGGGTGCGTCTTCAGGAATTGCGCGACCTTCAGGGCGTTGTCGGTGATGCGATCGAGCCGCAGTGCGAGCGTTTCGATACCTTGCAGGATTTGAAAGGCGTTGAAGGGCGAGATCGCCGCGCCCGTGTTGCGCAGCGGCACCACGCGCGCGCGTCCGATGTAAGCGGCCGGGCCGAACGCTTCGGTGTACACCACGCCGTGATAGCTCACGTCCGGCTCGTTGAGCCGCTTGAAGCGCGCCTTGTGCTCCGCCCAGGGGAACTTGCCCGAGTCGACGATGGCGCCGCCGAGGCTCGTGCCGTGACCGCCCAGATACTTGGTGAGGGAGTGGACCACGATATCCGCACCGTGCTCGAACGGGCGCAGCAGGTACGGCGAGGGCACCGTGTTGTCGATGATGAGCGGAATGCCGTGACGATGGGCAATGTCGGCAAGCTTCGCGATATCGGTGACGTTGCCCAACGGATTGCCGACCGATTCCGCGAAAATGGCCTTGGTCCTGTCGTCGATGAGCGGCTCGAAGGACGCCGGGTCGCGCGGATCGGCGAAGCGGGTGGTAATTCCCGAGAGCGGCAGCGTGTGCGCCAGCAGATTGTAAGTGCCGCCGTAGAGCGCGCTCGCGGCGACGATGTTGTCGCCCGCTTCGGCGATCGTCTGGATCGCATAGGTAACCGCAGCCTGCCCCGACGCGAGCGCCAGCGCCGCCACGCCTCCTTCGAGTGCCGCCACGCGTTGCTCCAGCACGTCTTGCGTGGGGTTCATGATGCGCGTGTAGATATTGCCCGGCACCTTCAGATCGAACAGGTCGGCACCATGCTGGGTGTCGTCGAAGGCGAAGGCCACCGTCTGGTAAATGGGCACCGCCACGGCGCGGGTGGTCGGGTCCGGTCGATAACCGCCATGCACGGCCAGCGTCTCAAGACGCCATTGCGGGGCTTGCGGGGCTGCGTTCGTCTTCTCGGTCATGTCGAATGTCTCCGGACAGGTTTGGCGCTCTCTCTTTGCGGAGCGCATTGGTTAGGTATCCGAGGCCATTCTAAACGGCTGCCCGCTTCCGGCTTATCTTCGTTTTGCGAATGCTTGGCTGTGGTGCGGGGGGGCCCGGCAGGCGCGCAATCGTTCGTAATATGGGAGACGGCGCACGCGCTATCTGGCGCACCAGCGGCTGGCTATACTCGTCTCGCATCGGGTTCGCCGTGACGGCAGCCACGATGGCGGCGTTGGCAGCGTTCGTCGCGCTCATCGCATCGCGCGGGGCGGATCCGGCATCGCGGGAAGCCCCGCGTCTTCAGGAGGCTTTCGATCATGCTGCGCAGATTCGCCGTCGCACTCCCCCAAGGATTACCCGTTGTGCTTCGGGTCGGATTCGCCGCCGTCGCCTTTTCCGCGCTCGTCCTGAGCGACGCGGCGTTCGCCCAGCAGAAAGTCAGCCTGCCCTCGTTGGACACCGACGGCGACGGCAAGCCGGTGATGATCGACGCGTACCTGTTTCCCGTTGCCAATGCAACGGGCCCGACGCCCGCCGTCGTGTTCATGCACGGGTGCAATGGCATGTTCACGCGCAAGGGGGGCATCGACCGGCGCGAACTCGATTGGGCGCAGCGCTTCAATGCGCTCGGATACACGGTGCTTGCGGTGGACAGCTTCACCTCGCGCGGGCAGGCCAGCGAGTGCCGGGGTGGCGGCACCGTGCGTGCCTCCGTCGAACGTCCGAAGGACGCCTACGGGGCATTGCGCTACCTGCAACGCCAGCCCGGCATTCAGCCCGATCGGGTTGCGCTCATGGGCTGGTCGCACGGTGGTGGCACGGTTCTGTTTTCCATCGGTCCCAGAAACCCTGCCAGCGATCCAGACGCCACACAGCGGCCCAACTTTGCCGCCGCCGTGGCGTTCTACCCCGGCTGGTGCAACGCGAGGGCGCAGGGTGTGGACTGGTCCACGCGCATCCCGCTGCTGGTGCTGAGCGGGGCCGACGATGTCTGGAGCAAAGCGGCGCCCTGTGAGGCCCTGATGCAGGACGTGATCGCAAGAGGCTCGCCCGTTACCTTCCACCTCTATCCCGGCGCGGTGCATGACTTCGATTATCCGAACCTGCCGGTACGGCGCCGCCCGGAGTTTACCAATCCGGTCACACATGTCGTGCCGATCACCGGCACGCAACCGGAGGCGCGCGCCGACGCCATCGAGCGCGTCACGGCCTTTCTTGCCAGGGCCTTCGGCAGATAGCGTCACGCCTCGGATTTCCACAGGAAATCCACCGGCTTATCCACGCATTTTTGCCACTTATGCACCCACTGTTCACCGGATATCCACTGGTTATCCACTGCATTCAAGCGAGTTTTCCCGGAGATATTCACTGGATATCCACGGACTATCCACTGCTTTTCCAGAGGACTGTCCACAGGGTTGCCCACACCCTTGGCACAGGTTGCGCACAGGGTTATCGACAGGCTTGCCCACAGGCTGCGCCCGATCGAATACCGGCGGACAAAACAAAATCGGCCGCCATAAGTGCGGCCGATTTGTCATCGGAGACGGCTACCCGGAGTCTCGTTGCGGCCTGATGGCGCAGGCTCACGGGGGAATGCGAATACCGCGGTCGGTGCGGCAATCAGTTGCCGAAGTACGTGCTGCCAGCCTGGGCGATCTGACCGACCGAACCCGGCGTCACGCCAGCTGCGGCAGCGCCGCCCGCCGTGGCGGCCAGTTTCGGATACACCGAGTCGTGCTGCTGGAGCAGGCCGGCCTGTTGCGCTTGCACCAGTTCGCCACGAACCTGTGCGCGGCTCAGCACGCTGGTTTGGGGAACCCACGAGAACTCCGACGGACCGTCGAAGGCATCGCTAGCAAAAGCCGAACCGGCGGAAACGGCCAGCATCGCGGAAATCAGGGCAGAGGTGATGAGAGTGCGCTTCATGATGGTTTCTCCTGTCTGTTTGAAACGCGGCGATGTTCAATTCATCGTCGACAGTTGCAGTCTATTGCCATCATCAATAGCAATAAAGACGATAATTGTCTATTTTTAATTTCATTTTCAGAAACAATAAACGACAAACTGGCACAAATCTTCGCAACTGGCGTGTGCGCACTTCAAATCACCGATTCGGGTTGGTGATCTCCGAACGAAAACGGGACACCCGTGGGTGTCCCGTGGTGATGCGGTACCGACGGTGGCTCACGATGCGAGGCCGCCGGTCCATGCGTCGCGCGATCGCCTATTTAGCCATGGCGGCAGCATCGAGCGGCGTATGAGCAGCGGTGCCGGCGGCGGACGTTTGCGCCAGCACCGGTCTGAGCGCAATGCCGGTGTGACTTGCCGCCACCCTGGCCAGCGCATCGGGCGAAGTTGCCGCCACGACGGTGCCGCCGTCCTTGCCACCCTCCGGGCCCATATCGACGATCCAGTCGGCCTCGGCAATCACATCCAGGTTGTGCTCGATGACGACGACCGTGTGCCCGCCGTTCACCAGACGATGCAGCACGTTGATCAAACGCGCCACGTCCGCCATGTGCAGGCCCACCGTCGGCTCGTCGAGCACGTAAAGCGTGTGCGGCGACTTCTGTCCGCGGCGGGTGACGTCGTCACGCACCTTGGTCAGTTCCGTCACGAGCTTGATGCGCTGTGCCTCACCGCCCGAGAGCGTCGGCGAGGGCTGGCCCAGCGTGAGGTAACCCAGCCCGACGTCCTTCATCAGTTGCAGCGGATGCGCAATGCTGGGCATCGACGCGAAGAACGCCACGGCCTCATCGACCTCCATCGTCAGCACGTCGCCGATGCTCTTGCCACGCCACGTGACCGCCAGCGTCTCGGCGTTGAACCGCTGGCCGTGACAGACGTCGCACAACACCTTCACGTCCGCCAGGAAGCTCATGCCGATGGTGCGCACACCTTGCCCCTCGCACGCCGGACAACGTCCTTCGCCAGTGTTGAAGGAAAAGCGCGATGCCGAGTAACCGCGCGCGCGCGCTTCGAGCGTATCGGCAAAGAGGCGCCGAATCGTGTCCCAGAAGCCGATGTAGGTTGCCGGGCACGAGCGCGGCGTCTTTCCGATCGGCGTTTGATCCACTTCGAGCACGCGATCGATCGCTTCCCAGCCGGTGACCGATTCGCAGCCGTGCCACGCGTGGACCACCGGGCGCCGCGGCTCGGCGGTCGCCTCCGATTTCGCGCGCGGCTTGCCGTCGGCCTTCACGGCATGACGCACCGTTCCCTTGCGGGCGCGCCGTTCCGCCGGCGACGACAACACGGAGCGTCCCACGGCGTCGAGCAGATTGGTCATCAGCACGTCGCGCGCCAGGGTCGACTTGCCCGAACCCGATACGCCGGTAATCGCCGTGAGCCGCGAGAGCGGCAACGACGCCGTGACATGCTTCAGGTTGTGCAGCGTGGCGCCGTGGACGGTCAGCCAATACGGCGGCACGGCATCGACGCCCTTCGCCGGCGCCACCACTTCGCGGCGCGGGGCGATCGGGTGCTGCAACGGATGCGCGAGGAACTGACCCGTCAGCGAATCGGGATGCGCCGCCAGATCGGCCACGTTGCCCTGCGCGACGAGCATACCGCCGCGCTTGCCCGCCCCCGGGCCGATATCGATGATGTGATCGGCCCGACGAATGGTGTCCTCGTCGTGCTCGACCACCACGAGCGTGTTGCCCTGATCGCCGAGCTTGCGCAGCGCGCTGAGCAGAATGCCGTTGTCGCGCGGATGCAAACCGATGGTGGGTTCGTCGAGCACGTAGCAAACGCCCTGCAGATTGCTGCCGAGCTGCGCCGCGAGACGAATGCGCTGCGATTCGCCACCGGAGAGCGTCGGCGCTGCGCGATCGAGCGTGAGATAGCCAAGCCCGACTTCCTCCAGGAACGCCAGACGCCCCTGAATCTCGCTGATCAGATCGCGTGCGATGCTCGCATCGCGCCCCTTCAGTTCGAGGCCCTGAATCCAGACGCGCACGTCGGTGACGGTCCACTGCGCGACATCGGAGATCGCATTCTCATCGAAGGTCACCGCGCGCGCGACCGGATTCAACCGCGCGCCGTGACAATCCGGACATGGCTGATCGCCGACGTCTTCCGGCTCCTGCTCCTGCGATGGCAGCGAGTGCTCGCGCCCGCGATTGTCCTGATTGAGCACGGTGTCGTCGAACGCCTCGCGCTGCTCGCGCGTAAGCGCCAGCCCCGTGCCGACGCATGTGGCGCACCACCCGTGCTTGCTGTTGAACGAGAACATGCGCGGATCGAGATCCGGGTAGCTCGTGCCGCACACCGGGCAAGCGCGCTTGACCGAGAACACTTCGATGTCGCCCACCCCTTCGCCCGCCCCTTCGCCCGGCAGCGCGCCGTTCATGGCGTCGCCGAGACCGTCGAGCGGTGCGAGCAGGTGCATCACGCCCTTGCCCAGTTCGAGCGCCGCCGCCAATTGCGTGCGCAGCAGCCCTTCGTTCTCGGGCGTGACCACCACGTCGCCCACCGGCAGCTCGATGGTGTGCTCGCGAAAGCGGTCGAGCTTCGGCCATGGGTCAACGGGCAGGAACACGCCGTCGACGCGCAGGTGGGTATGGCCGCGCGCCTTGGCCCACTTGGCCAGATCGGTATAGATGCCCTTGCGGCCGACGACGAGCGGCGCGAGCAAACCGACATGCTGGCCGCGACGATCGCGCATGAGCTGGGCCACGATGGAATCGGGACTCTGTGCCGTAACGGGCGCGCCATCGTGGATACAGTGCTGAATACCAAGCTTCACGTACAGCAGCCGCAGGAAGTGCCATACCTCCGTCGTCGTCGCCACGGTACTCTTGCGCCCGCCGCGCGAGAGCCGCTGCTCGATGGCCACGGTGGGCGGAATGCCATACACGGCGTCCACCTCCGGACGCCCGGCCGGCTGCACGATGGAGCGTGCGTAGGCGTTGAGCGATTCGAGGTAGCGGCGCTGCCCTTCGTTGAAGAGGATGTCGAATGCAAGCGTCGACTTGCCCGAGCCGGAGACGCCGGTGATCACGCTGAACTTGCCGCGCGGAATGGCGACATCCAGCGACTTGAGATTGTGCTCGCGCGCATTGACGATGCGAATGTCGTCGCCGCCCGCCGGCTTGCGGTGCGCCCGTGCCGCACGCAGCGCCGTTTGCAGCGGCATGCCCGGATCGCTCGCCCCGCCCGCCACGGCCTGCGTCGGCGCCACCACGGTGCGTTCATAGTCCGCCAGCGCACGACCGGTGTGCGAGCCTTCGCATGCCACGACGTCGGCCAGCGTGCCCGCGCACAAGACTTCACCACCGCCTTCACCGCCCTCCGGCCCCAGGTCGATGATCCAGTCGGCGGCGCGCACCACATCGAGATTGTGTTCGATGACCAGCAGCGAATTGCCACCGTCGAGCAACTTGGCGAACGCCCGCATGAGCTTGGCGATGTCGTCGAAGTGCAGGCCGGTCGTGGGCTCGTCGAAGATGAAAAGGCGACCGCGATGCGCCACCTTCTGTCCGCTTGCCGTCTTCTTCTGCGCCGCCTCGGCGAGGAACCCCGCGAGCTTCAGGCGCTGGGCCTCGCCGCCCGAGAGCGTCGGGACCGGCTGGCCGAGCTTCACGTATTCCAGACCCACGTCGACGATCGGCTGCAATACGCGCAGCACGTCGCGATCCGACGAGAACAGTTTGACGGCTTCGTTGACGGTCAGCTCGAGCACGTCCGACACGCTCAGCTCGCGCATCGCCTCGCCGGGTACGGCGCGCTGAATCTTCACGTCGAGCACTTCTGCGCGATAGCGTTTGCCGTCGCAATCGGGGCAACGCAGGTAGACGTCGCTCAGAAACTGCATCTCCACGTGTTCGAAACCCGATCCCCCGCATGTCGGGCAACGTCCGTTGCCGGAGTTGAAGCTGAACGTGCTCGCGTTGTAGCCGCGTTGCAGGGCGACCGGCTCGGCCGCGAACAACTTGCGGATCTCGTCGAACGCGCCCACGTAGCTTGCCGGATTCGAGCGTGCGGTTTTGCCGATGGGCGACTGGTCGACGAACACCACGCCCGCGAGTTGTTCGGCGCCGACGAGCGAATCGTGTGCGCCCGGCGCCTCGGTCGGATCGCCGAAGTGACGCGCGAGCGCCGGACTGAGAATGTCCTGCACGAGCGTCGATTTTCCGGAGCCCGACACGCCGGTCACGCACACGAGGCGCCCGAGCGGAATGTCGACGCTGACGTGCTTGAGGTTGTGCTCGCGCGCACCGGTGAGCGAGAGACGCGGCGTGGCGTCGTCGACGGGACGCGCCCGCCAGTTCGACGCATTGGCCACGTGCTTGCGCCCGCCCAGGTAACTGCCGGTCAACGTGTCGGCGCTGCGCACCTCGTCGGGCGTGCCGTCGAACACAATGCGGCCGCCGCGCTCGCCGGGGCCCGGCCCCATGTCGATGACGCGGTCGGCCGCGAGCATCACGGCCGGATCGTGTTCGACCACGACGAGCGTGTTGCCCGCATCGCGCAGCCGGTGCATGGCCGCAACGATACGGTCCATGTCGCGCGGATGCAGGCCGATGCTGGGCTCGTCGAGCACGAAGAGCGTGTTGACGAGCGACGTGCCGAGCGCGGTCGTCAGGTTGATGCGCTGCACTTCGCCGCCCGAGAGCGTGCGACTCTGGCGATCGAGCGTGAGGTAGCCGATCCCCACGTCGCACAGATACTTCAGGCGCGTGCCGACTTCTTCCTGCAACAGCTTCAGGGCGTCGTCGAGCAGGCTCGACGGCAGGGTCAGCGAATCGAAGAACTGCCGCACGCGCGAAATCGGCATGAGCATCAGGTCGTGCATCGTCAGGCCCGGCAACGCCTCGAGCTGCTCGCGCGACCACGACACCCCGTGCGGCATGAAGCGCTGTGCGGGAGGGAGCACGGCGTCCGCGTTTTCCCTGGTGCCCAGGCGCCACAGCAGCCCCTCGGTCTTCAGACGCGCGCCGCCGCAGGTCTCGCACGTGGTGTAGCTGCGGTACTTCGAGAGCAGCACACGGATGTGCATCTTGTACGCCTTCGACTCGAGATAGCCGAAGAAGCGACGAATGCCGTACCACTGCTTGTTCCACTCGCCCCTCCACTCGGGGTCGCCCTCGATCACCCACTCGCGGTGTTCGGGCGAGAGCTTCGACCAGGGTGTATCGCGCGGAATGCCGGCCTTGCCGGCGTACTCGAGCAGATCGTCCTGGATTTCCTTCCATGCCGGCGTCTGGATGGTTTTCACCGCGCCGCCGCGCAGCGTCTTGCGCTCGTCGGGAATCACCAGTCCGAGATCGACACCGATCACCCGGCCGAATCCGCGGCAGGCTTCGCACGCGCCGTAGGCCGAATTGAACGAGAAGAGCGCGGGTTGCGGATCGGCGTAGTGCAGATCGCTATCCGGGCAATGCAGGTCCTGCGAGTAACGCCAGATCTCGGGCTCGCCGTCGTCCACCGGCAGATAGACGTTCAAGCGCCCGCGGCCGCGCTTGAGCGACGACTCGATGGCCTCCATCGCGCGCGCTTTCTCCGTGTTCTGCAAACGGAACCGGTCGGCAACGACGTCGAGCACCTTGCGGGCGCCCTCGGCCGTGGCGACCTCCCGCTCGGCCTGCACGCGCGTGTAGCCCGACGCCGAGAGCCATTGCTCGACTTCGTCCGGGGTGACGCTGGCGGGCAATTCCACCGGGAACGTGACGACCAGGCGCGGATCGCCCTGCGCGGTGCGCGCCATGAGGTCTGCGTAGATCGTCTCGGGCGTGTCGTGACGCACCGGCTGCGCGGTGTCGCGATCGAACAGCGCCGCCGCGCGCGCGAAGAGGAGCTTGAGGTGATCGTTGAGTTCGGTCATCGTACCGACCGTCGAGCGCGAGCTGCGCACGGGGTTGGTCTGATCGATGGCAATCGCGGGCGGCACGCCCTCCACATGGTCGACCTGCGGGCGGTCCATGCGGTCGAGGAACTGGCGCGCATAGGCGCTGAAGGTCTCGACATAGCGGCGCTGACCCTCGGCGAACAGCGTGTCGAAGACGAGGCTCGACTTGCCGGAGCCGGAAGGGCCGGTCACCACCGTCATCTCACCGGTCTGGAGATCGACGTCGAGGTTCTTGAGATTGTGCTGGCGAGCGCCGCGAATGCGAATGGCGTGGCTGGCCGACGGGTCGGGTTTCGAGGAGGACTTATCCACTTGATATCGAGGCCGCTTGATTGACTGACGATGACAGCGTGACGTCTGACGGCGCGCGTACGCGCCTCGGGGGAACTACTGTATCAGGCCGATGCGACAGTCGCTGGCAGCATACGGACAACGCTCGGCACGGATCGATTGTACTGTATATTTGTACAGCAAATGCCATTCCCCCACGGCCGGTGTTCCTACTTCGCGAGCCTCGTGCGAAAGCCTCGCCGCCAAGCCCGGCAGACCGTTGTCGCCGAGCCGGGCTCAGGCCGGTTGCGATGGAGTAGCATGGCGACATCGAGGCTTTCTATCGCACGACATGGGCGCAATTCTCGCGGCGCGCGGCACCATCCGGCGCTTCCGCATTCGTCTGACGTCCCGTCTCGGCCCGACGCATGCCGGCGACGGACCGCTCCCGACCACGACGCGGCGCGCCCGCGGTACCGGCACCATCGCCGCATTGCTGCTGCCGGTCCTCCTGCTGGCCGCCTGCGCGGGTGCGCCGCAACCGCCCCGCACGTCCGCGGAGTCCGCGCCAGGGACCTCGGTCCCGCGCGAGAACATCGGCCGCTTCCCCATCGAACATTACGATCAGAACGTCGATCACTGGATTCGCCCAGACGCGCCCGGCCATGACCGGCCGCTACTTTCCTCGCAGGCACAGGCGCGACGTTTCGAAGCGTTTCGCGCGCGCTACTTCGGCACCGGGCCGCGCGATCCCTCGCCATGGAACGGCATCTGGCTCACCGCGTCGCTGCTCGATGCCGCAAGCCTCCAGCAGATCGGCGATTCCCAGGCGCGGCGCGTCAGGCGCTTCGACAATGGCGCGACCGGCGTGCGCAAGACTTACGGTGAGAATTTCCAGCCGCACACCGTCGCATGGATCCGGACGATCGAAGCCAACATGGCGCTCTCGCAACTCGATCCCGATCGCGCGACTTCGGGATACGATGCGCGCCGCCGCGGCATCACGGTGGACAATGCACTGGTGCGGCAACTGCCCACGAACGATCCCGCGTTCTACGACTTTCGCGAAGCGGGCGAGGGCTATCCGTTCGACGCCTTGCAGGACTCCGCGCTGCGTCCCGGCACACCGGTCTACACGCTGGCGCGCAGCGTCGACGGTGCGTGGCTGCTCGTCTATTCGCCCGACCTGATCGGGTGGGTGGACGCGCGCACGGTCGCATCGGTGGACGAGCGCTTCGTTACCACGTGGCGCAGCGCCGCCTTGCAACGACTCGGCGCCATCGTGCGCGCCAATACGCCGCTCGCCGATGCCGCCGCCGACGCCCCGGCCCCGATTTACCGGACGTTCGCACCCATCGGCACCGTACTCCCGCTCATCCGCGCGGCCGATGGCCGCCAGGCCGCGATGTTTCCGGTGGCCGACATCGAGCGTCGCGCGCAGATCCGCACGGCGGCGCTCGACACCGACACCTTCGTGGCGATGCCCTGGACCCTTACGCCGCGCCATCTCGCACAGGTAATGAAGCAGCAGATCGGGCGTCCGTACGGGTGGGGCAACACGCTCTTCTACAACGATTGCTCGGCCGAGACACGCAGCCTGTTCGCGCCGTTCGGCGTGTGGCTGCCCCGGCATTCCTCAGACCAGTTGCGCGCCGGAAAGCGCACCGACCTGCGCCACGCCGACATCGACACGCGACTGCGTACGCTCTCCGAGCAAGGGCGGCCGCTCATGACACTGATCCACATCAATGGGCACATCATGCTGTATCTGGGCAATGCCCAGCGAGATGGCGAGAGCGTGCCGATGACGTATCAGAACGTGTGGGGACTCTCACCGGCCGACAACAGTCGCCGCAACGTGATCGGCGGCTCGGTGATACTTCCGTTGCTCAAGACCTATCCGGAAGATCCGCAGGCGCGGTCGCTCGCGGGCAAGCCGCTATTCGAAATCAGCGTGATCGGGGCGGAAGATGCGGCAGGACAACCCCGGGGAGAAGCCATGCGAGCGCCCGGTCTCGATTCCCAGGAAGAGATGCCGCAGTAGTGCTGTAGTGCAGTCTCGCGGGTGTACGGCAGGCAGACGGGTGAAGGCCGGTTTTCCCGAGACGTTCGAGACAGGCGGCGGGCTCGCGTGCCGTGCACGACATCGCGAGCCTCGTGGACTGACGACGGTTACGCCAGGGCAGTCACGGCAATTTCCACATCGATACCGTCGCGCATGAGCGGCGACTGCACGCAAGCGCGCGTGGGCGCGTGGCCTTCCGGCACCCAGGCATCCCAAACGGTATTGAATTCGGCGAAGTGCCTGGCGTCCGACAGCCAGATGTTGGCCGTGAGAAGGCGCGTCTTGTCCACACCCGCCTCGGCGAGCAACCCGTCGATGCGCTCCAGAATCTGCTGCGTCTGCTCGGTAATCGACAAGAGGTTGACATCCGGCACCTGGCCGGCCAGATACACCACGCCGTTGGCGATCACGATCTGGCTCATGCGAACGTTGGTGTGCAGACGCTTGATTTGGTTCGACATTGGGGGGCACCGTAAAGAAGACGCGGGCCGGGAGTGGCCCGAGTGCCGCTATCTTAAACGACGGGTATCGCAACGCCCGCACACCCCACGATCCGCGTCACTGCCGGATGAGCGCCATCGCGCAGTCAAGCACCGTGCGCTTCAGATCGGCCATGCCTTCCGGCGGCAGGAACGGCCCCATCATGTGTCGGTATGACACGGTCTTGCTGATGGCTGACGTCAGCATGAAGAACATCACGTCGGCATCCTGCACCGGTCGGTGCTGCGTGACGAGCCAGTCGGACACGAGCGGCACCATCGCATCGCGGTACGGACGCACCAGCCGTTGCGTGATGATGTCCAGACGCTCGCCCTCCTCGGTGGCCGCGGTCGAGAAGAACATGCCGACGTCCGGATTCTCGAACACCGCTTCCACGAACTCGCGCACCGCCTGCTCGAGTCGCTCCGCTGGCGCCATCTCGGACTGACGCAGCAGGTGCGTTTGCTCGATCAGCGACTGCGTGAGCGTGGCGATCTGGTCGACGACGGCAATCCAAAGCGCTTCCTTCGACCCGAAGTGATGCGAAATCAGCGCCGCATCCACGCCTGATGCTTCGGCGATCTGCCGCACGCTGCTCGCATAAAACCCACGTTGAGCAAAAATACGCCGCGCGTTGAGCAGCAACGCATCGGCGCCATGCGCGCAGTCGCACGTCGGGCGTCCGCGAGAACGCTTGCGGGGTGAATCGGCTTGCGAGACGGCTTTTTCAGGAGTCATTGAGCGATGGGGTAACGATTTCGCAACAGCAATGCGCCAAGTCTACCCGACCCGAACGCACCTGCCTGCCCAGACACATCCCATTTGACACGCCGGGGACACGCTCTATATTATGCCCTTATTCATCACTTGTTGAATTTGACATTTCCCCCCAAATGTCTCGCGCGAACCGAATCGTGATCGTCGGTGGCGGTATCGCCGGCTTGATGCTGGCAACGCGCCTGGGCCGCACGCTCGGGCGCGACGGGGCCGCGCGCGTGACGCTCGTCGATCAGCATCCCACGCATCTTTGGAAGCCAATGCTGCACACCGTGGCCGCTGGCACGCGCGACGTCGCGCACACGCAGGTGGCGTATCTCGCCCATGCGTGCGGCAATGGCTTCACGTATCAGGCGGGACGGCTGTGCGGGCTGGATCGCGCGCGCGGCGAAATCGTGCTGGGGGAGATGGTAGCGCCGGACGGTTCGCGCTTGCTGGGCGAGCGGCGCGTGCCGTACGACGCCCTCGTGCTCGCGCTGGGCTCGCAGGCCGACGACGCCTGTCTGCCCGGTGTGCGCGACGTATGCCACTTCATCGACAGTCAGACGCAGGCCGAGGCCTTTCACGCGGCGCTGCGCTGCGAAGCCCTGCGCAGTGCCGTGAGTGACGACGCAGTGCGCATCGTGATTGCCGGAGGCGGCACCACGGGCGTGGCGCTGGCGGCGGAGTTGAGCCGCACGTTCGCATTGGCCGCGGGGTACGGCGATCCTCAGATTGGCGAGCGCCTGAAGCTCACGCTGGTGGAGGGCGGTCCGCGGGTGCTGGGCGCCTTTCCGCCCGGGGTTTCTGCCTCGACGCAGGGGCAGCTCGAAGCGCTGGGCTTTCGTGTCCTGACGGACACCCGCATCGTGTGCGCCGATCGCGATGGTTTCTATCGCGACGACGGGCAGTTGATCCCGGGCGATCTACTGGTGTGGGCCGCTGGCATGAAAGCGCCCGACGTGCTGGCCGGCATCGGCGGTCTCGCGACCAACGACGCGAACCAGATCATGGTGCGTCGCTCGTTGCAGAGCGCGCAGGACGAGCGGATTTTCGCGCTAGGCGATTGCGCGTCGCTCACGTCGTCGGACGATGAACGCGGACTGCCGCCGACCGCTCAGGTGGCAACACAACAGGCGGCGCATTTGAGCCGTCACTTTGGCGCGTGGCTCGAGGGCCGCGCAATTCCGCCGTTCGCTTATCGCGATCCTGGCGCGTCGGTGTCGCTCTCGGGCTACAACGCGTGCGGTGCGCTTGGGCGATTCGGCTTTTTCAAAGGTGGCATCGTGCGCGGATGCTTTGCGCAATGGAGCCACGCCATGTTGTATCGGCGTCATCAGCAAGCGTTGCACGGGTTCGCCCGCGCCACGATGTTGCTGGGGGCGGAAAAACTCGGCGGCCCTCGCGGGCCGCGCATCCGGCTGGCCTGACTATGCGAAGCGACCGAACCAACTGTTCCAACCGAAGCGGCGGCAGCCGCGCTCCCGTCAACGCCTCGGCGACCTCCCGCGCCTCGCGCGCCGCACGTGCCTCGGTGCGTGACAAGGGCGTGTGGCAGCACACCGTGGCGATGCTCGATGCCGAGCCCATGGTGTGCCTGCCGGTCATCCCATACACGCGGCGCGCGCCGATCGTGCGCGTGCTGGAAATTTCCAGCGAACTGACGATCACCGTGTCATGGAACGACGCCATGGGCGGCAACTACGGCGCGCAGATCTGGCGCATCCGCAAAGCGAATCATCCGGGCGTTTGTGCGTTGACGGGGGCTTCGATCGACGTGGGCGATTTCGTCTACCGGCCGCTGTTCGGCGACGTACCGCCGCTCAACGCCGACGCCATGATCTCGGCCGACGCGATTCGCACCATGCGCGCCTCGGAGAGCCGCGAGCTGGAAGCCGCCCTGTGAGGCGGGAAACCGCTCGGTGAGGCACGACCAACCCACGCGCTGAAAAGACCGATCCCCCCCGATCCCCGTTTCCTTTCAGCGTGTTGCCGCCCTTCGAGGGCGGTTTTTTTTTGCTCGGCATTTCCGGGCCAGCGATTTACGGTGGTTACCGAGGTTACGACCGTTACGCCGCACACCGCCGGATGCGGTGGCATTTGGGATTACCCTTCGGTCATCGCGTCAAGCGCTTCACAATGGCATCGACCAGCCCCGGTCAGTGCCGTATTTGCGCAATGCCCCCTCACACGGAGACCATCGCCGATGACCAAGCCACACCTCACGCTGTTTGCCTCGCTCGTCGCCACCGCCGCCATTGGCTGGATGGCATTCAGTGCGCGCAGTTTCGCGGCCGAGCCGGACGACGCGACAACTCGGACGAATCCCCGTCAGGAGGAGATCCGGTCGCTGGTCGACAACACCATCCGCCCGCTCATGGCGCGGCAGGACATTCCCGGCATGGCCGTCGGCATTTTGTTCGACGGCCACACGTACGTCTTCGACTACGGCGTCGCGGACAAGGCCGCCAACAAGCCCGTGACCGCCGACACGCTGTTCGAGATCGGGTCGGTCAGCAAGACGTTTACCGCCACCCTCGCCGCCTATGCGCAGGCCGACGGGGCGTTGTCGCTCACCGACAAGGCGAGCCGCTTCGCCCCCGAGTTCGCCGGCACGCCGTTCGGCGACGTCAAGCTCGTGAACCTCGGCACGCACACCACCGGCGGCATGCCGCTCCAGTTGCCCGACAACGTCCGTACGACCGACCAGATCACTGACTACCTCAAGGCGTGGAAGCCCGCGAAGCCGACCGGGACCGTGCGCACGTACTCAAACGTCAGCATCGGCGCGCTCGGCTGGCTCACCGCACGGGCCATGCAAGGCGACTTCGCGACACTAATGACGGAACACGTCTTCAAGCCGCTCGATCTGCGGCACACTTTCATTCGCGTGCCCGAGGCCGAACAGGCGAACTACGCGTGGGGCTACAAGGACGGCAAGCCGGTTCGGGTCACACCCGCGCTGTTCGAACCGGAAGCCTATGGCGTGAAGACGACCGCCGCTGACCTGCTGCGCTTCGTCAATGCCAATCTCGGACAGCCGGTACCCGATCGCAAATTGCGCCATGCGATCTACACGACTCGCACCGGCTATTACTTCGACGCCCCCATGACGCAGGATCTGGTGTGGGAGCAATACCCGTATCCCGTGACGCTCGACGCCCTGCTCGAAGGCAATTCGTCGCACATGGCGCTCAACGCCACGCCGGTGCGGGAACTCTCCCCGCCGATGGCGCCGACACCGGTCGCCTGGGTCAACAAGACCGGATCGACGAACGGCTTCGGCGCATATGTTGCGTTCGTGCCGTCCAAACAGATGGGCATCGTGCTGCTGGCGAACAGGAATTACGCGATGGACGAGCGCATCCGCGCCGCGCATCACATCCTGACGACGCTCGACGGCGCCAGGCCCTGACAGCGGAATGCCTTAGCCGAACACCTCCGTCAGCGCCGCCGCCATGTCGTCGATCAGGTCCTGCGGGTCTTCCAGTCCGACATGCAGGCGAACGATGGGGCCGGCCGCGCTCCAGTCCTCGCACGTGCGCGTACCCGGCACATTGACGACCGTCGCCAGGCTCTCATAACCGCCCCACGACGCCCCGATGCCGAACAGCGCCAGCGAATCGACGAACCGGTTCGCCTGCGCGGTCGTGGCGTTGGCGAATTCGAACGAGAGCAGACCGTTCGTGCCCACGCAGTCGCGCTGCCACAGGGCGTGCCCCGGATGCGTCGGTAGCGCCGGACAGAACACGCGTGCCACTTCGGGCGATGTTTCGAGCCAACGCGCGACCTCGAGCGCGTGGCGCTCGTGCATCTGCAAGCGCGCCGCGAGCGTGCGAATGCCGCGAAGCACGAGATAGGCATCGTCGGGGCTCACCGCCACGCCCTGTGCGTCGGCCATGGTGGAAAGCGTGGGCCACACGGCCTGCGTCGTGGTGACGGTCCCCATCATGACGTCGGAGTGACCACTGAGATACTTCGTCGCGGCCATCACCGAGATGTCGGCGCCAAGTGCGAGCGGTCGGCACTGCACGCCCGAGCCCCACGTGTTGTCCGCCACGAGCCACGCACCGTGACGATGCGCCAGATCGGCCAGCGCGGGAATGTCGCACATCTCGTAGACCAGCGACCCCGGCGTTTCCACATAGATCAGCTTGGTGCGCGCCGTCATGTGCTCGGCGGCGTCGCTGCCATCCGCGCGGAAGTATGTCACGTGCACCCCCCACGGCTTCAGAAATGTCTCCACGAAATGCCGCAGCGGCTGATACACGCAATCCGAGACCAGCACATGGTCGCCAGGTCGCACGTAGGCGAGAAACACCATCGAGATCGCCGCCAGGCCCGTCGGAAAAAGACGCGTGCGGTAGCCGCCCTCCATTTCCGCCACGACATCCTCCAGCGCGAAGCCGGTCGGATTACCGCGCGCGCCATAGGTGAACATGCGCTCGGTGCCGCGACGGCGACGGGCATCGTTCATGTCGTCCATCGAGTCGAACAGCACGGTGGACGCGCGCACCACCGGCGGATTGACGGCGTGACCGCCAACGACGGGCGTGTGCGTGCCGCCCTTGATCAGGCGGGTGGCAAGGCGTTGGGAAGACGGTTGTCGGGACATGGTCAGGGGGCGTGGCGTAACAGGAAGAATCGACGAATCGCGAAATGGGGCGTGCGCCACCGCGACGGTGCGCACGCCCATGGCGCAGCTTACTTCGAAGCGGCGGACTCACCAACACGGAAGGCGCCGCGCTCCTCATCGTCGAGTTGCGCGAGCAGACCGGTCTCCCATGCCAGGTACTGGCGTGCAGCCGCCTTGTTGCCATCGTGACGGTCGTGCACGAAAAACAGATAGTCGATGCACTCGGCGTCGGGCGGGACGTCGGCCGAGCCGACCACCGGGTAGCCGGCGGCCATCCAGGCCTTGATGCCCCCGGCAAGCAGCGAGAACGTTCGCGTGTCCCCGGCGTGCGCGCGCCGCCAGTCGGCAACGAACAACTCGGCCACGCCCCGTTCGTCGGCCACGAGCACGACGTGGCGCGCCGAATTCAATACCGAAGCGGCCGCCAGCGCCGACACGCGCGGGCGAATCGCCCAATGCGCGCCCGGCACGTGCTCGCGGCGGAAGTTCATGCTCGGACGCAGATCGACGACCGCCACGCCGGCGTCGGCCAGCGCCGCCCGGAGCGCGGGGGCGTCGATCTCGGGCAACGTGGCGCTTACGCCCGGTGCACCCACCGGCAGCGATGCACCGCTCGACAGGCCGTCGCGCAGCACATGCGCGTCGTGGCCCAGTTGACGCAGCCAGCTGGCCACGATGGGCGCTCGCACGCCGTCGTTGTCGAACAACACCACGCGCGCGTGACGCACGCCGACATATTGATCCGTCGCCTGAATCAGTTGGCCGCCCGGCGTGTGTTGCGCGCCCGGCAGCGTTCCCGCGGCGAACTCCTCCGGCGTGCGCACGTCGCACAGGAACAGCGTGCGCGTGGGGTCGGCGGCCCACTGCGCGAATGTCGCGGCATCGACTTCGGGCACCGCGAAGCGCTCGGCCAGCGCACGGCTCGCCTCGCGCATCTGCGCCGCACTCGAAGGCGCGACCGTGTCCGGATAGCGCCGCTTGCTGCCGTGCTCGAGCGGCAAGTCTTCCAGATACCAGCCCTGCGTGCCGTTCTCCAGCGCCATGACCGGGTTGGGAATGCCGAGATTGATGAGCGTCTGCGCGCCGATGATGCTGCGCGTGCGCCCCGCGCAGTTCACAACGATGGGCGTCGTGGTGTCGGGCACGAGCTCGCGAATGCGATAGCCGAGTTCGCCGTTCGGACAGCAGATCGACGACGGGATCGTCATCTTCAGATACTCGTTCACGGGACGGCCGTCGAGAATAACCACGTTGTCACCACGCGCTCGCATCGCCGCCAGTTCGCGGGCCGTCACGCGCGGCGTGTGATACGCCATCTCGACGAGTTCGCCGAACGTCTTCGACGGCACGTTCACGCCGGCGAACAGCGTGTAGCCGGCCTGCCGCCAGGCGTCGGTGCCGCCTTCGAGCACGTACACGCCGGTGTAGCCGAGTTCGGCCAGACGCTGCGCCGCCTGCACGGCCACGGTCGCGTCGGTGTCGTAGACGACCACGCGGGCGTCTCGACGCGGTGCGAGCCGCACGATATCGAGTTCGAGACGGCTGTAAGGCAGCGTCACGCCATAGAAGAGATGGGCTTCACCGTATTGACCGTGTTCGCGCACGTCGAACACGGCGATTTCGGCGCCGTCGTGCAGCCATGCCTTGAGACGGGCAGCCGGCACGAATTGAGGAGTGAACGAAGTCATCAAGTGGTATCGGTTCTCTGGTTTCGCCCGGCCGTTGCCAAAGCGTAGGGATGAGCGCACCCGCACCGCCCGTCAGGAGCGATGTGTCGCGCTTGGCGCAAGTGGCGCTTGCGCCGTCTGGAAAGGGCCTCGGGCCGCGCCGGTCCGGCGCGGCGTCAGCGGATCAGCGGCGAGTCTTCACGCCGATGTCCATGACCTGGTACGTGCCCTTCTCGAGGTCGAAGGTAATGCGTTCGGTGAGCGTCTCGAGCGCGCGGCCGTACATGTGCAGGTGACGAATCGGCGCATCGCCCTTGATCTCGACGGCGTGAATGTCGTCCGACGCGAGTGCGATCCCGTTGCCGGGATCGACCACCACGGTCTCGCTCACCTCGAGCGTGCCGACGCCAGGGGTCTGGCCGTCGTCGGTACGGCGATAGACGTAGTTGTATTCCACGCCGTCCACTGCCGCGATGCAGGCCCACGTGGTGTGGTTGTGCGGCGTGATCTTCTTGCCGGGGCGCATGACATTCAGATACAGCGCATACGTCTTGTCGGCGTCTTCATGAATCAGATAACGCGCCTGGAGTTCGCCGTCGGTCGGCGGCGGAAAGTCCGCCTCGCTCCACAAGGCGCTGCGAGCGGCCAGCGACTTGACCTGTTCGAGCACGGCGGCCAAAGCCGGGCGTGTCTCGCCGGCCGGCGCGAGGGCGGCCTTCATGGCGGCAATGGCGTCGCTGACGGCGGCCTGACGTTGTTCGGAAAGTTGGGACGTGGACATGATGAAAGTCTTCTCCGTGAAACCTTGTTATTTCGAAGCGCTCGGGAGCGACGCGCTCGTGGGTGTCGTCAAGGGCTTGCCGGCATCGGGGCCGGCGGGCCCGTCAAACCGTCGCGGCCTCGCGTGGCACGCTGATCGTCGGCGACGGGCGCAACACATCCTGGAGGAAGCGTTGCGCACGCGCGTGCCTGGGCTGACTGAAGAACTCGGCGGGCGGTGCGTCTTCGAGCAATTGCCCCTGATCCATGAACCAGACGCGGCTCGACACGTCGCGCGCAAAGCCCATTTCGTGCGTGACGATCATCATCGTGAGCCCTTCCTCGGCCAGCGATCGCATGACCTGCAGCACCTCCTGCACCATCTCCGGATCGAGTGCGCTCGTCGGCTCGTCGAACAGCATGAGCGGCGGCTTCATGGCCAGCGCCCGGGCGATGGCCACACGCTGCTGCTGGCCGCCCGAGAGATTGGCGGGCATGGCGTCGATCTTGTGCGCGAGCCCCACCTTGGCCAACAGCGTCTCGGCCTGCGCCTCGGCCGCCTCGCGCGACATGCCGAGCACCTTGGTCGGCCCGAGCACCAGGTTCTGGCGCACCGAAAGGTTCTGGAACAGGTTGAAGCTCTGGAAGACGAAACCGATGCGCGCGCGCAGCTGGTTGAGCTTCATGTCGCGGGCATTCACGTCCTTGCCCTCGAAGAGAATGCGTCCCTTCTGAATGGCCTCGAGCCGCGTGACGGTACGGATCAACGTCGACTTGCCCGACCCCGACGGCCCGCACACCACCACGACTTCACCGCGGCCGATGGTGGCATCGATGCCCTTGAGGACATGATGCTCACCGTAGAACTTGTCGACTTTCTCGAATGCGAGCATGGACATGGTCGCGTTCTCCTTGTGGAAACCCGTGCTTACGCCAGTCCCGCGCGCTGGCGGGCGATGCGACGCTCGAGCCAGCCGGCGAAGCGCGAAATGGCGAAACACAACACGAAATAGAAAGCTGCGAGCACGAGGAACGTCTGCAGCGGCTTGGTCAGCACGATCGTATTGACCTGAGCGGCCGAGTAGGTGAGCTCCGGTACACCGATAACGTAGGCCAGCGACGTCGCCTTGATGATCGATACGAACTGGTTGACGATTGACGGGAGCATGTTCGCGAGCGCCTGCGGCAACTGCACGTAGCGCATGCTTTGCAGCCATGACAGTCCGTTCGAGCGCGCCGCCTCCATCTGGCCGCGCGGCAACCCTTCGAGACCGGCGCGAACGATCTGGGACAGGAACGCGCTCTCGTAGACGATGATCGCGCACACCGCCGTGGTGAAGGCCGACACTTCGGCGCCCACCAGCAGCGGCACGGCGAAGTACGCCCAGAAGATGATCATCAGCAGCGGAATACCGCGCACGAGCCGCGTCCAGACGCCGGCCACGCGGCGCATGGCGCGCCAAGGCGAGACCTGGGCCATGCCGATCACCACCGAGATCGGAAACGAGATCAGCAGCCCGAGCGCCGACAGAATGAGCGTGACGGCCACGCCGCCCAGCGGACCGTTAGGCCAACTGCCGACGAGGAACAACGCGAAGTAATCATGCAGGATCTGGTACATCGGCTCAGACTCCCGAGGGCGCCGCGCGGCGTTTGGCGAAGTGCTCGGAGAGCGCCATCAGAGCGAGCGTGCCGATGAGGTAGAGAATCGTGGCCACCAGAAACACGTCGAAGGTGCGAAACGTCAGGTTGTCGATCTGACGCGTGCGGTACAGCAGTTCGTGCACACCGATGGCCATTGCCAACGAGCTGTTCTTGAACAGCAGCAACGCCTGGTTGAGCAGGGCAGGCAACGCCACGCGAATCCCCTGCGGCAGGATCACGTACCGGAACGATTGGAGGTACGTCAGGCCGATCGACCACGCGGCCTCCTGTTGCGTATGCGGTATCGCGCGCAGCCCCGAGCGCAGGTCTTCCGAGATAAACGCCCCGGCGTTGAGCGCGAGCGCCACCGTGGCGAAGAAGAACTCGGTGTTGCCGGCATTGATCCAGTCACGCATGCCGGCAGGCAGCAGTTGCGGCACGCCGAAGTACCACACGAGAATCTGCACCAGCACCGGCACGTTGCGGTGGTACTCCACGATCACGATGACGAAGCCCTTGAAGAGCTTCACCGGCAGGGCGCGCAGCGTGGTGAGCACAATGCCCACCACGATCGCCAGCAGACCCGACACCACGAACAGCCGCAGCGTGGTCAGTACCCCGTCGCGAAGCAGCTTCAGGTAGCCGTCGTCGAGCAAAAACGAAAGATCGAACATTGTGCTGCGTCTCGCTTACTGCACCTTGATCGGCTCGACCTTGTAGTCGCGCGTGAACTTGTAGACCGACTTGCTGCCGAGCCACTTGTCGAAACTCTCCTGCAGGCCGTTCGACTTGTCGTAGTCGAGCAGGATCTTGTTCACGGCCTCGCGCAGCGCGGGCTCGCCCTTGTTCATCACCACGCCCCAGCGCTCCTCGAACACCGGCTTGGCGAGCAGACGATACTGCTGCCCACCCTTGGTGGCCGCTTCGTTGGCGAAGCGCGCGAGAATCAGCTGACCGGCGACCAGCCCCTCAACCTTGCCTTGCTGCAGGGCGAGGAAGGCCGACGAGATGTCATGGAACGTCAACAGGTTCGAATCGGGCAGACGCGTGACCGACACGGCCGCCGAACTCGAGCCTTCCGATGCGGCGATCTTCTTGCCGGCGAGCTGGTCGAGTGTCTGCACCGGCGAGTCGGCGCGCACCAGCACGCGAATCGGGGCAACGAAGTACTGGTCGCTGAAGTCGACCTGTGCCGCGCGCGCGGGCATCCACGCCACGGCGGCCGCCTCGACGTCCACGCGGCGCGTCTTCAGTTCGGGGATGCGCGCGTCGGTCGACAGGGCGCGGTGGTCGAGCTTCACGCCGAGACCCTTGGCGAGGGCGTTGCACACGTCCACGTCGAAGCCGACGATCCTGCGCGTCGCGGCGTCGGGGAACGCGTAAGGCTCGCTCGCGTTCTGCGTGCCGCAAACGAGCGTGCCGCGCGCCTTGATGTCGGCCAGTTGATCGGCGCGGGCGACGCCCGTCACGACGAGTGTCGCGAACAGCGCGGCTGCAAGGTGTCGTTGCCACATGGTCCTGAGTCTCCTTGGGTGCGATCCTGGGGGCGATCATGGATCGGCGAATCGATTAGCGGGGGACCGGTCGGCGCCGGCTTTGCCCCCGGTCACATAAATATTGCTTGAGTGTCAGGCAGGTTATCCACCAAAATTCCTGAGAACAATTTAATTTTTATCCCGGAAACATTAACGCCCCTGAAGTATCGACTTCGACGATCATGCGAAATCTGGACATCGACCTGCTGCGCACCTTCGTGGCGATCGCGCAGCACGAGACGTTTGCGGCGGCCGCCACGCGGGTGGGACGCACGCAATCGGCCATCACGCAGCAGATGCAACGGCTTGAACAGGAAATGGGATGCGCCCTGTTTGAAAAGCAGGGGCGACAGAAGACGATGACCGCCGACGGCGTGAGGCTCGTCGCGTATGCGAACAAGATTCTTGCGCTCAACGATCAGGCGGTGCAGGTCATGCAAACGCGCGGTCCCGCGGAGAAGTTGCGGATCGGCTCGCCACACGACGTCGCCGATTCGATCCTGCCGAGCATGTTGCGGCGACTCTCGAAGCTGTCGGCTGAATTGCAGTTGGAGATCATCGTCGGACGCAGCCCCCACCTGATGGACGCGCTGCGCGAAAAGGAACTGGACCTGGCGATCTCCACACGTTACGACGAGGGATTTCCGGGCATCAAGCTCCGGACCTCGCCGATGGTCTGGATCTGCGCGGACGATTTCATCTTCAACGCGTCGGCGCCGGTGCCGCTGGTGATGGCTGACGGACTGAGCCTGTTCCGGCGACTGTCCATCGAACGGCTGAACGCAGCGGGCATCGCGTGGCGCACGAGCTTCATCTCGCCCACGCTCACGGGCATCAAGGCGGCGATCAGCGCGGGATTGGGCGTAACGGCGCGCACCACCGAACTGCTCGATGCGAACATGCGCGTACTCTCGGAAGCGGACGGCCTGCCGCGTCTACCCGATGTGGCGTTCTATCTGTACGTACAGCCCACGTGCACGAGCCAGGTGCTGCGCGAACTGTTCGAGTCGACGGAGCACATCGCCACGCGCTTCGGACCGCCGTTCCTGATGGCGGAATGACGCGCGGCGAGGGGTGCGGCAAAGCGTGTGGCGACGTCCTTAGCCTTGCGGCGCGGTCCCCGGGCGCAGATACCCAAGCACGTGCGCCACGTAATCGGCCTTGCCAAGTTCCACGCCGTGCTGACGCAGGATGCCGTAGGCGGTGTTGATGTGGAAATAGAACTGCGCGAGCGACCAGTCGCGCGCGTACTGCTCGCCCGTCATGTCGAAGATGACACCGTTGGGGAGCGACAGGGAAATATCGATGTATTCACCGGCGTCGAGCGCATTCGCGGCCAGCGTGTCGAGAAAGGCGAGCGCGTTCGCAAGGCACGCCTTGGCGTCGGCGAACGTGCCGGGATGCTGTTCCGCATTCCAGCCTTCCTTCTGAAGCGTCACGAGCGCTTGCGGAATCGTTTCGCTGCGCAGGCGGTAAGCAGGCTCCATCGCCTGGTAGCACACGAAGCGCACCTGCGCGGCGAGCGGATACATGTCCGGCGCGAGCCGCAGCGTCATGAGCGCATCGGGATGCTTGCCGTTCGCGCTTTCGTAGTCGGCAGCCTTGTCGAGCCATGCCGACAGGCCACGCAGCATCTGCGAAAAGGTCGGAACGAGAAGTTCGGTCAATGTCATGCCACGCCTCCGTTAGCGGTATCGATTCTTGCGCAGCGGGCAGCATAGCGCGAACGTTCCGGCCTCACAGCGCAGGATCGATGCGATGCGGCGGCGGACGGTATCGGGCAACGTCGGCCGCACGCGAGCGCATTGCTCACGTCGTCGCGATCAGCAGCTCCTCGGCATTTCGCGGCGGGTGCAGGCCGTCGGTTCGGTTTGCGAAGTATCGCTCGGTCAGCGCGGCCGCCGAGATGTGCCGGGCATCCTGAAAACCGTTTTCGAGGGCGAACGCCATCATCGCGTCCGGAGTGAAGAAACTGATGAACGGCGTGCCGCTGGCGCGCGCGCCCTTCTCCGCCATCTCCAGCCCGGGGCGTACGTCCGGATCGGCCATCTCCAGCGGCAGCAGGAACGTCATCGCCAACGTCGATCCCGGTGCGAAGGACGACACCTCGCGCAGCGTCGCGGCATTGGCCTCGCGCGACAGATACATGCTCACGCCCGTGGAAACGATCACGGCCGGTCGGCTCGCATCGAAGTCGTGCCGCACCAGTGCCTCGCGCCACGATTGCCCGGCTTCGAAATCGACCGGCACAAAACGAAGCCAGTCCTGCACCCCGTAGCCGAGCGCGATGAGGCGATCGTGCTTCCATCGCTGCGGCCCGGGACGGTCGACTTCGAAAATCGTAAGCGACGACGCCAACGACGCGTGCCGCTGCGCGAAGCTGTCGAGCCCCGCGCCGAGAATCACGTACTGGCTCACGCCGCGCTGCACCTGCTCGATCACGAGGTCCTCGATGAAGCGCGCCCGCGCGACGATGGACGCCCGAAACGGGCGCGTGAACGTCGGATCCATGTCGCCGCGCTCCCGCCAGTCGTCCGGCGGATCGAGCAGCTTCAGTCCGATGTCGTCGGCGAGCACGGGCGGGGCCGCGTCGGCTTCGAGATGCAGTGCGCGCCATAATGCAACGCGCGCAGCCGTGGATTCGGGGGCGATGTCCTTCGGAGCGGTCATGATGGGGCCTCATCGGAGCGGTACCGGATGGGCCGATTCTTGCACACCGTGGGACAACGCGCCGCACACGTCGGTCCGGCGCCGATGGCGTCCATGCGCCCCGCCCGGCTGGCGTCGCTTCAAGCGCCGAAGAACAGATGCGACGCGCCCTGATAGGCCACGTAAAGTCCTACGAGAACGATGAGCGCGCCGGAGACGTAGGGTGCCTTGCGAGCGAACTCGCCGAACCCGCCCCATCGCTGCGACACGTGTCGCACGCTAAGCGCGGCCAGTGTTCCCGAGGCCACCATCGTCAGCGCCAGACCGATGCTGAAGCACAACACGAGGCCTGCGCCCAGCGCAAAGCGCTTCAGCTGGAGGCACAGCAGCAGCACCGTGATCGACGCGGGACACGGCACCAGCCCACCTGTCAGACCGAACATCACGATCTGCCCCGTGGTGACATTTCGGTCGGCGAACCGCCGCTGAATGTCGCGGGCGTGAGCTCGCTCGTGAGCGTCCTGATACTCATCGGCCGCCAGCGCGAGCCCGGCGGGTTGGGCGGATGCATGCGGATGCTGGGCGGGGCGCTGATCGCGGGGATGCCCGTGATCGTGGCCGTGGCCATGGCCATGGTCGTGGTCGTGGCCGTGGTCGTGGTCGTGGCCGTGGCTGTGGTCGTGGCTGTGGTCGTGGTCGTGGTCGTGGTCGTGGTCGTGGTCGTGGTCGTGGTCGTGCCCATGATTGTGACCGTGCGCGTGAGCGTTATCGCGCCAGGTGCGCCAGAGCATCCACGCCGCCACGCCGAGAATCAGCACACCCGACGCCAGTTGAAAGTACGGTTCGGTAGCTTCCGCGTTCCAATTGCGGCCGAAATACAGGCCGGCCATGGCCACGAGCCACACGACCGCCGTGTGCGAGATCGTGGCGGCGAGGCCGAGCAACACGGCCTGCCCCACGGTACCGCGAATTGCGACGATGAACGCCGCCATCATCGTCTTCGAATGGCCGGGCTCCAGACCATGCAATGCGCCGAGCAGGATCGCGCTCGGGATGAACAGCCAGGCATTGCCTTGCTGCAGAAGGGTCGAGAACTCCGTCATGACGCCACGCTCGATCGAGTTGAACAGGGAACCGCGAATATACTCCCCCATAGTATATTTGTGTTAGCATTTTTCGCACATTGATCGTCAAAAAATTGCGAGGGCGCGACAGACCGTGCACACGATTCGGGACAAGAGCAAATTGCTGGCACGCGTGCGTCGCATACAAGGGCAGACGCAGGCGTTGGAGCGTCAGTTGAGCGAGGAAGGCGACTGCGTGGAGATTCTCCAGCAGATTGCCGCCATTCGCGGCGCCGTCAACGGTCTGATGGGCGCGGTGATCGAAGGACATCTGGTCGATCACCTCGTTCATGAGTCCGATGAAGCGCATCGCGAAGCCGAATTGGCACCTGTCCTCCACGTGATCAAGGCCTATCTGAAATGACACGCCCCGGCCCCCTGCTCCGCTTCGCGCATCTCACCCAACGTTTCGGCGACTTCACTCTGTTCGAGAACCTCGGGTTTCAGGCCGACTGCGGCTGCTTCGCATTGCGCGACGAGGGCGGTGGCGGCAAGACCACGCTGCTCGGCATGCTCGCGGGCACGGTCGATGCCCACGGCGGCCGGGTTTGGATCGACGGGCATTCGATGCAGAGCGCGACGGACGCCGCGCAAGCCGCGCTGGCCGTGGTGCCGTTCGATTGCCTGACCGAGCCCGCGCAGACGGGGATGGGGTTTCTTGCGCAGCGTGCGGCTGCGCGACGAGTCGATGTGAGCGCGGACGTTCTGCAATGGGTGGAGCGCTTTGGCTTGATGCCTCACATGGAAAAGCGGTTCGATCAGATGTCACTGGGTACGCGCCGGAAGTTCTATCTGAGCGCCACGCGATTCGGCTCGCCGCGCGTGATCCTTGCCGACGAACCGAGCGGCGGCCTGGACGGTCCGTCGCGCAGCGTGCTGATCGATCTCTTCAGCGAGCTGGGCAAGAACAGTTGCGTGTTCTTTTCGACGCATGACGACGAACTGGCCGAAGGCTGCCACGCCACCCAGCTGCGATTCCCGGATCTCGCGAGCGTCGCGGCCAGCGGTCCTTGATCGGCCAGCCGAGGGGCCGACAGATTTACCTCGAGCGCCATCCCGTCATGTCGGGTCGCAGCGTGCCGAAACCGTCAGGTTCACCTCGCGCCGGTCCCCGGCGGCAACGGCACGCGTCACCTTGACTGCCGGGTCAAAGGCGGCTTCGAATCAGCACGCCGGCAGGAAATGAGGCGCCTTCGGCCGCAGTGTCCGAGCGTACCGACGCTACCGCAGCGCTATCCTCCTGATCCTCCGTGACCGAAGCCGTGGCCGGCATTGCGGCGGCGTAGTAATCCCTGACCATCCCATAGCTCGTCATCTGGCTGCGAATATAGGTGCCGTCGGCGCCGGTCGAGGACCCCATGCGGCTGAAGTCGTTATAGTCCCGGCGGCTGATCGTCCCTCGGTAATACGGCCCCAGGTCGCGCGTCAACATCAGCGCCTTCCAGAAATTGTTCCGGTTGAGTCCGACGGCCTCGTCAACGATCCACTGCACACACCGACGTTTCTCGATCTCGCTCAAGCTGTTGAACGAGGCGGGGACCCGAACCGCCCGCATGGATGACCATCTGCTCTCGCTATTCGCCGCCGCATGCCAGTCCTTGCGCAATTCCGTGTATGCGACTTCCACGGAATCGATGCTTGCGGCACCGGCAACCGAGGCGCCCTTGCGCGTTCGCAGTGATGCGGCGTCGTTCTCAAAACGTGCGGTGGACGAATGCGCCACGCGCGACAGATCGCCGGCGACGCCACCCTGCGCCGGCGCATGCGGCTCGATGAACGCCGGAGCAGGCGGGATGCCGCGCACTTCCATCTCTGAAACAATGCCCATGATTCGACTCCTCCGGTAAGTTGGTATTTCAGATTGGCACCGAAAACGCGGCACACTTTAAGTTGTCGACGCCGGACTTTGGCATTGGGCCACCCATCGAAAACGCTTGGGATATTCGCGGGGTGTTCCGCTGGCCGTATTCGGCGATCGCGAGCGACGACAGCCGCTTATCGGCGGGGCCGTCGTTCATGCCATCATTCGGCAATTGTTTCGACGACAGGAGACAGCCATGCGCAGCCGATGGTTTTCGAAGTTTTCGAGCTACCTCTCCACGGTCACCGGACGACCGTCAGCGTTCGTGCTGGCGGTGTCGCTGGTACTTCTCTGGGCCGTCACCGGCCCCATGTTCGACTACAGCGATACGTGGCAACTGGTCATCAATACGTCCACGACCATCGTGACCTTCCTGATGGTCTTCCTCATTCAAAACACCCAGAACCGCGACACGGCGGCGATGCACATCAAGCTCGATGAGCTGATCCGGGCCATGGAAGGGGCGCACAACGCCTTGCTCGATCTCGAGGAGCTCGACGAGAAGGAGCTCGCGCGCTTTCGCAAGCGCTACGAAGCCCTCGCGAACGAGGCCCGCCTGGCGCTTCGCAGCGGCAAGCGCGATACGGGATCGCCCTTCGTCGACGACCCGCAATGAGACGAACCCGCCCGGGTTCGGGCGGTGCGGGGGCGGTCGCGAAACATCAACGAAAAGCAAGCGAGCGCGCCCGGGCGAGTCGAGCGCGCGAATCACGGGGGGCCCGGTGCGCGCCTCGGCATCGACGGTTGAAACGCAACGCGGGCGCATTGACTTTCGCTCACTAAAGTTCGTGCTCCGCGCGGCCGTAAGCGAAGGGAGTAGCGCAGCACTGTCTCCACGCGAGGGCACCGCAAGCCCCGCGCCGAACGGTTGCCCCCCCGACCCCACGGCTCGCATGCGGGCCTATCGAAGATCGCCCATGAAAGTCACTTCCTTGCGAACCCGCATTCTGCTCATTGCCTGCCTGACGGTGGTGGGCGCGCTGATTCTCTCAGGCGTCACGACCTACGTGATCGTGCGCGGGAGCATGATGTCGAGCATTGACGATACACTCTCGGCCGTGGCCGACGGCAATGCCAGCGCCATCGATCGCTGGTCGGCCGACAAGGCCCAGGCTGTCGTGGCTACGTCGCAGGTCGTGGAGAAGGGCGATCCCGCGGGGCTCGTCAAGCTCATGGGCAAGACCAACGACTTTCCGATCACCAGCGTAGGCTGGTCGGACAAGACTTTCTTCTCCACAGCGCCCACGCCGGCAGACTACGACCCGACCGCACGCCCCTGGTACAAAAGTGCCGTTTCGGCAGGCAAACTCACCGTCACTAAGCCATACGGCGATTCGTCGACGGGCATTCCGTACGTGGCCTTCACCGCGCCAATCGTGCGCGACGGCCAAACCACCGGCGCCGTGAGCGGTGCGGTCGCCCTGACCGGCGTGCAGGACATCATCAAGGCAGTGCATCCCACGCCGTCGAGCCTTGCGCTCGTGGTCGCCAGCGACGGGCAGGTGATCGCCCATCCGGACAACAAGTTTTCGCTCAAGCCGTCGACCGATGTCGCCCCCCAACTGACCGCCGAATCGCTGCCGGGTATGGCCGCCAATGGGGCGGCGCCGGTGGAAATGACGCTCGCCGGCGCACCGAAGCTGCTCCGGGCGAAGCGCATTCCTGGCACCGACTGGTACCTCGTGGTGGCACTCGACCGCGCGGAAGCGACCGCCGGCCTGACGCGGGTGCTCACCGCCACGGTCGTCACGCTGGTGGTGCTGACCTTGCTCGCGCTGGTCATCGCCACGATCTTCACGTCGCGCGCCTTCAAGCGCCTGTCGATCGTACGCGACGCGATGGACACCATCGGTTCGGGCGACGGGGACATGACGCAGCGTCTGGACGTGATCGGTCACGACGAAGTGGCGCAGATCTCGAAGTCGTTCAACGCCTTCGTCGACAAGATCAGTTCGGTCATGCTCGACGTGCGCTCCGGCGTGTCGTCGATGACCTCGGCCACCAGCGAGATCGAAATGGGCAACCGCGACCTGTCGCAGCGCACCGAGGCCTCGGCCGGTTCGCTGCAGGAGACGTCGTCCGCGCTCACGGAACTCACCTCCAGCGTGAAACAAACCGCCGACACGGCCGAACACGCCACGCGTCTGGCCAACGACGCGAGCGCCGCCGCCGCCCGCGGCGGCCAGGTGGTGACCGACGCCGTCGGCACCATGGCCGCGATCACGCAATCGTCGGAGCGCATCACGGAAATCATTGGCGTCATTGACGGCATCGCCTTCCAGACCAACATTCTCGCGCTCAACGCGGCGGTCGAAGCCGCCCGCGCGGGCGAGCAGGGGCGCGGCTTCGCCGTGGTGGCCGGCGAGGTGCGTACGCTGGCGCAGCGCAGCGCGGCGGCCGCACAGGAGATCAAGGCGCTCATCGAGACGTCGGTGCAAAACGTGAAAAGCGGCACCGAGCGGGTACAGGCGGCGGGCACGACGATGCATGAAATCGTCGACGGCATTGCCCGCGTGCAGCGTCTGGTGAGCGAGATCCACGGGGCGATGACCGAGCAGAGCACCGGCATCAGCCAGATCGACCGGTCAGTCTCGGAAATGGATCAGGCCACGCAGCAGAATGCGGCGCTGGTGGAGGAGTCGGCGGCGGCGTCGGCCATGCTCAGCGAACAGGCCCGCATGCTGGCCGAGACCGTGGCGCGCTTCCGCCTGCGCGACAGTCAGTCGTTCGAGTCGCGCGGCCCGGGGGGTGCACATGCGCCGTCGTTGTCCGTCGTCGGCGGCACGAAGCGGCTCGCCGCCTGAAGGGAACCGGCGCGGGCGGCAGGGGATTTCGTGAGCGAGGCATTCACAAAAGTCGATTTTCCCGTTACAATCGCGCTCCCTTGCAGGACAAAGCCGACGTGGTGAAATTGGTAGACACGCTATCTTGAGGGGGTAGTGGCGAAAGCTGTGCGAGTTCGAGTCTCGCCGTCGGCACCAAGGTTAAAAAAGGCAGAAGATCGAAAGGTCTTCTGCCTTTTTCGTTTTTTGGCGTCGTCACGCCCCTGGGTGATTGCCTGGGTGATTGCCTGGGTGAGGGACCGCATTCGGGATGCCACCTTCGATGGCACCACGCACGGCTTCGCGCATCGGAACCCACAGGCTATGCGGAAACTGATTGATCCAGTTCCAGTTGTAGGTCTTCGCCTCGACCGCGTGCAAATCGAGCGGCGTGTTGTCGTACAGCGGTAGTCGAATCAGGATTTTGAATGCCCGGAGCACGTCCCGCGGATCCAGCCGATTCAGCGTATCGAACATACGTAAAGCCGCAGCTTCCGGAGGCTCCCCCCTTGCGCAAAGCATCTCGCGCAATATCCGCAAGTCCGAACACATCCTCATAACGTAAAGCGTTTCAACTGTGAGCGCCCGGCACAAATTCCCGAAGGCCATCTCGATCAGCGCTGACTCGGTGGCGCCTGATGTAATTGCGACATCCGCTGGCGAGTGACCGACACGAGTCAAGCTGCCGGCGAATCCGCGAGACGGTTCGGCGCCCGGCATCGGGCCTTCGGCGCCGCGAACGTCATGAGCGGAAAAGGGAATGGGCGAAAATCCTGTGTTCTGGGCGGGATCCATGGTCGATCTCCAAAGGGTCAACAGAGAAGCCATCCTGTCACCAGACCGACGTCGCCCTTTGAGTTGCATTCACGCGACTTTCGGATTCGGTACCGCGCTGCGCCTAGGCCTAGTGCGCTTCGTGGGAAATCGCCCCGCCTCAACGGCACCGGCAGCGCCCCGGCTCACCGCGCCATCGCGGCGTCGCGCAACAGGCGACGCACCGCCGCCCAATGTGCTCGCGCGAACCTCCCGAGTCCAAGCCGTCGCCAATGGCGCAACACCGCGGCACGGCCAGCGGGTCCATCCGTAAGCATGCACTCCAGTGCCGAAAGCCGCAGATGGATTTCGAGCCGATCAAAGTTGCGGATCAGACGTAGGAAGAGCGCGTGGCGCTTGTCGTCACCAGGCATTCTCGCCAGCCAGTACCCGACGAACGCCTGCCAACCAGGCGTGCCGGCGCCGTGCCGCACCGCCCGCGCCCAATGCGCCATGAAGTCGTCCGGCACGTCATGCGCGAACCCGAGAAAGTCCGTCTGGAACTGAAATGCCGTATCGGTATCCGCCGACACCGGCGGGAAAGGGAGTGGCCAGGCCGGTTCGGGCACGTTGCCCACGCCATCGAGTGGCCATCCGATGTCAGGCGTCGCGCTCGAGCGGCACGACTCTTCCATGTCGGACGGCGGTACCAGACTGATATCCGGGATGGGCAACGGCGGCATATCGCGATCTCCTTGGCAGCGAACGGCTCACGCTGCCATGCTTATCGCACCTCATCCTGCGAATTCGCTATCCGATTTCGCCAATTCTGAATGTGTCGTCCGGTCGGGCGCTGCGCACGACACGGCATCCAAATATCAATTAGGATCGCGAGACGATAGTAAAAGAATTAATGTCTGGCGCATGCGCCGGTTTATGCTTTGATCCGATGTAGTGCAAAGTAATTTGCCCTCGATGTCCGTACGTCCTCGAACACCTCTGTTTGCAAAACCGGCGCCGGATGGCGCCCATTAGATCGTCGGCGTCTTCCGCCGGCATTTGAAACCAGGAGCGAGCGCATGGCTGAAACCCTCATCAAGGTCGACCTGAACCAGTCCGCATACGAGAACGAGCAAGTGCACAATCGGTGGCACCCGGACATTCCGATGGCGTGCTGGGTCAAGCCCGGCGACGACTTCATCCTCGAGACCTACGACTGGACGGGCGGCTTCATCAAGAACGACGACAGCGCGGACGACGTGCGCGACATCGACCTGTCGATCGTGCACTTCCTGTCAGGGCCGGTGGGCGTGAAGGGGGCGGAGCCCGGGGATCTGCTGGTGGTGGATCTGCTGGACATCGGAGCCAAGCCGGACAGTCAGTGGGGCTTCAACGGCTTTTTCTCGAAGACGAACGGTGGCGGATTTCTCACCGATCATTTCCCGCACGCGCAGAAGTCGATCTGGGATTTCCACGGGCTGTACACGAGTTCGCGTCACATTCCGGGCGTGAGCTTTGCCGGCCTGATTCACCCGGGCTTGATCGGCTGTCTGCCCGACCCCAAGCTGCTCGAAACCTGGAACGCGCGCGAGACCGGCCTGATCGCGACGGCCCCCCAACGCGTACCTCCGCTGGCGAATCCCCCCTTTGCCGCGACCGCGCACATGGGCAAGCTCACGGGGGCGGCCCGGGACAAGGCCGCAGCCGCCGGCGCGCGCACCGTGCCGCCGCGCGAGCATGGCGGCAATTGCGACATCAAGGATCTGTCGCGCGGGTCGAAGGTATTCTTTCCCGTGTATGTGGATGGCGCGGGTCTGTCGGTGGGCGACCTTCACTTCAGCCAGGGCGACGGCGAGATCACGTTCTGCGGCGCGATCGAAATGGCCGGATGGGTGCACATGCGCGTGAATGTCATCAAGGACGGGATGGCGAAGTACGGCATTCGCAATCCGGTGTTCCAGCCGAGTCCGATCACGCCCGCCTACAACGACTATCTGATCTTCGAAGGCATCTCCGTCGACGAGCAGGGCGGGCAGCACTATCTCGACGTGACCGTGGCCTACCGTCAGGCATGTCTGAATGCGATCGAGTACCTGAAGAAGTTCGGCTACTCGGGCGCGCAGGCTTACTCGCTGCTCGGATGCGCTCCGGTGCAGGGTCATATCAGCGGGGTCGTCGATATTCCGAATGCGTGCGCCACGTTGTGGCTGCCCACGCAGATCTTCGACTTCGACATTCGTCCGAATGCCGATGGGCCGATCCAGCACGTGAAGAGCGGGGTGGGTGGGGTGGACATGCCGTGCTCCCCCGATCTCGTGAAGTCGTGATGCATCGCGACAGACGGAGGACGACAACATGCCGATTTACGATTTCGAATGCGCGGACTGTGGTCCGTTCGTGGTGATGCGACGCATTGCCGATCGCGACGCCGCATGCCATTGCCCGGACTGCGGTAACGAGGGAACACGCGTGGTGACGGCACCGTCGCTGGCATTGATGGGCAGTGCAAGCCGCGCCGCGCACGCGACGAACGAGCGGGCGGCCAATGCACCGCGCCAGTCGCGCGATGGCCCGGCGCCTCACCACCGGCCGGGGTGCAGTTGTTGCTCGGGCGCAAAGGCGACGCTCGCGGGCGCGGGCAAAGACGCGCCCGGGGGCCTCAAGCGCCCCGGCGGCAGGCCCTGGATGATCAGTCACTAGTCCCGGCGCCGACGAGCGCTGCCCGCAATTGAAAGCCCCACGCGTCGAAGGACCCGTGGGGCTTTTTCAGAAGGGCCTCAGCGCAGCCGACCCCGTGCTCAGGACATCTCGGGCGCCGCGTCGGAAATCGGGGGCGTTTGTCGGGGGCGCGGACGCGCGTCCGGAAATTTCATGTCCGCGTACTTCACGAAGCGCGTGCGGCGCGCCAGTCGGTAACCCGCCCAGATCAGGAGAAACAGCGGAATGCCGATGTAGGTGGCAACCACGCCACCCCAGTCGATCCGGTCTTGCAGAAACGCCTCGTAGTTCTGTCCCAGCGTGATGATGAGGCACAGCACGAATGCGAAGATCGGTCCGAAAGGGAAGAACGGCGACACGTAGGGGAGGTTGGCCAGATCGCCGCCCCGCTTCAGATAGCCGCGACGGAACCGGTAGTGACTGATGGCGATACCCAGCCATGCGATGAAGCCGGTCATGCCGGACGTGTTGAGCAGCCAGATGTAGACCGCGTTGGGGCTGAACACGAAGGTGAAGAAGCACAACGCGGCCACGGCGGCGGTGGCGAACAGCGCCCAGAGGGGCACACCGTTGCGCGACACGTGAGCGAACACGCGCGGGGCCTTGCCGTCGCGCGCCAGGCTGTAGAGCATGCGGGTGGCGGCGTACATGCCCGAGTTGCCTGCCGAGAGTACCGATGTGAGCACCACGGCGTTCATGATCGACGCCGCGCCCAGCAGCCCGGCGCGCTCGAAGATCAGGGCAAACGGGCTCACGCTGATGTCGGTCACGTCGTTGCGCAACAGATGCGGGTCCGTGTACGGGATGAGCAGGCCGATGACCAGAATGGCCGCCACGTAGAACAGAAGGATGCGCCAGAACACCTGACGCACGGCACGCGGCAGATTGCGCGCGGGGTCCTGGGATTCGCCCGCGGCAATGCCGATGAGTTCGGTTCCCTGGAAGGAGAAGCCCACGACCATCGCCACACCGATCAATGCGGCGAAGCCCCCCGCGAAGGGTGCGTTGCCCACCGTCCAGTTGACCGCTCCGCCGGCTTCACCGCCACGGATGATGCCGAGCAGCATCATCACGCCCATCGCCACGAAGGCCAGCACGGCGATCACCTTGATCAGCGCGAACCAGAATTCCGCTTCGCCGAAGCCGCGCGCCGACAGCGCGTTGAGCCCGAAGGTGATGGCGAGGAACAGCGCGCTCCAATACACGCCGGGCACATGCGGAAACCAGTACGCCATGACCAGTTGCGCCGCCACCAGATCGACCGCCACGGTGACGGCCCAGTTGTACCAGTAGTTCCACCCAAGCGCGAAGCCGAATCCCTCCTCGACGTAGCGTGCGCCATACGTCGAGAACGAGCCCGAGACCGGCATGGCCGCCGCGAGTTCGCCGAGGCTCGTCATCAGGAAGTAGACCATGAGGCCGATCAGGACGTAGCCGAGCAAGGCGCCGCCGGGCCCGGCCTGCGCGATGGTGGCGCCGGAGGCCACGAACAGGCCGGTCCCGATGGACCCGCCCACTGCGATCATCGTCAGGTGGCGCGCCGACAACGTGCGGCGCAATTCGCCCGGCGCAGGCGCGCCCGCCTTGCCGCCGTCGCGGTGCTGATCGTGTTCCGATGATGCCAAGATGGTGTTCCCTTCAATCAAAAAAGTGCGTTGGGTAAAAGAAAAGGCCTTGAATACGCATCAAGGCCTTCTCCAGTTTCCGTCCCGCGTCGGTGTTGCCGATTGCTTCAACATCGCTTCGACGCCATGCCTGTCGCACGCCCCCCCGGGCGCTTCGCAGCTCCCGCAGCGCCGATTCAACACCGCTACGCACGCAGGAAAATCAATGATTTAGCGTTGCTATCGCCAATAGGGCGCATATGGTAACACTACAGTTCCCATGCGATAGTGCGATCGGCAATCCGTCCGCTCATGCCAGTCCCGCCGCCTTCCTCAGGCGTTCTGCCGACCGCGTGGCGTCGCGAATGATCTCATCGGTGTCGATCGACACGAACTTGCCGTCCCGGCGCAGCATGCGACCGTCCACAATCACCGTGTCCACGTTGTCGGGCTGCGCCGAGTACACCAGCGAGTTGAACGGATCGACCACGGGTGCGATATCCAGATCGTCCATGCGAACGAGAATGATGTCGGCCTGCTTGCCCGGCGTGAGCGAACCCGTGCGGTCGGCGAGATTTAGGGCTCTCGCACCGTCGATGGTCGCGAGTTCGACCAGTCGGCGCGGGGTGAGCGGCACCTGCGTGCCACGCGCCTTGTGCGCCCACAACAACGCGCGCATTTCATTGAAGAAGTTCGCGTTGGCCGACGCCGCGGACGAATCGATCGAGATCCCCATGCGCGCGTGAAGTGTCTCCATTTCCGCGAACTGGGTGTAGCCACTTCGCACCGTCGAATATTGCAGCTCGATGACCGGTGCGATGCTGATATTGACATTCGATGCGACGAGCATTTCGCGCTCGGCTGCCGAGAAGCCCTGCGGATGCACGAGCAGCAGATCGGCGCCAAGCCATCCATGCCTTGCCATGACATCGACGATGCCATGCGTCAGATTCCCGTAGTGCAGCGTGTAAGGCAGATTCATGGCCCGGATGTGTGCCATCGACACGCTCAGATCGTCGAAAACGCTCTGGCGCATCATGCCGTCGCTATCCGTGGTCGGCGCGACGACCACCCCCAGCGTCAGACGCGGGCGCTTCGGCACGATGGTCTGACGCACGCGCTCAACGTCCCGCCAGTCCATCGGTCGGGTCGACGGCGCGCCGAACCTGCCGTATGAGAAGCGCGCGCGCACACCGAGATCCTCGAGCGCCTGCATGTCCGCATCCGCGTGAGCGGGAGACGGCACGTTATGGCAGAAGTCGTGCACCGTCGTGATGCCCGAAGCGAGGTTCTGCGCCACACCAAAACGCACCGAGTGGTAGAAGTCGTCCGGTGTAATGACCGCGCCGGCGCGCGCCTTGCTCGGGAAATAGCCGAACTTCGGATCGTCGCCGCGCAGCGAACCACGCAGCACGCTCGTCCACAGGTGCTGATGGGTGTCGACGAAGCCCGGCATCACGATCTTGCGGCTCGCGTCGACGATGCGCACGTCCCGCATGTCGATGCGTGGGGCAACGGCGACGATCCTTCCCGCCTTCACATGCACATCGCCAGATGGGAGTTCGCCGAGCGACGAGTCCATCGTCAACACGTAACCCCCGCGCAGAATGTATTCGTCGTCCGACGACGCCTTGCCGGTGTCCGCCGCGCGTGCGATCCCGGAAACGGGCGCCAGCAATGCGGGCGCGACGGTACTGCCGGCGAGCGCGCCGCAAAGCTTTAGCAGATCGCGCCGTCCTTGCTGTATTTCGTCCTTCATGTGCTGCCTCCTTGGGCGGGATTGCCTCAGAAAGTGTGTTGGATGCTGAGCGTGCCGATGAACTGACGGTCATTGCCCGATGGCCCCGTCGACGCGTTCACCTGCGCTTTGGCGCCCTCGCCGTAGGCGATCTGATACGCGGCATCGACATACACGGTCGTGCGCCTGGAGAAGCGATAGCCGATGAGCGACGTCACCTGATTGGCGCGATGGTTGTCGAGTTGCGCGTTGCCGTGCATGTAGCTGTAAGTCACCGACGCATACCACGCCGCCGTGAAGTCGTAGCCCGCGCTGACGTCGAACACGTCGATCTGTGCGCCGGTGGCTGTGTTGCGCGATACGGTGGCGAGGCCGGAGATCGTGAGCTTGTCGAAGCCGTAGCGAAGGCCGAGTCCGATGTTGCGAATGCCGTCGTGGCCGTTGTTCGTTTGCGGCGCCTTGACCATGGTGTATGCCGCGCCGATGCCCGCGTTGCCGCGCTCGTAATTGACGCCGACGCTCGTGGCACTCGACCGCCCGAAGCTGCCCGCCACGCCACCGAAACCGTACATGGCGCCAAACGTCAGGCCAGAGAAATCGGCGCTCTTGAACTTGACCGTATTGGCGATCGCTTCACCGTTGACGCGATCGAAGTCGAACGATCCTTGCGGGGAATACGAGACGCCGAATCTCGGGAACGGCCCCTGGTGCGCGGCATACGCGCCTTCGAAGAAGCTGCCCGGATAGCGGTTCAACGTGAGGCTGTCGAACATGAAGTCGCGCTGGTTGCCGACGGTCAGCGTGCCAAGGCGATTCGCCAACCCGACATACGACTCGCGCGAGAAGAGCGCGGCCGGTCCGCCGAACACGTTGCCATTGAGGATGCTGAACAGCGTACCGAGGTAAAAGACGGCGCGATGGCCATCGCCGAGGTCTTCTGCGCCGCGAATGATCACCGCGTTCGGGCGCAACACGCCCGGATTTGCCGTGACGGCGGCACCGCCGTCAACGTTGCTCGTATAGCCGACGCCCGCGCCGAGCAGGCCGCTGATTTCGAGGTTGCTCTGTGCCGATGCCGTTGTGGCGAATGCGCCACCCACGAGGCCCGCGGCGACGAGCGAGCGCGTCCCAATGCCATGAAAGTTCACGTTGTCTCCCCTGAATGGTTTTGGATGCTTCACAAAGACAGCTTTCGCATGGCATTCGCCGGTAGGCATGGCCCGCTACGCATTGGTCGCATCCCCGAGTTGTGTTCAGGGGGCTGGATTGCGTTGTGTTTTAAATCTATATAATTGAAACCTAAACATATTGAATGCATTGCGGCCCGTATGCCCTGGGAGGCGCAGACCCCAGCCCCGGGAGTCGTCCGTCGGCACACTGTGGCTGTGGGAAATGATTCTAGGTTCGGTGCAACTCCCGTCCGGTGAATTTTTGGAACGGGCCATCAACCTCGGGTTGACGTGATGAGCACGCGCTCGCGAGACCGGTGAGAGGATGTCGGTCAGGCAAGCGTGCCGCCTTTGCGGCGTTGAGTGGGAAGGGCGCCTGACTTGCGGTCAATGTGCCGTCGGAGATTGAAAATGAATGTCAGTACCGGTCAGGCGCCGCCGTCGCGCCTCAAGCTCAAATACCTTCAGGTCGTGGCCGTGCTCGACGAGACGCATAGTCTGGCGAAGGCCGCCGATCATCTGAACCTCACGCGCGCCGCGCTCTCGAAGACGCTGGCGGGGCTCGAAGCATTGCTCGGCGTAAAGCTTTACGAGCGCACGGCGGCCGGTGTGGTGCCGACGGCGTTCGGGCGTGCGCTGGCACGCCATGCGCGATTGATCCTCGGAAATCTTCGGTCCGCCGAGGACGAGCTTCGCGATCTGATGAACGAGCATCGGCAGAGTCTTGCCGTGGGCGCGCTCTTTGTCGCAATGCCGCAATTGCTGCCGCAGGCCATTGCCCTGATTGCGCAGTCGGATCCCCGGTGTGTCATTACTGTGCGCGAGAGCGGCTCGTTCGGCCTGGCGGCCGGCTTGCACGACGGGAGTTTCGATCTGGTGGTGGGACGTCTCGTGCCGGAGTATTTCCGCTCGGCGGTCAATCTCGAGCCGCTGTTCGAGGAGGAACTGCTTGTGATCTGTCGCAGCGGTCATCCACTGGCAAAGGCGCCGACGTTGACGTGGCGCGAGGCGGCGAAATACCCCGGGATGCTGCCACCGAAGGAATCGCCGATCAGCCACGCGATTCAGTCGCAGTTCCTCGCGGATGGCGTGCAGGGGCCGGCGGTGATCGTCGAGGCGTTTTCCATCCCACTCGCGTTGGGCATGTTGCAGTCATGCGATGCAATGACGGTGCTGCCGAGTCGGCTCGCCCGTACGCTGCGCGACAAGGGCGAGGTGTCGATCCTGTCGCTGCGTTCGCCGAGATTGCCCGCCCCGATGGGCGTGGCATGGCGCAAGGACTGCCCGCTCTCGCCGCTCGCTTCGGCGTTCATCGCGGCGCTGAAGACCTGCGCCGGCGAGCCGGCGTAAGGTTCATCGATGGGGTGGGACTGGCGGCGACGGCATTCGGCACGGCGCCCCGTCGTTCAACGCATGTCAAACAATTCCCGGTGGAAGGCCGCCGCATCCAGGCCCCACTTCTGCATGTTGGCCTGGAGCGATTCGCCCATGCCGGCAGGTCCGCAAAACCAAATGCTGGCGGACTGCCAGTCGGGCAACACTTCCCGAACGACCTCGCCCGTCAGGCGCGGATCTCGTCCCTTGATGTGAAGGTGCAAGGTAACGTCGGCCATTTCCGCGTGCTTTTGCAGCCTTTCCACGAATACCGGATCGGGCAATTGGGTCACGTAAAACAGGTCGATCTTGCGTTTGTCGTGCTCGACGGCCAACGCTTTCAGGCGTGCGATGAAAGGCGTGATGCCGATACCGGCGCCGATCCAGATCTGGCGCTGCTGAGGTCCCGTGAATTGGAAGGTTCCGTAAGGCCCTTCGACCTTGGCGTGGCCGCCGACCTGCAGGGTGTCCGGCAAACGGCGCGTGTAGTCGCCCACGCCCTTGATGAGGAAGGTCAGCGTGTCGTCACCGGTCCAGGCGGACGAGATGGTGAAGGGGTGCGCCCCCTCCCGGGGATCAAAGGTCACAAAGGCGAACTGGCCGGGTTGATGGCCGGGCCATGGCTTTTGCACATGCAACACGACCTTGAGCACGCGATTGTGCTCGAAGCGTTCGAGCTCGGTAATTCGCGCCGATACCTGCCGACGCCGTCCGATGTGGCCCAACAGACCCACGATCGCCCCTACGACACAGCCCGCCACGAGCAGGGCCGTCAACCAGCCAACCGGATTGGACCAATCGCGAAACTCGGTCAGCACGACGGCATGCCAGCAAAACACGAGGGCAACGACGGCCATCAGCCGGTGCGTGTACCGGAAGTAGCCGTAAGGGATGCGTCGAATCAACGCGATCAGGACAAGCACGATCAGCGCATAGAAGGCCCATTCGCCCATCGTCTCTGCGAGGCCGCGCTGCTGGCGAAAAAAAGCCTCCACGCCTTCCAGTTGCGGACGCGCCCCTCGGGGAGGACGCACCAGCCAGCCCCAACCCACGGCCCACTTCGGCACCTTGACCCACAACCAATGCACGACGGCGGCCGACAGGGCGGCCACGCCAAGCCACTTGTGCAAGCGGTACATCTTGTCCAGTCCGCCCATCGGCGGCTCGATGGAAACCGGCCGTACCGACAGCATCACCGCAACCGCCATGGCGGCGAACGCGAACAGACCCGTCACGAGGATCCATTCGTGACGCATCGCAAAAACTTCGCTCAGAAAGAAGATCTGCCTGTGCGCAGCCAGCCAGATGGCCACCACGATCGCCATTCCCGCCACTAACGCCCAACGTATCCTGTTCATTCGGATCACCCTGAAGGACATTTTTTAAAGAATGCGCGCCTATCGCCGGTGTGGCAAACGCTTTTCCACCTAAGCATGATGTCAGTCAAGATAAGGGCGGGAATCGTTGGGGATGCCGTTGTCGAGATTGCTGCCAGGACCGGCAGGACGCGCCGGAAGACGACGCAAATTCTCTCTTCTCATGAACGAATTTTATTAAGTTTCCTAACTAAAATACAGATAGTCGATCGCGTGTAACGTACTGCACTTTTGGTGACGTCCGAGGAAAAATATGCAAGGAACCATCGCTCACGTCGTTGCGTTAGTTCTCGAAGGGAACGCAGTGCTGCGAGGGGTTGAATCGTCTGGCTTGGGGATGGAGCACAGCGCGAATCGCTTCTGCGAATTCGTTCGCTTCGTCGATCTCGACGAGACGCCGGCCGGATGGTCGGAAACCCAAGTGGCCGCCGACCCGACCGAATGGTTTCGGCAATTGAAGGAGGATGGCTTTACGGAATTGCGCATGTCGCGTCAGCCGTCGAATCATGCCAATGTTGATGGGGCGGAAGTTACCGACAGAATGCTGGTGGGCTTCATTGGCGGCGGCGGGCAATGGTCCGTGCAGGCAAACAAGCCGGATCGGTCAGACCAATGGGTGGCGCGCTGGGCGATCGGCGACCAGCAGGCCCCGGACCGGCGGATATGGCGCGTGACCTACGGAAGAGTGGCCATGGATCGGCCGCCAACCGAAGTCGAGCAGATCGATCTTGCAGCGCTTCGCGACCGGTTTCGAGATGTTTTAGTACAGATCCAGGCGTTCGCTACGCGCAAGGGTCTGGACGGCTTCGCCGCTTGTTTTGCCGGAGGCCTGGGGGATCTTGCAACAGAGTCGCCTGCTCACGGTTTTCATAAGGAATTTGCCAACCCCTCGCTCATCCCGCGGGAGGCGATCCAACTCCTTTCGGCGGCGCAATCCGCGTGGGTCTTCGGCGGCATGGGGTCGTGGAATGACCTCGGCTTCGACGGCGAAGATCAAGCGACATACGAACGCTTGTCAGAGGAGCTGTATCGCATTTCAAACGAGGCAATCGTCGCCGCAACAAACACGTCCGCGACAGGGAGCATTTGTCGGACAACGCCTGAGCGCGACAGCCCTGGCCCATCGAAACGACCTTGGTGGAAGGCTCTCGGTTGAAGCGGCGGTTTTGTGTCGATTGTTGTCGGACATCAACGGCCGATGACGCCGCACAAGGGACGGTCGAGCGAAGGCGAACGAGATGACTGCTTCCGGAATGACATCAGTCGTTGGTCCCACACCGCTGGCTGCGGGTGGCACATAGTAGTCTGGGCCCGGCTAGCACAGTAACGGTACGGGTGGCCTTGTGCCGCCACAAACCTGCAATGGATGCCACCCATAAACGGATCTACGCTACCCCGTTAGCCGTGATCGATTGTCAACTTCGCAATTGCGGACCAGTCACGGTCACCGAAACCCGCGTTCACGGCGTCCCGCATTCGGCCGTGAACGACATCAAGCATCGGGAGCACGCGAGCCGCATCGGTGGCGGCCGCCTTCGCCAGACGAAGATCCTTGAGGCCAAGCGTTGCCTTGAATCCGGGTTGGTAATCGTTCCGAATAATATTGCCGGAATAGGTCTGATAGGGGCGACTGCCGAACAGCGTGCCCAGAATCAATTCGAAGAAGCGCTCTCGCGAAAGTCCGTTCGTCTCCGTTAGCACCACGGCTTCCGCCATTGCCTCAATTGCCATCGTAATCATCATGTTGCAGGCGATCTTGGCAGCATAGGCCGTGGGCGGTTCATCACCCATGTGCCAAACTTTTTTGCTGATGGCATCCAGCGCCGGTTTCACTTTTTCCAACGCGCCAGGCGCGCCAGCGGCGAGGACGTTGAGTTCGCCCTTGGCGGCGGCATCCGGCCGCCCGAGCACGGGAGCCGCCAAATAGGCGACACCTGCCGCGCGATGAATCGCCACCAGTTCCTGCGCGAATGCCACGGAGATTGTTGAAGCCACGACATGCACGAGGCCGGGACGTGCCTGAGACAGCAGATTCGCGCTAAGCAGGACGTCGCGGATTGCCGAGTCGTCGGACAGCATCGTCAAGGCCATGTCCGCCTGCAACGCTTGCGCAGGCGTCTCTACCATGCGTACACCTTCGACATTCCCGCCCGAACGGTTCCAGGCGTTGACGGAGTGACCGGCAGCGACCAGATTGCGAGCGATTTCCCGGCCCATCGCGCCCAAACCAATGATTCCAATTTCCATTTGATTTCCCTGGTAAGCAGGCATGGCGCCGTCCAGCCGGTGCCAGCCGAATTTCAATCGAAGTTGTTGGAGATGGCGACGTGACGCCATGAGTGGATGTCCGCGCTGAACGCAGCCAGCTTGCGATCGGCGATTCCATAGGCGACGGGTCCCAAGGGCAGGGGCAATGGCGGTTCTGTGCGTGTGACGTACAGCGCACACACGCGCACCGTGTCCGGGAACCGCTGGGCCTTCGGGTTGCGAGCTGTCGCTACCAGTTGGTCGCCTCGCGCGGCGATAGACTGAGCGAAATGTTGACCGACGCCGCTCGAGCAACGGGTTATCAACGAGGTCTTTTTCACGGTTATTCCTCTCGCTCAGTCGAGTGTTTCCGTGTTCTCGATAAGCCAGTTCAACACTGGCACCAGCGCGTCATCCGAGTTCTTCTCGTAGATGAGTCCGTGGCCGTTTCCGAACACACCATGGTCGGGAAGATGCATCAGTTCTGCGCGGGTGCCAGCCGCTTTCAGTAGCTCAACCGCGGGTCGACTGGCGGCGGCAAAGGCTGAGGCTTCAGCGGTGACGGCGACGATCGGCAACCCGGCCAGCGCAGGCAGGCGGTGTTTGCCAGGCGCGGCCGCGCGCAACGCTTCTGGCGAGGCGACGCGAGGCTCCCAGTTCAGCGGCGCCGCCGCGAGGCCCCACGTCAGCGACCCGATATTGGGAATATGAGCGAACGGGGGGCCCATCGGCTCAACGGCGACGATCCCCTTGACAAGCCCGGGCCGACGGTCTGCTACAAGCCAACCAACCGGCCCCGACGCTGAGTGTGTCAGGAGAATCGCCGGGCCAATCCTGTCCAGAAGCTTTGCGATCCGGTCCGCGTCCATGTCCTCGGATAACGTGAGGTCTGCGGGAAGCGGCCCATAGCCAGCAATGAACGCGTCCATCGCTACCTCGTCGTCCTGGGCAAAAGGCCATTGGGTGTGTTGACCTTCATATTTTGTCGGGAAGTAGATATCGCGCCCGTGTTCATAGGAGAACCCCGGCCCCATCGGCCCCATCGTCTCGACGTGGTACGGTGATCGTCCGTGTCCAGGACGATCGACCGCGAGAACCGCGTAGCCCGCTTCCACCAGACGTTGTGCCCAACCTGGACGACCATCCGGCGTGTCAAACCACTCGGTTCCCTGATAGCCACCCCCATGCACAAGCACAATCGGCCAGGGGTGCGTGACCTGCTCCGGCGCCTCCCACTCAACGAAAAGCGGGCCGCATTGGTAGGTCTCTCCGGCTCGTTCGACGCGATCACCCGCAATCCACATATGGCCGCGGCGCACGGTGCGGGGGGCGGCATTTTTCCAGAAGGCCAAGATTTTTCTCCAGCGTTTGCAGATGAGAGGCGCGTGGCGCCGATATGGAATTGACCCGCTCAGAGCGGCGTGATGCGCAAGCGTGTCGGGGCAAGGTCGGTGAAGCTCCGGACGTCAGCCATGACCTCCTGGGTTTCCGGAGACCCGAACGCGGTTGCGATGGCTGCTTCATCCCGAAATCGGCATTCGCAGATCACAAGAGTGCCGACATGCGTCGACGGCGGAAAGAACGCCGCGATGCTCTCAAGGCCGTAGCGCTGCCATGCATGCATCACGAGCGGCAGGTGACGTTCGACGTAATAGCTCCGGTCAAAACGGTCACCTGGCGCACCCTCGTAGGTGACATACACAGTCGGCGATGCAGGTTGCGACATGACAATCTCCCTTTTTCCGATTTCTCCCGGGCAGTGCCGGCCCGGAATCCTGGGGCATCAGGCAGGCTCGCGACGAGGGCGCTTCGACACAGGACGGATCGAAGTTTCGCGCATTCACTATTGTTCGGCAATTCAATATACTGAACATTCCCCGTTCATTTTTGTGGGTGTCGAGTATGGAGTGGAGCGATGTACGGATCTTCCTTGCCATAGCGCGGACTGGAACATTGGGGGCAGCTGCACGACTGTTGCACCTCAGCCATCCGACGATCGGACGACGGCTTCGCGCGCTGGAGGAAGCCACGGGGCAAGTGCTCTTTCAGCGAACAGCGGAAGGCTTTGTGCTGACGGAGGAGGGGACTGCGATCCTGCCACTCGCCGAGCAGATGGAGGACAGTGCGCTGACCATGGAGCGGCGGCTGGCTGGTGAACAGCAACAGCTGGAAGGAACGCTCAGGGTGTCGTCGGCTGACTGGTTTGGCGCCTATGTTCTGCCGCCGGTGATTGCCGAATACGCACGCGAGTATCCGCATGTCGGGATCGAGGTTCTTACGGGAACGCGCCTGTTCAACCTCGCGCAGCGCGAGGCGGACATTGCTTTTCGTATCGTTCCGTTCGAAGGGCCCGATATCGTGCAAAGACGGTTGACGCAGATGCGATATGGCGTCTACGTGGGTCACGCGAGCGCCGATCCGGTGGAAGGTGACGGCACGGGGAACCGTTTGATCGCAATGGACACGTCGACCGGTAGCTTTCCTGATATCGAATGGCTAAAGAATCGGTTTCCAAACGCTGGCGTTGTATTGCAGTCGAACAACCGTAATGTCCAGGCCCAGATGTGTGGGATAGGTTTGGGCATTGCTGTATTGCCGCGACCTGTCGGAGATCAGGTCGGTACGATTCGCAGGCTCGATTTGAGCGAAGGGCCACCGAGTCGTGAAATATGGATGGGTTACCACCGCGATCTCCGGCGGCTACATCGTCTCCGCGCGTTCGTGGATATCGTGATCAGACACCTGGCTGATTAGTAGACGAGTGCGAGATCTCCGATACAAGGCACAGCAGTCGCACGAGGTCTGGAAACACAAAGGGCTTACAGACGATTCGTCTGTAAGCCCTTGTCATTTAGTGAAGCAGGGAAGGATCGCTTGCCCGACCGTTGCATTGCGAACCCGGTGGCACATGAGGGCATCGGAGTGCTAACGTCCCGACGCGATTCCAGCCCGGAATTCGCTTCCGGTCCAGCCACTTCGTCGCACCACCTTTATGCCCCGATAGGCTGATCGCAGAAACGCCTTCTCCCAGTCGCAAAACTGTGGCGCCAGTCGCACTTACTCTGGCGCCCTACGACCGCACAAAAAACTCAAACATCAATATTCCCGGCCCGCAGCGCGTTCGTTTCGATGAATGCGCGGCGCGGTTCGACGTCGTCGCCCATGAGCGTGGTGAAGATGCCGTCGGCAGCGATCGCGTCTTCGATCTGCACGCGCAGCAGGCGGCGGACCGTCGGGTCCATCGTGGTTTCCCACAACTGCTCCGCATTCATCTCGCCCAGCCCCTTGTAGCGCTGCTTCGAGACCTTGCTCTCGGCATCGGCCATCAGCCACTTCATCGCCGTCTTGAAGTTCGACACCGGCTGCGAACGCTCCCCGCGCCGGATCGTCGCACCCTCGCCAATCAGCCCCTTGAACGTCTCGGCCGTCTTCTGCAACTGCGCGTAGTCCGCCGACTGCAGGAAGTCCTGCGTGATCATGCTCAACTTCACGTTGCCGTGATGCCGACGCTCCACACGCAGCGCCGCCACCGGATCCGCATTCTCGACGTCTTCCATCACCGCCGTGATCGTGATCTCCGGCGCCAGCGGATCGTCGCTCAACGCAGCCTCCAACGCCAGCGCCGATTGCTTCGCCGCTTCCTCGTTGTCGAGATTGATCTCCACGCCTTCGGTCACCGCCGTCAGCACCGACGCCTCATACAGCCGGCTCAATCGCTCAATGACGCTGTCGGCCAACTGATAACTGCGCGTCAACTCGCCCAGCGCATCGCCCGAAATCGGCGCGGCGCCCGTCGACGGCGTCAGCTCGGCATTGTTCATCGCCAGCTTCAGCATGTACTGCGCCAACTCGCCTTCGTCCTTGATGTAACGCTCGTCCTTGTTGTGCTTGACCTTGTACAGCGGCGGCTGCGCAATGTAGACGTAACCGCGTTCGATCAGCTCAGGCACCTGACGATAGAAGAACGTCAGCAGCAGCGTGCGAATGTGCGCACCATCCACGTCGGCATCGGTCATGATGATGATCCGGTGATAACGCAGCTTGTCGATGTTGTAGTCGTCCTTGCCGATGCCGCAACCAAGCGCCGTGATGAGCGTCACGATCTGCTCGCTCGAAATCAGCTTGTCGAAACGCGCCTTCTCAACGTTCAGCACCTTGCCACGCAACGGCAGAATCGCCTGGAACTTGCGATCGCGACCCTGCTTCGCCGAGCCACCCGCCGAGTCGCCCTCGACCACGTAAATCTCGCACAGCGCCGGATCCTTCTCCTGGCAATCCGCCAGCTTGCCCGGCAGACCCACGCCGTCAAGCACGCCCTTGCGACGCGTCATCTCACGCGCCTTGCGCGCCGCATCCCGCGCGCGCGCGGCTTCGACGATCTTCGAACAAATGATCTTGGCGTCGTTCGGCGTTTCCTGAAGGAAATCCTCCAACGCCTTCGCCACGTATTCCTCCACCGGCGCACGCACTTCCGACGACACCAGCTTGTCCTTCGTCTGCGACGAGAACTTCGGCTCCGGCACCTTCACCGACAGCACGCACGTCAAACCCTCGCGCATGTCGTCGCCCGTCGTCTCGACCTTGGCCTTCTTGGCCATCTCGCTCTCGACGATGTACTTGTTGATCACACGCGTCATGGCCGCGCGCAACCCCGTGAGGTGAGTGCCGCCATCGCGCTGCGGAATGTTGTTCGTGAAGCACAGCACCGTCTCGTTGTAGCTGTCGTTCCACTGCATGGCGACTTCCACGCCAATACCGTCGCGTTCGCCCATCACATGAAACACCGTCGGATGCAGCACCGTCTTCGACTTGTTGATGTACTCGACGAAACCCTTCACGCCACCGCCAAACGCAAAATCGTCTTCCTTGCCCGTGCGCAGATCCGTCAGACGAATCCGAACGCCATTGTTCAGGAACGACAGCTCGCGCATCCGCTTGGCGAGAATGTCGTAGTGGAACTCGACATTGCCGAAGATCGTTTCGTCAGCAAGGAAGTGCACTTCCGTGCCGCGCTTGTCGGTATCGCCCAACACCTTCAGCGGCGACGTCTCGACGCCGTCGACCACCTCGATCTCGCGATTCTGCGGCACCCCACGGTGAAATTCCATGAAGTGCTTCTTGCCATCGCGACGCACGGTGAGCTTCAGATACGACGACAGCGCGTTCACGCACGACACGCCCACGCCGTGCAGACCGCCCGACACCTTGTAGCTGTTCTGGTCGAATTTGCCGCCGGCATGCAGCTCGGTCATCACGATTTCCGCCGCACTACGCTTCGGCTCGTGCTTGTCGTCGAACTTGATGCCCGTGGGAATGCCGCGACCATTGTCCGTCACGGAAATGGAATTGTCCGCGTGAATGGTTACGTGGATGTCATCGCAGTAACCGGCAAGCGCCTCGTCGATCGAGTTGTCCAGCACCTCGAATACCAGGTGATGCAGGCCCGTGCCGTCCGACGTGTCGCCAATGTACATGCCGGGACGCTTGCGCACAGCCTCCAGACCCTCGAGGATCTGGATGGAGGCTGCACCATAGCCGCTTTCGGCCTGCTTTTGCTGTTCGCTCATGACAATCTTCCGGTTACTGCGTCATTAACTGACGAATTACTGCTTCATGACCTGTCGTCTCCGTGCGCTTGTGGCGCCACGAAGTCGGCTTATCCCGCAAAAGGATAATTCTCTAGAAACGCCAAAGGGGCGCTCGGCCCCTTCGCGCATGTGACGGCGCGTATGGCGGAAACTCCGCTCAAATGCGCATCGGCATCACGACGTACTTGAATTCGTCGTTGTCCGGCAAGGTGATCAGCGCGCTCGAATTGGCGTCGCCAAGGCTCACCTTCACCTGCTCGACCTTGAGATTCGACAGCACATCGAGCAGATACGTAACGTTAAAACCGATATCGACCGATTCGCCCGTGTAATCGATCTCGATTTCTTCCTGCGCTTCTTCGTTCTCGGTGTTGTTCGCGCTGATCTTCAGCAGGTTCTCGCTCACGAGGAAGCGAACCCCCTTGAACTTGTCCGACGTCACGATCGCCGCACGCTGCAACGAGCGATGCAGCTCTTCACGGCTGATGACGAAACTCTTGTTGTACCCCTTCGGGATCACGCGGTTGAAGTCCGGGAACTTGCCCTCGACCAGCTTCGACACCAGCTCGACGTTCGCAAAACGGAACTTCACCTGGCTCGGCGCCACGTCGATCTGCACCGGATCGTCGATGTCCTCGAGCAGACGCTGCAACTCGAGAATCGTCTTGCGCGGAATGATGACTTCCTGACGCGCGAACTTCTCGCCCGCGATCGTCGTGTTGCAGTACGCCAGACGGTGACCGTCCGTGGCGACCGCCTCGATCTTCTCGCCTTCGACCACGAGCAGCATGCCGTTCAGGTAGTAACGGATGTCCTGCTGCGCCATCGCGAAGTGCACCATGCCAAGCAGTTGACGGAATGCCCGCTGCGGCAGCGCAAAGCTCGCGGCGTAATCCTTCGCCTCGGCCACCGTCGGGAAGTCTTCCGCAGCCAGCGTCTGCAACTGGAAACGGCTCTTGCCCGCCTGCACCGTCAGACGCTTGTCCGACAGCGACAACGCCACTTCGGCATCCGGCATGTTGCGCAGAATGTCGAGCAGCTTGCGCGCCGCCACGGTCGTCGCCACATCGTCGGCGCCGGCGCCGCAGTCGGCAGTGGTGGTGATCTGCAACTCGAGGTCGGTCGACAGGAACGAAATGTCCTGCCCGTGCTTGCGAATAAGCAAATTGGCCAGAATCGGCAACGTGTGGCGACGCTCGACGATGCCACTCACAATTTGCAGCGGCCGCAGCAGATTGTCTCGTTGAGTTTTGACCAATTGCATATTTATCCTTCGTAGTAACTGTTAACGGGTGCCGGTTGCGGCCGAAAACCCGAAGATTCCCTTATCTATCAATCGCTTGCAGATGGGATAACAGGGCGGAAAACACTGTGGACGAGCCGGGGACGCGTTGTGCGCCGATCCGCTATTGTGCCCGAAAACACCAGTTCCCCCCAAACCACCCCCAGCTTATCCACAGGGACGCCGGCAACCCCGCCTCGCGCTCCCCCGGACGCACCGGTTTACCCCTTGAGCGTCTGCTCCAGCACGTGCAGCTCGTGATTGAGCTGCGCATCCTTGCCTCGCTCTTCCGCAATCTTGCGTACCGCATGCAGCACCGTCGTGTGGTCGCGTCCGCCGAACAGCTCGCCAATTTCCGGCAGGCTCTTCTGGGTGAGCTCCTTCGCCAGGTACATCGCAATCTGACGCGGTCGCGCAATATTGGCAGGCCGCTTTTTCGAATACATGTCGGCGACCTTGATATTGTAAAAATCGGCCACCGTCTTTTGAATGTTCTCGACGGAAATCTGACGATTCTGAACCGTCAGCAGATCTTTCAGCGCTTCCTTGGTCAGCTCGATCGTGATTTCCCGGCCGTGGAACTTCGAGTACGCCAGGATCTTGCGCAACGCGCCTTCCAGTTCGCGCACGTTGGAGCGCAGGTGCTTGCCCACGAAGAACGCCACGTCCTCCGACAAGCCCACGCCCTCGGCCTGTGCCTTCTTGATCAAAATCGCCACGCGCATTTCGAGCTCGGGTGGTTCGATGGCCACGGTGAGGCCCGAATCGAAACGCGAAATCAGACGGTCGTCAATCCCGGTGATTTCCTTCGGATACGTATCGCTCGTGATGATCACCTGCGCACGATTCGCGATCAGCGCCTCGAACGCGTAGAAGAATTCTTCCTGCGTGCGGCTCTTGCCGGAGAAGAACTGAATATCGTCGATCAGCAGCAGATCAAGCGAATGGTAGTAGCGTTTGAACTCGTCGAACGCCTTGCGCTGGTATGCCTTGACCACGTCGGACACGTACTGCTCGGCGTGGATGTACCGGATTCGCGGATTCTGCTTCTCGGCCAGCAACTGGTTGCCGATGGCATGGATCAGGTGGGTCTTGCCCAGGCCGACGCCGCCATACAGGAACAGCGGGTTATACGACGTGCCCGGATTGTTCGCGACCTGAATCGCCGCCGCGCGGGCCAACTGGTTCGACTTGCCCGTCACGAAGTTGTCGAACGTGAGCACCGGGTTGAGCTTGGAACGCTCGTAGATCGACTCGGCCTCGCTGATTTGCGCGGGCTCCTGCGGCGTGACGCGCCAGTTGCGGCGCACCGCCTCGGCTTCGCTGGCTTCCAGATCCGGACGCTCACCGTCGAGGGATGCCACGTCGGCCGCATGCGCACCCGCCACCGCCGTTTGCGCGGCGGCCGCGGCCGGACTCTGGCGCGCCACGCCGGCGGGCACGGCCGGCGTGGCCGGAATCGGTGCGGGCGCCGGCGCGGGCGTCGACGAGGGAACACGCACGCCCGCCTTGGGATCCAGGACGAACGTCACCTCGATCGGTCCATTCCAGTAGTCCGACGCCATGCTCTGGATCCGCCCCGAGAATTGGCTCTTCACCCAGTCCAGCTTGAAGCGGTTGGGCGCGCCGATCTTGAGCGTGCGCGCCTGTTCGTCGAAGTCGAGCGGCGCCAGCGGTTTGATCCAGGTGCGGAATTGCTGGGGCGTCAGCTCTTGTTCGAGACGTGTCGCGCAGTGTTGCCAGAAGTCGTTCATGCAGCGTGTTATCCAGGGTGGCGCGGGGCTTGTCCGAAGGCTTCCTCCGGCGCTCTCGCCATCCACCATCCGTAACATTGGATATGGGGGCAGAACGGCCAGAACCAAGCCGGCGAGCCCGTCTAGATGCGTCATTCCGACGGGTCACCGGCCAGGTCGTGTCGGACCGGCGGCGCAATGCAGACAACCGGCAATCCTGGACCATGGCGCTGCGTTCGGGCCCTGTCTCGCGCGGGCGGCCGGCCTCGGCGCGCGCAAACGACAAAACCCGGCGCGCTATCCACATGGCGGCATCACCGGTACTCTGCTGGGTAAAAAATTGATGGGGGATTTTAACGCCAAAGCGTCGGCAAAGCGAGTTATCCACAGGAATGCCCACAGCACCGGCATCTCCGGGCGGCCTTGCCGCGTTAACTGGCCTGGTCTCGCGCGACTGCTGCGCATTTGCGGGGCAACGACGTCGTTTTGCCGCGAGCGCGTGAATATCTTCCCCGAACAGCATTTATCCACCGGCAGAAAAAGATGCTCGGTCACTTTCCTGCCATTATCCACAGCCTCGGGACGGCCGGATGGCGCGTCTGCGACAACCCAGGCACCGATAGTGCGCACGCGCATCTTCCGTGATGGCTAACCTATTGACACACAACGGAAAAGCCGATTAAATAGCGGGTTCGTTAGAAAGACAACCGGATTCCTATCCAACTCCCGACGGCTGGGCCGAGCGTGAAAGTCCTTGAATTTGCAGGTTTTCACGGTGCTCATGTGGCGTTTCACGATGCTGCTGCGCGGGAATTTTTTCACACAGTGAGTGCATCATGAAACGTACTTTTCAGCCTTCCGTGACGCGCCGCAAGCGCACCCATGGCTTCCTGGTTCGCATGAAGACCCGTGGCGGCCGCAAGGTCATCGCCGCTCGTCGCGCCAAGGGCCGTAAGCGCCTGGCCGTTTAATCGCGGATCTCGGTCGTACCGCGGTTTGCGCGTCAAATCCGCAAGGCGCGAAGTCCCGGCGCTGGGGTTTCCCAAAGCTGCGCGACTTCTCAAAACGGATGAGTTCTCATCCGTTTTTAGTTTGCGCCCCCTGCGTCGCAGCGCGCACTTCGTGTTGTACATGCGCCGGCGCGACAGCGCGCCGGACACCCCCGCCGATGCCACGCCTCAAGAGGGCCGCATCGGCATTGTCGTCGGCAAGAAGCATGCGCCCCGCGCGGTCACTCGCAACCTGATCAAGCGTCAGGCGCGCGAGATGTTCCGTCAGCGTCGCGCCGCTCTGGCGGGCTGGGATTTCGTGCTGCGATTGACCCGGCGTTTCGACAAGGGGACGTACACCGCAGCTGCGGCGCCAGTGTTGAACACACTGTGTCACGCGGAATTCACGCAGCTCTTCGAAGCTGCTGAAAAGGCCGCCCGCAGGCACCGCCCGACCGGCGACAAGACGGAAGGTAGTTAGTCCTCATACGGTAGCGCCCGACTCCCGGGCATGCGCCGCCACCCGGCCTCTCGGCCGGACTGACAGGCGGAATCGAGATGCGAAGCGTGCTGTTGTTGCTCCTGCGCGGTTACAAGCTGGCGATCAGTCCCTGGCTGGGGAACCGTTGCCGCTTTCATCCGAGCTGCTCCGACTACGCACGCGAGGCCATCATCGAGCATGGTGCCGGTTACGGCACTTATCTCGCGGCCCGGCGTCTATGCCGCTGTCATCCGTTTCACCCCGGTGGTTTCGATCCCGTACCGCCGGCACGACACGTCTGCAACGTTCCCGACTCTCCTGCCGAAGGCGCCGATACGGTCGCCGGAAGCGATGCGTCGCGGGCGAAGCGGACGGTCTCGACCGGGCCCGCGGCCGCTTCGGCAGTTACGCGCCGCGCGCCGGGCCATTCCTGAGTTTCGTCCACCACGAGTTACCGCATGGACATCAAACGCACCGTACTCTGGGTCATTTTCGCGCTGTCTGTCGTGATGCTTTTCGACAACTGGCAACGCGCCAATGGCCATTCGTCGCTGTTCTTCCCGACGCCCGAGGTTTCGACCCCGGCCGCCACAGGCACGAACAAGACGCCGGCCAACGACCTGCCGCAAGGCGCCAACGCCGGCGCCGCCGCGGGTAGCGCCCCGGGCAACGCGCCGGCCGCTGCCACCGCTCAAAAGGTGCGCATCACGACCGACGTCTACGAGGCCGACATCAGCACGCAGGGCGGCACGCTGTCGTTCCTCGCGCTCACCAAGTGGCCCGACGCCGAGGAAGCCGACAAGCACGTCGTGCTGTTCGACAACACGCCGAGCCAGCAGTACTTTGCGCGCACGGGCCTGATCGGCGGCGACTTCCCGAACCACAACGACATCTTCACGCAGGTGCCGGGTCCGACCACGATGACGGGCGACACCCTGACGGTGAAGTTCGAGTCGCCGGTCAAGGGCGGTCTGCAGCTGGTACGTGCATACACGTTCCACCGCGGCAGCTATGTGATCGACGTGTCGAACACGATCGTCAACAAGACCGATGCCGCCATCAAGCCCACGCTGTACATGGAGCTGGTGCGTGACGGCCGCGAGATCAGCGGCGCGAAGTTCTCGCACACGTTCACCGGTCCCGCGGTCTACAGCAGCGACGAGAAGTTCCAGAAGATCACGTTCAGCGACATCGACAAGGACAAGGCCAAGTACATCAAGCAGTCGAGCGACGGCTGGATCGGCATGGTGCAGCACTACTTTGCCACGGCCTGGATTCCGAAGGAGGGCGCCGAGCGCGACAACTACATCGGCAAGCTCGACAACGGCCTGTATCGTGTCGGTGTGAAGCAGCCGCTCGCGAGCATTCCTGCCGGTGGCACCGAAACGGTGGATGCCCGTCTGTTCGCCGGTCCGCAGGAAGAGCACATGCTCGAGCAGATCGCGCCGGGCCTGGAGCTCACCAAGGACTACGGTTACTTCACGATCCTTGCCAAGCCGCTGTTCTGGCTGCTCTCGAAGCTGCATGGGCTGCTGGGCAACTGGGGTTGGGCGATCATCGCGGTGACGGTGATCATCAAGCTGATCTTCTTCCCGCTCTCGGCCGCCAGCTACAAGTCGATGGCGCGCATGAAGGAAATCACGCCGCGCATGCAGGCGCTGCGCGAGCGCTACAAGAGCGATCCGCAGAAGATGAACGCGGCGCTCATGGAGCTGTACAAGACCGAGAAGGTCAATCCGTTCGGCGGCTGTATCCCGATCGTGATCCAGATTCCGGTGTTCATCGCGCTGTACTGGGTGCTGCTGTCGTCGGTGGAAATGCGCGGCGCGCCGTGGCTGGGCTGGATTCACGATCTGTCGACGCAGGATCCGTATTACATCCTGCCCGTGCTGATGGCCGTGTCGATGTTCATCCAGACCAGGCTGAACCCGACGCCGCCGGATCCGATGCAAGCCAAGATGATGATGTTCATGCCGCTGATCTTCTCGGTCATGTTCCTCTTCCTGCCCTCGGGTCTGGTGCTGTACTACGTGGTGAACAACACGTTGTCGATCGCGCAGCAATGGTCGATCAACCGAATGCTCGGCACCAAGAAGGAAAAGAAGGCGACCTCCTGACGCTTCGCGTCCGGACCGTCTGACGATGCCGCCCGCGAGTCTCTCGCGGGCGGTTTTGTTTGGTGCATGTCAAAATAAGCCTCTGCTTTTCCACGAATCCGTTCATGAGCGCCTCCGTCTCCGCCGTTCCTGTCGCCGCCATTGCCACCGCCCCCGGACGCGGAGGGATCGGCGTGGTGCGCGTGTCGTTCGGCAAGCATCGCGGCGACGCGGTGCAACGCGTGATCGCGCGCCTGGTCGGGCAGCCGCTCAAGCCGCGCCATGCGTCGTACCTGCCTTTTCTCGACGCCAACGGCGAGGCGCTCGATCGCGGCATCGCGTTGTACTTCCCGGGGCCGAATTCGTACACGGGCGAAGACGTGCTGGAGCTGCAGGGCCACGGCGGTCCCATCGTCCTGCAATTGCTGCTGCAGCGTTGCCTCGACGAGGGCGCCGAGCTTGGCGTGCGGCTGGCGGAGCCGGGCGAATTCACGCACCGCGCGTTTCTGAACGACAAGCTCGATCTGGCGCAGGCCGAAGCGGTGGCCGATCTGATCGAAGCGAGTACCGAGGCCGCGGCGCGCTCGGCAAGCCGCTCGCTCGACGGCGCGTTCTCGCGTGAGATTCATGCACTGGTGGATCAGGTGATTCATTTGCGCATGCTGGTGGAAGCGACGCTCGACTTTCCGGAAGAGGAGATCGATTTTCTGGAGGCGGCCGACGCGTTCGGTCAACTCGAACGAATTCGAGCGCAACTGGCGCAGGTGCTCTCACAGGCGCGCCAGGGGGCGTTGCTGCGCGAGGGCATCAACGTGGTGCTGGCGGGGCAGCCCAACGTCGGCAAGTCATCGTTGCTCAATGCGTTGGCCGGCGCGGAACTGGCCATCGTCACGCCGATCGCCGGCACCACGCGTGACAAGGTGCAGCAGACGATCCAGATCGACGGCATTCCGCTGCACATCATCGACACGGCCGGGCTGCGCGAGACCGAAGACGAGGTTGAACGCATCGGCATCGCGCGCAGCTGGAGTGAGATCGCGAAGGCGGACGCCGTGCTGCATCTGCTCGACACGCGTACCGGCATGACGCCGGACGACGAGACGATCGCGAAGCAGTTGCCGAAGCACGTGCCGATCGTGCGGGTCTACAACAAGACGGATCTCGCGGGGGAACCGGCGACGGTGCTGCCCAAGGAAGGCGCGGCGCCGCTCGGCGTGCGGCTGTCGGCCAAGGGCGGGCAGGGGATCGATCTGCTCCGCGCGGAGTTGTTGCGGATTGCCGGATGGCAGGCAGGCAACGAAGGCGTATTTCTGGCCCGCGAACGTCACCTGTCGGCTCTGCGCGCCGCGCGCGAACACATCGAGATGGCGGACGCGCACGCGCGTCGCAACGCGAATGCGCTCGATCTCTTCGCGGAGGAGCTGCGTCTTGCGCAGGAACAGCTCAGCACCATCACCGGCGAGTTCACTTCCGACGATCTGCTCGGCGTGATTTTCAGCCGGTTTTGTATCGGGAAATAACACCCGACACACGAAAAGCGTAATGCTTTGAAACACTTCCGACACGTGTCGTAATTGCCCGGGAAGGCCGTCGCGCCTAGACTCGGGAGCATGAACACCTGAGCGGTATCGCGTCGCGAGAGGTCGCAAGCCTCAAGTTCGCGACGCGCACCTGCGATGCGGAATCCACCGCGTTCGGCGTTCGTTCTTCGAGGTCCGTGTCGTGAAACGTCTTCCTGTTGTCCTCGGCCTGGTCGCCGTGGCCGCTGCCGCCGCGAGCAGCAGCGCCTTTGCCTGGCATGGCCGCGTGGGTGTCTGGGTCGGTCCCGGCTATTACCCCTATCCCTACAGCTATCCCTATTACCCGCCGCCGTCGTACTACGCGCCGCCGGTCGTCGTCGTGCCGAGTCAGCCGCAGCAGTACATCGAGCAGCCGCAACCCGGCGCACAAGGCAATCTCACCGGCGCCAATGGCGACACCTGGTACTACTGCGACAAGGCGGGCGCCTATTACCCGTATGTGAAAACGTGTCCGGCCGGATGGCGCGAAGTGCCCGCGCAACCGGCGTCGAACTGATCGGGAGACGCGCCATGTCCTTTGATTCTCTCGCTCGCGATGCGCGCGTGTCGCCATCGTCGGTACCCGCGCGCACGCGTCGCACCGAACACTCGACGCGAGTGTGGCGCCGCCTCGCGCCACTCGCCGTGACACTTGCCGCCGCCGCGCTCGCGGGCTGCGCCGTCGTGCCCACCGGTCCGAGCGTCATGGCGCTGCCGGGCACCAACAAGACCTTCGACCAGTTCCGGCGCGACGACTTCAATTGCCGCCAGTTCGCGTCCGGCCAGAATGGCGGCATGGATGCGGCAACCGCCGCCAACAACAGCGCGATCGGCAGCGCCGTGATCGGGACGGCCATCGGCGCCGCTGCCGGCGCCGCATTCGGTGGCGGCTCGGGGGCCGCCATCGGCGCCGGTGCCGGCCTGCTCACCGGCAGCGCCGTCGGCATGGGCAACGCGCAGTCGTCTGCATACCTGACGCAAAGCCGCTATGATCAGGCCTACGTCCAGTGCATGTACGCGAGCGGCAACCGCGTGCCCGTTCGCGGGGACATGATGCCTTCGCAGCCCGTGCAACGCTACGCGCCGCCACCGCCTCCACCTCCGGGATGGCGGCCGCCGCCCGGGTACTGATTCCACACATAAGGCGTGACGCCGACGCTGGCCCCGCGACGGGCCGGCGCCGGCGAATTCGCGTCGCCTCATCCGAGACACCCAATGGCCCGCCATTCACCCGTACTGCTCGCTTCGCCCGTTTCGTCCGCATCGCGCCAATCACGCACCTCCCGCACCTCGGTCGCGACACTCCCCGTGCAAACGTCGTCGCTGCGCAAGCCGTCATGGCGCATGCTTGCCGTCGCTCTCGCAGCGGTTGTCGCTTCGATCGCGTTCGCGCCGCGGGCCCACGCGCAGAGCAACGCGGCCCCGTCGAGCGCAGGCACGGCCAACGGCGCCGCAGCGGGCGTCGCGCCGGCCCAGGCGATCAACCCGGGTGCCGACATCTCGCGCGCCGTCTCGCGCGACATGACCGACACGGCGATCCAGAACAACTGGAACAGCATCATGCACCCGCCGGTGCAGGCCAAGCCCGAAGACAAGCCGGCCGAATCGCCCCGTCGCGGTCGTCGCGGCATTACGCCCGGCATCTCCACGAACTGATCGCGCCGAGCGCGCGGCTGGCATTCGTCCGGACGCGCGTCTACTATGAGAATCATCAGCAGGTTCCGATCCCTGGTGTTCTCATGCGACTCTTCCTCGCCCTGTGGCCTGGGCCGGGCGTACGCGCGCAGCTTCACGAATGGGCCGTGTCGGCGCACGCCGAATGCGGCGGACGCGTGCTGCGCGCCCAAACCCTGCACCTCACGCTGGCCTTTCTCGACGAAGTGGATCCGGCCCGTCTGCCGGTGCTTCTGGCGCTCATGCAGCGCACGCCGCTCACCCCATTCACGCTTACCCTCGATCATCTCAGCTTCTGGTCCGATCGAAAGATCGTGTGGGCCGGGGCGGCAGCGGTGCCGGACAGCCTCCTCGCGACACGCGATGCGCTGCTCTCGCAATGGGGCGCCACCGGGGCTCGCGTGCTCACGCAAGCGTTCCGCCCGCACGTGACACTGCTGCGCCATGCCCGGCGCGCGCCGTCCGACCCGCATCCGCGTCCGCTCCTCTGGCACTGCGACGGCTACGCGCTCGTTCATTCCGTGCGCACGCCGCGCGGGCCGCACTACCGTGTCCTCGCCGAGCATCACGGCGCGACGCCGGAAGACCTTTTGGCCGCGCCGGACGAGAAATCGTCAATGGCTGCAACGCAATACGGTATAGTCGGATGACGAAGCGCCGGCCAACCGCCAACGCTTCGGTTTTTCGTCATTCGCAGGAGGTTCAAGTGCAAGTCGGATCGATCGTCAAATCCAATCACATCGCAGTACCGCAAGGCGCCATGGGAATCGTGACCCGTGTGTTGGGCGATATGGCGATGGTGCGCTGGTACTCCGGACAGCCCGGGGCATCGAAAGAGCTCAACACCGAACCGTTTTTCATCGTCGACCTGATCGAAACGGGCGATGTCATGCCTGTGGGAGGCAGTCCCATCCTGCATTGAACCGCGTGCCGCGCCGTCAGGCGCCCGCATATCGAAACGCCGACCCGTCGAGAGACTGGCCGGCGTTTTTCTTTTCCGATATCCGCCGCTTTCGCGACGGCGTCAGACGGGCCCCGCGCGCTGGCGCATGAGTGCGTCGAGACGCGCCGCCATCCGCTCACGCCGCCTACGAGACGTGCGATAGAGCAACACCGCCATGGCCAGCAACACGACGCAGGCTATGGCAAACACCCCGTACGGCAACGTGTCGCCGTGCAGTCGCATGCTGACCTGCGCGCGCGTCTGTGTCGTGCAGATGATCGTACCCGCGCGCATGCCGGTGTAGTGCATGCCACAAACGGCGACCGCCATCACCAGCGCCGCCAACGCGCGTTGCAGGCTCGTCTCCAGGTGAAACGCCAGCCAAAGCGCCACACTGGCCGCCACGATCGCGATGAGCACCGACAGCACCACGAGCGTCGTGTCCCATTCGAAATACGCCTGCGTGCGCACGGCGCTCATGCCGAGATAGTGCATGCCGGCAACGCCGAGCCCGCCGGCAACGCCGGCGATCACACACCGGATGGCGTTGCGATAGGGCGCCCTGGCGACATACCAGAGCGCCGCCCCCGAGACCAATACCGCGAGCGCCAGACTGCCGAGCGTCGGCCAAATGGAATACGACACGGGGAACGGCATGCGTTGCGCGGCCATGCCGATGAAGTGCATGCCCCAAATGCCGATGCCCCCCAGCGCGAGCGCAGATACGGTCAGGTAACCGAGACTGATGCCGCCGTCGTCATCGCGAATGCGCGATGCCGCCACCAAGGCGACATACGCCCCCAACGCCGATATCACGAACGAAAGCAGAACGAGGAACTCACTGTATTGAAGAGGAACGACGCTTCCTGGCTGCATGGGCTTGTCCTGTGATTTTGCTACCGTCGAAAGGCCCCGCGGGGCGACGACGAGCGATCTATTATTTGCGCCTGCACGACTACGCCCAGGGGGACAACGACGTGGCATCGAGCACGTCGGGCGTCAGGGCGATTCAATCTCGACGGCCCGTCGGCGTCAAGGGGCAAAACCGATTGCGATTCGCCAGACGCAGTCGATTCGCCGCACCAACCCCGCGCCCGTCGAGCGCGTCCTCGCGCAAGGGCCCGGTCCACGCACGATTGCCGCAGCACGCGGCGCCAATAGCGAACCGTCGAGCGTCGCTACCGTCATTTAGAGCCAAGGTTCCAAACCTACGTCGCACATGGGTGCCGAACTGCGGCACCATCCGGATTGGATGCTGATCGGGCCCGGCGAGGTCAGGCCGTCATTTCAGGGAGACGTTTCACATGACCGACGCGGTCACTGTCAATTCCACCGCCACCCCCGCGCCGAAGGGGGCGCCGCTGACCGGCGCGCGCCTGGCGCTGCTCACGGTCGGCCTCGCGCTGGGGACATTCATGGAAGTGCTCGACACGTCCATCGCCAATGTGGCGGTGCCGACCATTGCGGGCAGCGTGGGAGTCTCGAACAGTCAGGGCACGTGGGTGATCAGCTCCTACGCCGTGGCTGCCGCCATTGCGGTGCCGCTCACGGGCTGGATGGCCCGGCGTGTGGGGGAGACGAAGCTGTTCGTGATGTCGGTCGCGGCCTTTACCGTCGCATCGATGCTGTGCGGTCTGGCGCCGAACATGGAGACGCTCGTCCTCTTCCGCCTGCTCCAGGGTCTCGTGTCCGGCCCGATGGTACCGCTCTCCCAAACCATCCTGCTGCGCAGCTTTCCGGAGAAGAAGCGCGGCCTTGCGCTCGGTTTGTGGGCAATGACGGTGATCGTCGCACCGATCTTCGGCCCCGTGGTCGGCGGATGGATCACCGACAACTACACATGGCCGTGGATCTTCTACATCAATGTGCCCGTGGGCATCTTCTCGGCGATATCGTGTTTCATACTGCTGCGCGGGCACGAAACCAGGACGCAGACGCTGCCAATCGACCTGATCGGCCTCGCGCTGCTCGCCATCGGCGTGGGCTCGCTGCAGATGATGCTCGACCTCGGCAAGGATCGCGACTGGTTCAATAGCAGCCTGATCGTCACGCTCGCGCTCACGGCGGCGATCTGCCTGTCGTTTCTGGTCATCTGGGAGCTCACGTCCGACAAGCCCATCGTCGACCTCACGTTGTTCAGGGATCGCAACTTCGCGCTGGGCGTAGTGGTGATTTCCTTCGGGTTCATGACGTTCTTCGCCTCGGTGGTCATCTTCCCCCTGTGGCTGCAAACGGTGATGGACTACACGGCAGGCAAGGCGGGTCTGGCCACCGCGCCTGTCGGCCTGCTTGCGCTCGTGCTGTCCCCGATCATCGGTCAGAACATGGAGCGACTCAATCTTCGCGCGGTCGCCTCGTTCGCTTTCTTCGTGTTCGCAGGTGTGTCGTTCTGGAATTCGCATTTCGCGCTGAATCTGTCGTTCGCGAAAGTGATCGAGCCGCGGCTGGTGCAGGGCATTGGCATCGCCTGCTTCTTCGTGCCGGTCACGACCATCACGCTATCGAGCATTTCCGACGACCGGCTCGCCGCGGCCTCGGGCCTGTCGAACTTCTTCCGCACGCTCTCGGGCGCCATCGGCACCGCGGTGAGCACGACGATGTGGGAAGACCGGGCCATTTTCCATCACGCGCGTCTGGCCGAGAACATCACACCGTACTCGAGCGCGACAACGAGCTACCTCGACCAATTGCGCCAGGGACTCGGCCTTGGGAATGGTTCCGACTTCGGCATGCTCAACGACCTGGTCACCCGCCAGTCCTTCAGGCTGGCCACGAATGACATCTTCCACCTGTCCGGCTACGTGTTTCTCGTCATGGCGGCGCTGGTCTGGCTGACCCGGCCGAAGCGCGGCGCCAAGGCCGCCGTGGGGCACTGACCCGGCGCCGGCGGGACCGGGCGCCAGCGATCGTTCCAGAAAAGCAACAATACTTTTTGGATTGCCGGCTTCTGGCTGTCACTCCCGGACGCTACCATGGCGTATTGCGCCGGATTGCGCTCACTCTTCTTGCAACAGGTGTCGGCATGCTGTTCGATCTGATCGCCCGCTACGGACTCTGGCTCGTCTTTCTGAACATCTTCGGGCAGGCGCTCGGTCTGCCGCTGCCGGCCTATCCCACGCTCATCGTCACGGCGTCGACATCGCTCTTCCCGGCGATGCTGATCGTCGCGCTCGCCATCTTCGCGGCGCTGCTGGGCGACACCCTCTGGTTTCTGGCCGGGCGGCGTTATGGTCATCACATCCTGCGTCTGATGTGCCGCCTGTCGATTTCGCCGGACACCTGCGTGAGCCGTACGGAAGGGGCAATGGGCCGCCACGGGGTGCGCGTGCTGATGTTCGCGCGCTTCGTGCCGGGCCTCTCGGCCCTGTCGGTGCCGATGGCCGGCGCGCTCGGCGTGTCCTGGCGCACGTTCTTGCTGTACGACGCCATCGGCGCGCTGCTGTGGTCGGGCGTCGCCGTGGCGCTCGGCGTGGTCTTCGCGTCGCACATCGTGGCGGTGCTCGACGCCTTCGACACGCTCGGTCGCGGCGTGCTGTGGCTCGTGGTGCTTGTCTTCGTGCTGTACCTGCTCAACCGCTGGCTCAACCGCTACCGGCTGCTGCGCTCGCTGCGCATGGCGCGCATTGGCGTTGCCACGCTGGAATCCTGGATGAAGGACGAGGTCACGCCGGTGGTGATCGACGTGCGTTCCGCCGCGCGCCGCGCCATCGATCCGTTCACGATTCCCGGGGCGCTCGCCATCGAGCCCGACGAGATCGGCGAAAAACTGCGCGATATTCCGCGTGATCGCCGGATCGTGGTGTTTTGCGCCTGTCCGAACGAGGTGACGGCCGCGCGCCTGGCACAGCAACTGCGTCAGCAGGGCTTCGCCGAGGTCCGGCCGCTGCTCGGTGGCCTCGACGCATGGCGCGAGGCAGGCTACACCGTGGAGAAGATCGACGGGCTGGAAATGCTGGTTCCCGCGCATTGATACATTGTCGGTTGCGCAATGCATTGCGCGCAACTCAATGACGCGCGCTTGTCCGAAAGACAGCGCGCGTTTTGCGTTTCAGGCGTCGGTCAGCGCGTCACGCAGTTGCAGCAGCAACGTGCGCAACACCTTTTGCTGGGCATCGGATTGACCGGTGGCCGCCTGCACCTGCGCAGGTACCTGACGCGCCTCGCGACGCAAATTCACGCCGCGCGGCGTGAGGTCGATGAATACCTGACGCTCGTCCGCTTCACCGCGACGACGCGTCAGGAGCCCCATGGTTTCCAGCCTTTTCAGCAGCGGAGTGAGCGTTCCGGAGTCGAGTCCCAGGCGTGCACCCAACTGATTGACGGCGATGTCGTCCTGCTCCCAGAGCACGACCATCGCGAGATACTGCGAGTAGGTCAGACCCAGCCTGTCGAGCATCGGCTTGTGCGCCTTTGTCATCGCAAGCGACGCCGAGTACAACGCGAACCCCAACTGCTCTTCCAGACGCACGGGGGATTTCTGTGCGGCTTTTTTGCTAACGGTCATTCCGGTACGACGTCTCAATTCCTTTTCGATTGCGCGCCATTCTATTTCACCGCGTGGAATGTGACCAGGTACGAGCCGGCAGCGGCCGGCCGCCGAGAAGCCGCATACAACGTGTTCCTGGCGGCGCTCGCAGCCCTCACTGCCCCGGGCGGGCCCGCAGGTGGGAAGACACCTGCTTCCCATTCGGTGCGTGACGAGGTCGATCGTCAAAATCACCTCGTGCCACGCAGGGGCCCGTCGGGACCGTGTTGCTGTGACCGCCGGTTGTCGAACCGGATTCGATACGCCCGACGCTCGGAAAAAGGGCCGCCCGGCGTTCTGTCCGCCCGCCAATCCCCCCGTTGATGGTCACGAAAAAAAGCTTTATCTGAGGATGTCTCAGTTTCAAGCGGTTCGGTTTCAAGCGGAGTTCGCGCCGGATCCGGGAGGTGAGGCTGGAGCGGGGTGCGCGTTCGGGCTCCCGTGCGTCGGAAGCGTGAGGCAATACGAAGCCACCTCCGGAGCTGTCATGACGCCGATGTGATCGCGGAATCGCGGAGGCGGAATTCCGGGCCCGTCTCCAGATCCGGAAGTCGGTCGTATGCCGCCGCCGCCCGAAATTTACTGCGAAAAATGCGTTAACTGAGCATCCCTCAGTTTTTAGCATGAATTGTGCGGCCGCCGGTCGGCGTTGACAGGGCGTGCTTTCAAAAATGGCCGTCGGTCGATACCATGAGACCCAATTCCGATCAAGACCGTCTCTTATCCGTGTCAGCAGTATCCGCCTGGGCCAAGTCGCCCGTCGTTGTGTGGGTGCGGCGTCAGTTCGCACCGAACACCTTGCAAATCACGTTGCTGCTTGCCGGCATCGTCGGTCTGCTGGGGGCGTTGGCAACCGTGGCCTTTCGCGAGGCGCTCTCGGGGATGCAGTTCCTGCTCGCCGGGCATCGCAGCGGCATGGTCGAGCTGGCGCAGAACCTGAACTGGTGGCAGCGGTTGCTGCTGCCGACCGTCGGCGGGCTGGTAGCGGGGCTGATCCTCCAGTACGCCACGCTGTGGGTGCCGAAAAAAGGCGCCGACGACTACATGGAGGCGATCGCCATCGGCACCGGCGTGCTGAGCCTGCGCCAGACGCTGGTCAAGAGTCTGTCGTCGCTGTGCTCGGTGGCGTCGGGCGCCTCGATCGGCCGGGAAGGGCCGATGGTGCAGCTCGCCGCGATGTTTGCCTCGCTCGTCGGGCGCATCCTCGCATTTCCCCCCGAAAGGCTGCGCCTGCTCGTCGCCTGCGGCGCGACCGCGGGGATCACGTCGGCGTACAACGCACCGATTGCCGGAGCGCTGTTCATTTCGGAAATCGTGTACGGCTCGATCTCGACCGCAACGCTCGGGCCGCTGGTCGTCGCGTCGGTCATCGCGAACATCGTGATTCGCCAGTTCCTTGGCTACGAGGCGGTGTACCAGATGCCGCGCTTCGATTTCGTCTCCGGCTGGGAAGTCTTCTTCTACGTGGGCCTCGGCGTGCTCGCCGGGATACTGGCGCCATTGTTCCTCCGATTGCTCGATACCGCCAAGCAGCGTTTCAGTGCGATGCCGGTGCCGCTGTTCCTGAGGCTCGCGCTGGGCGGACTTGTGGTCGGTGTGCTCTCGCTGCAGGTCCCGCAAGTGTGGGGCAATGGCTACAGCGTGGTGAACTCGATCCTGCATACGCATTGGGCCTGGCAGGCGCTCGCGATGGTGCTGGTGTTCAAGGTGCTCGCCACGGCGTCGTCCGCCGGCTCGGGCGCCGTGGGCGGCGTATTCACGCCGACGCTGTTCGTCGGCGCGGCGCTGGGCAGCCTGTACGGCATTGCCATGAACGCGCTCGCCCCGTCCACCGCATCGGTGGCGAGCAGTTACGCCGTGGTCGGCATGGGGGCGTTTCTCGCGGCGACGACGTACGCGCCGCTGATGTCGATTCTGATGATCTTCGAGATGACGCTGAGTTATCAGGTCGTCTTGCCTCTGATGCTGGCCTGCGTGACGGCGTACCTGACCGCGCATACGCTGCGATCGGACTCGGTCTACGCCAAGTCGCTGCGTCGCAATCAGGTCGCGGGCCGCTGGCTTTCGATGACGGGGGAGGGCAGCGAAATGCGTCTGTCGTCGCTCGCGGTCGACAACGATTCAGTGGTGAGCGCCACCGAACCGGCGGACGCCATTGGCGAGCGCTTTATCGCCACCGGCTACCGCAACCTCGTCGTGCGTACGGAAGACGGGGGTCTCGCCGGCATGCTCGACGCCGCAAGCTGGTGGCGGCGACAGGCCACCGGCGAACCGGCGCAGTGGACCGACGTCATCACGCCTTGCAAGGCACTCGACGGCGAGATGGCGCTCGTGAGCGCGTTGCGCTCCGTGGGCAAGATGCACGCCGACTGGGTGCCGGTCGCCGACGCGCAAGGCAAATGGCTCGGCGTGGTGTCGCTGCCCGGGCTGATCGAGATCGTGACCGAAGAGCGGGGGGCCGAGTGAGCCGGCGCCCGGTCGCCGGCCCGATCCAGCCGGCCGAGCCGGCGACCGCCGACGACGGCACGCCATACTCCACGGCATTCGACGACGTCTACCATAGCAGCGACGGCGCACTCGGTCAGGCGCAGCACGTTTTCCTTGGCGGCAACGATCTCCCGGAACGCTGGCGGGGCCGCGAGCAGTTCGTGATCGTGGAAACGGGCTTCGGCCTGGGTCTGAATTTCCTCGCCACCTGGGCCGCGTGGCGCGACGACCCGCAACGCCCCGCCAGACTGCATTTCGTCTCGGTGGAGAAGTCTCCGTTCCGGGCCAAGGATCTGCGACGCATGCTGGAGCCCATGCTGGTGCTGCCCGGCATGACGGCCCTCGCGCCCCTGATGCAGCGGCTGTGCGACGTCTGGCCGTCGCCCGTGGCAGGTTGGCACCGGCTCGAACTTGCTCCGGGTGTGATCCTGAGCGTGGGCTTCGGCGATTTCTTCGACCTCATGCCGCTGTTGCGCGCCGGGGCCGATGCGTTCTATCTCGACGGCTTTGCCCCGTCGAAGAACCCGGACATGTGGTCGGCGGAGGTCTTCAAGACACTCGGGCGCCTGGCGCGCGACGGTGCGACGATTGCCACCTATACCGCCGCGGGACAAGTCCGGCGCGACCTGATCGCCGCGGGTTTCGACGTGGCGCGACGCCCCGGCTACGGTCGCAAGCGCGATATGCTCGCGGGCCGTTACGCGCCTCCTTATCGCATGCGTCGCTACGATCCGCCGGCGCCGCCACCACCACGCGCGCGCGAGGCCATCGTCGTCGGCGCCGGCATGGCGGGGGCCGCCATGGCGCGGCGTCTGGTGGCGCGCGGCTGGCGAGTGCGGCTTTTCGAGCGCGCGCAGGCGCCAGGCACGGCCGCCTCGGGCAATCCCGCCGGCGTATTCCATCCCCAGCTCTCAGCCGACGACAACGTGCTGTCTCGCCTGACGCGTGCCGGCTTTCTTTACGCACTCTCTCAATGGCGCACGCTCCCGGGGGGACTGCCGGGGCGCGCTGACGGCCTGCTCCAGGTCGCCACGAGCGAGGCCGAGGCCAAGGCCATGGCCCAACTCGTCACCGCGCATGGCTATCCCGACACGTATGCGAAGTGGGTCGACGCGCAACACGCATCGGCGCTGGCGGGCGAGACGCTTGCCTATGGCGGTGTGTGGTATCCCGAGGGCGGCTCGCTGGCGCCGGCGATGCTCTGCCGAGGCGAATTGGTCGCGGCAGGCCCTTTGCTCGACGCCCGCTACGGTGTGAGCGTCGAACGACTCGAGAGGGTGGACCGCGGTGCAGACCATGAATCCGTTGACGGGCGCGAGGGCGACGTCTGCCGGTGGGCCGCACTAGACGGCGCCGGCCGCGTGCTGGCAGAGGCCGACGTTGCCATCGTGACCGCCGCCGACGTCTCGCAAACATTGCTCTCGCCCTATCTTCCGCCCGAATTCGTGCCTGTCAAACGCGTACGGGGGCAGTTGACGTTCCTTCCTCCGGACACGCTTGTCGGGCTGCGCATCCCCGTGTGTGGCGACGGCTACGTCGCGCCGCCTCCGCTCGGTGGCGCCGGTCCCGTCACCGGGGCGACGTACGGCTTCGACGACCCCGCCGAGGAAGTCCGTGTCGGCGACCACCAGGCCAACCTGCGACGGCTCGCGGCATTGTTGCCCGGCCATGCCGAAGCTTTCGGAGACGCCGGCCTCGCCAGCGAACGGGCCGCCGCCGAGCTGGGCGGTCGCACGGCTTTCCGGGCGTTGGTGCCCGACCGGCTGCCCATGGCGGGCCAGATGCCTGATCTCGCGGCCATCGAGCCGCAACGAAAACGTCTGGCGGGCGGACATCTGCGTGATATCCCGCGCCTGGAGGGGCTCTACGCGAGTTTTGCGTTCGGCTCTCGCGGGCTGGTCTTCGCCTCGCTTTGCGCCGAGCTGGTGGCCAGCCAGATCGAAGGCGAGCCGTGGCCGATCGGCAGCGATCTGGCCGATGCGGTCGATCCGGCGCGCTATCTCATGCAGTCGCTTCGGAAAGCCTGAAGCGCCCCGCGCCCCCGGCCCGCGCGCAGTGCCCCGGCTGTCTGAAACGGACGAAATGGGCGGGGCGTTCTCAAAAAAATCGAATCTGACCCTTAAGGGGTTAACGCCCCGCTCCCTGCGGGGGCGACGCGCCGTCGGCGCTCGCCCCCGTACGCTGTCACGCGTTTTCATGCGTGCCTTGCGTCGCATCATGTGCCCCGTCTGGTGCCGCTTCGCGGCTCGTTCGGCGACTCGGAGTACGTCTCGTTTGCTTGTGTGTCAGACAAAGGGACGACGTCCGTTGGCCTGCCCACGACGCGCGTGACGCTTGCCGGTCGAGCGACCGTTTGAAAGCGTTCCAAACCGAGTGTGGCAAAATGGGCCCAACCCTTCGGGTTCGTCGCGCATTTGTCCTTTATCTGCAACCCCGCGCGCGACTTTCTTTCCTTTTCACCACTTGATGCGCCGTCAAGCGGCGCAAAGCGAGCATTAATGACGTCGGAACTGTCCCTTTTCCCGGGCTGGCCGCCGGCGCCCGATCCCGTTTTCTTCGCCGGGCTGGCATTGGTATTTGCCGGCCTTGCGGGGGAAATCTGTTTCCGGAGACTGCGCCTGCCGCGCATCACCGGTTACGCCGTGGTCGGGCTGGTCGGTGGCACCCTGGGTCTTTCATCGATGCTGGATGCGCAGACAAGCGCTGCCATACGGCTACTGATCGACCTGGCGCTCGGCCTGCTGTTGTTCGAGCTGGGCAGTCGCCTGAATCTGAAATGGATGCGGGCCAATCCCTGGATCATCGTCACAAGTGCGCTGGAGGCTTTGCTCACGTTCATCGCGGTCTATGCGGTGCTGCGTGTCTTCAGTGTCTCTGCCCTGACGGCGGTGCTGATCGCGTCCATCAGCATGGCAACCTCGCCGGCTGTGGTCATCCAGCTGAAGAACGAACTACGCGCAGAAGGCCAGGTCACCGAGCGCCTGCTGGCCCTGGCGGCGCTCAATAGCGTGTATGCCGTGGTGGCGGTCAAGCTGGTCTACGGCTGGATGCACCAGGCGTACCACTCCAGCTTCTGGGTCGTGCTTTTCCACCCGCTTTACCTGCTCGTCGGCTCGATCGTGCTGGCGTTCGTGCTTGCCAAGGCCTGCAATCTGGTCTTCCGCAAGTTCGGCAGCCAGGATCATCACGCCTTCGTGATGCTCATCGGTCTGATCATGCTGATGGTCGCGCTGGTGCACATGCTCAAGCTGCCGAACTCGCTCACGCTGCTGCTCGCCGGGATCATCTTCCGCAATCTCGACGAGCGCCCGCAGCTCTGGCCCGCCTACTTCGGTACGGCCGGCTGGCTGCTCGCCGTGGTGCTTTTCGTGCTTACGTCGCTGGCGTTCCAGTGGGAGTACCTCGTGCTCGGCGGGCTCGCGGCACTGGCGATCATCGTCGTGCGTGGCCTGGCCAAGGTGGTCGGCACGGTGGCCGTGGCCCATCAGGCGGGTATCAGCTACAGGCAGGCCGTCGCGCTCGGGATGTCGCTGTGCCCGATGGCCAGTCTCGCGTTCGTACTCGTGGCCGACACGTACGACATCTACCCGCAGTTCGATCCGATGCTCAAGGCCGTGGTGATGTGCGCCATCGCGCTGCTGCAACTGGCCGGACCGCTGGTGGTCTATTGGGCATTGGCCCTTGTCGGCGAACGGAAGGATTAAGCCATGTCATTAGAAGAATTCATTCCCTCGAAGCCTTGCACGTTCGGTGTGGAGCTCGAGATGCAACTGGTCAATCGTCACGATTATGATCTGACCAAAGCGGCCGCCGACCTGATGCGCCTCGTTGCCAAGGAGACTCACCCCGGCGAGATCAAGCCCGAGATGACCGAGAGCATGATCGAGTTGTCGACGGATATCTGCCATCACCACAGCGACGCCGTCACGCAACTGCGCAGGGTGCGCGACGTGCTGGTCGGCGCCGCCGAGCAGCTCAACGTCGGGCTGTGCGGTGGGGGAACCCACGCGTTCCAGCGGTGGAGCGAGCGCACGATTTACGACTCGCCGCGTTTTCACTTTCTCTCCGAACTGTATGGCTACCTGGCCAAGCAGTTCACGGTCTTCGGTCAGCACGTGCACATCGGCTGTCCAGACCCGGACAGTGCGCTCTACCTGCTGCATGCCATGTCCCGTTACATCCCCCATTTCATCGCGCTGTCGGCCTCGTCGCCGTATGTGCAGGGGGTGGACACCGGGTTCCATTCGGCCCGCCTGAACTCCGTTTTCGCATTCCCGCTGTCGGGTCGTGCGCCGTTCGTGCTCAAGTGGGAAGACTTCGAGACGTATTTCGACAAGATGGTGAAGACCGGCGTCGTCGAGAGCATGAAAGACTTCTATTGGGACATCCGTCCCAAACCGGGCTTTGGGACGATCGAGGTCCGGGTGATGGATACCCCCCTCTCGGTCGACCGCGCGGCCGCCATCGCCTGTTATATCCAGTCCCTGGCCCGTTATCTGCTCGAGGAGCGTCCGTTCGTGCTCAGCGAGGACGATTACCTCGTCTACACGTTCAACCGCTTCGAGGCCTGTCGTTTCGGTCTGGAAGGCGCTTACGTGAATCCGCAAAGCGGTGAACGCACCACGTTGGGGCAACACATCGCGCAAACACTGGAGACGATCAAGCCCCACGCAGCAGCACTCGAGGCCGAAGCGGCGTGCGATGAGATCGCGCAGTTGGTGTCTGCTGGCAAGAACGACGCGGTGTGGTTGCGCGAAGTGCACGCCGACGCGAAGTCGCTCAACGAAATGGTGCGTCAGCAATGCCTGCGATGGGCTGCATGATCTGAAGCGTCCGCAAACCGAGTGGGGCACGCCCGGTTTGTGGTCGGCAGTGGCGGCGGTTATGCCGTCGGTGTGAGGAAACCCCGCCTTGGCGGGGTTTTTTATTGTCCGGGTACTGCCGGACCTGCCGTTTGCGCGGCACCCGGCAGGAAGTGCTCTCATTTTGTGCCGCCTACGGGCTGTGTGGCCCTGGACAGGCTCGATTCACGCATCGCGAGCGCTGCGTTTTCCACTGTTCAGGCAGCACCGGTTTTCCGGATTTCGCGTCGCTCGTAGCAAGGTTTTAAGGTTTTAATAGGTTTACTGTATGTATACATAGTAGTAGTTAACAAAGGCGACCCACTCCTGTGGATAACCACAGTTAACGCTGTGTAAACAGGACGTTGGCGTAATGAGAACTGGATGGACAAACAGCGGGTATCCCGGGAACAACTCGGAACAGTTTTTGACCCCTGTGGAAAGATTCGGAAGTTATCCCGAACCCGTGCACATCTAGTCCGACAACTTATCCAGAAAGTTATCCACAGGTGCCTGTTTTTTGTGCAATGGGGTGCTGAAAACACGGTTTTGTGGATAATTTTGATGTTTTTGCGTGACCCGGCAGGTTCGCGGATACAATCTCGCCACTCCGATTTCAGACTTGCCGTGCGTGGTGTAACAAATGATTGATGCTGGTTTTGCTGGTGGTAACGAGCGAAATCGCCGGTACTGTCAAATTTCTCTTGTTGCGTGTCCCGAAGTGTTTTCGGCGGACGCGCGGATCCGACTTTTTTGCTGATTGCGGCCTTCGGTCACTGACGACTGTCGGTTGCGTTTCAAATCATTTGCGTTCTGTCCGAATCGCAGGACGGTCGGTGCGCGCGCGCAAAAGTGGGTGACGCGTGCACCGTCGTCTCGAGAATCGAGGGAAATCTCAGCGCGGCGCGGGCGCGAATGCGAGGTGGAGGAAAGGATCGCTAAGGGCTGCGAGCCATGCCTGGCGAGGCTTTGCGCGAAAGCGGGATTTTGTTGAGGGATACGAGGCGGTTCTGCGCGGCGTCGTGCGTCGCATCTGCTTGGCGGCCCATGTGTTTGCATGGGATGCGAAATGTTTTCGAGCATGCGACGCAGTTCGACGTCAGTGCGCAGGACACCAATATTTTGTAAACATCCTGAGTAGGATTTGGGAGATCAGTACAAGAACTGATACGCCAAAATTCAACTCAGAACACACAATGGAATCGTGGTGGGGCGGCAGTTTCAACAGCGACTTGCCGTCGCGTATCGACACGGAAGTGGTCGTTTAGGGTTTCCCCCGGGCGGGGCGCCGAAATATCAGGAAAGTAGTTGATGAGACGTGTGATGCACCGCCCGTGAGTTTGTTTGACAAGCTGTTTTACCGACGTATAGTTTTTAGAAATCCTAACGAAAATCATGGCTACTCCGACCCCACTAGATGAAGCGCTCTCCAAGCGAGTGACAGCAGGTTTGTTGCGTATGGGGACTGCGTTACGGAGCCACGCCTGGGAGGGCGCGGCATTAGCTGGATTGACGCCGACACAGGGCGAGATCCTCACGCTCTTGCTCATGCGCGGCGTGCCGATGCGTTTGGGCGAGATTGCGGAGGACGCCGCGCTCACGTCGGCCACGGTCAGCGAGGCCGTGAGCACCCTGGAGAACAAGGGACTTGTCGAGAAACGACGCGACGCCAATGACGGGCGCGCGCTGGCGCTGCGCCTGACCGCGCGTGGCAAGACGGCGGCCAAGAAGGCGTCGCAATGGCCGAACTTCCTGACGAGCGCGTCGGACGCGCTTGGCGAGAAGGAGGGCGCCCAGCTCTACCGGTCGCTCGTGAAGATGATCTTCCTGATGCAGGAGCGCGGCGACATGCCGCCGCAGCGCATGTGCCTGACCTGCAGCCACTTCGAGGTCTCGCCGCGCGGCAAGGCGCAATACCACTGCGATCACTTCAACGTAACGTACGACGATTCCCGACTGCCGCTCGATTGCAACGCGCACGAAGGGGCCGACATCGTCACGCAGCGCAAGGTCTGGAAGCTGTACAGCAAAACCTGAGCCGCGCCCATCCTGGTGCACGCAGGGCGCCAACGAGGGGAGAGAACGTCATCCGCAACCGGGTGACGTTTTTTTTCGTCGCGACTTGTCACGCACATGAACGTCGCGTGCCTGTACACTGCGCTTTTTTGCATCCACGAAACCTCGTCGCATACAGATGGCAGCCAAGCGCAGAATCGAAGTCAGGAAATCGGGCGTCCACGGGAAGGGGGTGTACGCGGTCAAGCGGCTCAAGAAAGGCGATCGCGTGATCGAGTACAAGGGCGAGATCATTTCGTGGCGCGAAGCCTTGCGCCGACATCCGCATGATCCGGCGCATCCGACGCACACCTTCTATTTCAGCCTGGAAGATGGCCGTTGCATCGACGGCAAGGTGGACGGCAACAACGCCCGCTGGATCAATCACGCCTGCTCGCCGAATTGCGAGGCGCGGGAAGAGGGAGAGCATGTCTACATCTACGCCACGCGCGACATCGAGCCGGGCGAAGAACTGTTCTACGACTACGGTTTGGTCATTGACGCGCGGTACACGGCAAAGCTCAAACGCGAATATGCCTGTCATTGCGGCAGCAAGGACTGCCGCGGAACGTTGCTCGCGCCGAAGCGCTGAGCCTGTGACTTCGCCCGGCTGCGCTCAACTCGAGGCGCGGTCGCCGGCGAACTGGTCGATTTCGCGTGCGAGATCGATGTCGCGCTGGGTCAGGCCGTCGGCGTCGTGCGTCGAGAGCGTAATGTCCACGCGGTTGTAGACGTTGAACCACTCGGGATGATGATTCATCTTCTCGGCGCTCAACGCGACCTGAACCATGAAGCCGAAGGCTTCCCTGAAGTCGTGAAACGTGAAACTGCGCTGGATGGCGTCGCGGCCGACCACCTGGTGCCACTCGGGCAGCACTTCGGCCAGGCTCGCGCGTGCCTCGGAAGAGAGTCGTGTTGTCATGGCATTCCTTTCAAAGATCGGCGGGGGTGCCGATTCATGCGATCTATTGTTTCACAGGCGGATGTGGCGCGTGTGTAAGCGCCTTCCGATAGTGTGAAACCGTGATCGCGCCGGGGGCGGCGGAAAATTCGGCCCGGACGACCCGGGCCGTGCCATCATGCCGGCAACGGGATTGGCATGTCGTCGACGCGGCGCTCGCCGGCTTCGAAAGCCGAGGTTTGGGCAAATGCCTCGAACATCGCGGGCAGGTCGGCGCGCATGGCGTCGAACAACTGAGCGAAGTCGTCGATCACGAAGTACGTCTGCTGGAACGTGTCGATACGGTATTGAGTGCGCAGCACCCGTTCGAGCGAGAACCCGATGCGGTTCGGCTCGCGCGAGGTCAGCGAGAATTCCGTCTCTGTGCGGCTCGAGACGATGCCCGCGCCGTAGATGCGCAAGCCGTCGCCGTCACGCATGAGACCGAATTCGACCGTGTACCAGTACAGGCGTGCCAACAGCGGGAGCGCCCCCAGCGATTGCGCCACTTTGCCGGCGCTGCCGTAGGCCTGCATGAAATCGGCAAATACCGGATTGGCGAGCAGCGGCACGTGGCCGAACACGTCGTGAAAGCAGTCGGGTTCCTGAAGGTAATCGAGCTGGTCGGGACGGCGCATCCACCAGGTCGCCGGAAAGCGCCGGTTGGCGAGATGGTCGAAGAAGACGTCGTCCGGTACCAGGCCGGGTACGGCCACCACTCGCCAGCCGGTGGCGGACATCAGTTTTTCATTCAGACGTTCGAACTCCGGCACGCGGCGCGCGTCCATGTCCAGAGCGCGAATACCATCCATGAAGGCTTCGCAGACGCGGCCCGGCAGCAGGGCTGTCTGACGTGCATAAAGCTGCTGCCACACCGCGTGATCAACCGCGCCGTATTGTTCGACGGGTTGATCGATGGTGAAGTCGGGCCGGGTCGTGAGACCGGCGGCGAATTGCTCTTCGAGCATGGCAGTAAGGGACATGATGCGAACGACTCAATCAGGCGGTGACAATGATTGAAAGTGTAGTGCGCATGACATGCGAAATGGGCGCATAATGCGCCTGTGGTGAAAGGCGTTTGCATAAATTTCGCATAAAAACATGATTTATTGCGGAGATTCGTCATGCTTGATCTGGATAGCTTCGATTTGGCCCTTCTGGACGCGCTGCAGAAGGAGGGGCGTGCCACCCATCACCAGTTGGCGGAGCACGTGGCGCTCTCCGCGTCGCAGATCGGCCGCCGCCTGCAACGGCTCGAAGCCGCGGGCGTGATCGAGGGGTATCGCGTGGTGTTGCGACCCGAGGCATTGGGTCTGTCGGTGACGGCATTTACCACGTTGCGATTGCAGCATCATGGCGATCAGGTGATCGAACGATTTCAGGCGGAGATCGATCTGCTGCCCGAAGTGCTCGAGTGCCACGCCGTGGTTGGTGAGGCCGATTACCTGCTGCGGATCGTCGTTCCGGACCTGAATGCCCTTTCGGCGTTCGTGATGAAGCGCCTGATGCAGGTCCCGGGCGTGGAGAATGTGCGTTCGAACATCGTGCTGAGCGCATTCAAGCGCAGCAACGCGCTGCCGCTGCACTATCTGGCGAACCGACAGTCGCAGCGCTGAAGGGGGGCGGCGTCTTGCCGCCTCGCACGATTCGCCCAATCGCCGTCTGTCCGATTCCCTGCCGGGTCGCTGGAGGGGGGGCGTGATGGCTCCGGCCCACGGGCTGGAGACGCGGCACCGTCCGGAGCGAGGCGGTGAGGATCTGCACAAGCTTCTCGTAGCGTCTGCGGACCCGAGCCTCGATCACGCAACGAGACGTTCCGACGTCAGTCGGCGGGCATGAGCCACGGCTTCACGTAGCGGCCATAGACCAGAGACTGGATCAGGGCGACGGTCGAGCCGACCAACACCTCGATCACGCGCAGCATGGCGAGGCTGAGCTCTTCATGCAGTCCTTGTCCCTGACCGCTCAGGGCAGCCGACATCAGAATCACGACCGTGGCCGGCCCGAGGCGCCAGTTCGCGGGATAGTTCTGCACCAGCATCGCCGCGAGCGTGGCGATGGTGATCCCAACGAGCATTGCCGGCAAACCCGGCCCCATGATGAGCAACACCGCACAAGCCACGACCGCACCGGTGATCGTGTTGATCGAGCGCGCCTTGAAGTTGCTGCGCGCCTGCAGGGGATCGGGCTCGGTCACGATGATGAGCGAGATCATGGCCCAGTACGGCTCGGGGAAGCCGGCGGCACGAAGGCCAAACCACACGATCAGCGATCCGCTCAGGATCTTGACCAGATAGACCAGCGCGTTTTTCTTGGGATGGAGAAAGGCGATGGACATGAAGGCGCACAGGCAGATACAGGAAGACGTCAGTGTGACATAGCCCCATTTCGCACGCAGACAATTCCGAGCGTCCCGTGCCTGGAATCTCAAATGTCATTTTCCGGAGCCGATCGTTTGGGAAACGGTTCGAGATGCCAAAGACAGCGAGTTAGAATCGCCTCACCTGAACTCGAGAGGAGTCCGGCATGTACAGCCGATCGCAACGCGTTTGGCCGGCCGCGCCGCTGGCGTGGGCAGCATTGTGTCTGGGAATGTGGGTCACGCCGTTCGCGCATGCAGCGCGCGTTGTCAGTGTCAGCCCGCAAGGCGAGGTGGCAAAGGTCGATCAGGTGGTTGTCAAGTTCGACGAAGCCATGGTCCCGGCGGGCGACCCGCGAGCCCAGGCGCCGGCCACCGTGCGCTGTACCGACGCGTCGCTCACCGGCGACGGGCATTGGCTCGAACCGAAGATCTGGGTCTACGATTTCAAACAGCCGTTGCCACCGGGCGCGAAGTGCTCGGTCGAGATGCGCAGCGCGTTGGCGGCGGTCTCGGGCGCGGCGCTATCCGGCACGACACGGTATGGCTTCAATACGGGCGGCCCGGCTGTCACGTCCATCCGTCCGTCGTACGGTCCCATCGACGAAAATCAGATTTTCATCCTCACGCTCAATGGCGAGGCTGCCGCCGAGACGGTGCGCAAGAACGCCTGGTGCGAGACCGAAGGGTTGGGCGAGCGCATCGGGGTGAAGTGGATCGAAGGCGACACGCGCACGACTTTGCTCAAGCGATTCAACATCGAGAAGCAGGCGCCGCGCGTCGTCATGCTGCAATGCAATCGCACGCTGGCCGCCGGGGCAAAGATGCATCTGGTGTGGGGCGCGGGGATTGCCACGCCCTCGGGGGTGCCGACGAAACAGGCGCGCCGATTCGAGTACGAAGTGCGCGAGCCATTTACCGCGAGCTTCAGTTGCGAACGCGAGAACGCCAATGCACCGTGTACGCCGTTGCGGCCGTTGCGTCTGACGTTCAACTCGCCGGTCGCTCGCGACATGGCCGCCAAGATACGCCTGCAGGGCGCCGGGGCCGAGCGCTCGCCCAAGTTCAGCGACACCGATCGCACGTCCAGCGTGAGCGACGTGACGTTCGATCCCCCGTTCCCCGAGAAGGCCGAGCTCACCCTGACGTTGCCGAAGGGGTTCACCGACGATAGTGGTCGCGCGCTCGACAATGCGGGCGAATTCCCGTTGAAGACGAAGACGGCGACCATGCCGCCACTGGCCAAGTTCGCCGCGGCGCCGTTCGGCATCGTCGAGCGCTTCGCCGAGCCGGGCATGCCGCCGATGCTGCCGGTCACGCTGCGCAAGGTCGAGCCGGCGTTGCAGATACAAGGACTTGGCGTGTCGGGCCAGGCGGCCGCCGCGGCAGCGAACGGGCGTACGATGCAGTTGCGCGTGGACGACGATGCCGAGGTCATGAACTGGCTCTCGCGCGTGCGGCGCTTCGACGAAACGGCGATGACGCGCAAGCAGATCGCCCAGGAGATGCCATCGATCCTCACCGCCCCGGCGGCGAAGGAGGCATTCGGGCCGAACGCGGCGATGATCGTCGAGGACAAGATCACCCGCTACGACACACGCAGTCTTTCGTTGCTGTCTGGCGTGCCGGGCGTGCAGGCGCTGACGTTGCCGGTGCCCAAGGAGAATGACCCGCGCCCCTTCGAAGTGGTCGGCATTCCGTTCCAGAAGCCCGGCTTCTATGTGGTGGAACTGGCGTCGCCATCGCTGGGCGCGGCGCTGCTTGGCAAGTCGTTGCCGATGTACGTGCGCACCACGGTGCTGGTGACTAATCTGGGCGTACATTTCAAGATGGGCCGCGAGAATGCCGTGGCGTGGGTGACAACGCTCGACAAGGGGCAGCCCGTCGCCAATGCGAAGGTTCGGGTGCTCGACTGCGATGGCAGCGAAGTGGCCTCCGCCGTGACCGACAAGACCGGTGTGGCGAGGATCGACAAGTCGCTCGAGACGTACCGATATTGCGAGAAGACGATGCGCTCGGGCTACTTTGTGGTGGCGCGCACGCAAGGCAGCGACCCCGACATGGCGTTCGTGTCGTCCGACTGGAATCGCGGCATCGAACCGTGGCGCTTTCACGTGCCGACGGACGGCGGTAACAGCCCCACGGTTCGCGCGCAGACGGTCTTCGATCGCATGCTGTTCCGCGTGGGCGAGACCGTCTCGATGAAGCATTTCATCCGCCAGGAAACGATGCAGGGACTGGCGTTGCCCGCCAGTCTGCCGTCGCAGCTGACGATTACGCACGAAGGCTCCGGGCAGACCTACACACAGCCGGTTCACTGGCGTCACGGACGCCTGGCCGAAAACACCTTCCAGATCCCGCAAGGCGCGAAACTCGGGGAGTACTCGGTCACGCTCGATTACACCGACACCGATTCGCGTCCGAAAGCGTATCCTTCGTCGCTCGATGCCGGGCATTTCCGCGTGGAAGCCTTCCGCTTGCCGGTGCTGGCCGGATCGATCGGCGTGCGTGATGCAGCGAAGTCGCCGCTCATCAACAAGACCGAAGCGCCCGTTAACGTGCAGGTCAATTACGTGGCCGGCGGCCCGGCCGGCAACCTGCCGGTGCGGGTGTCGGCACTCTTGCGCGTGCGTGACCTGACGTTCGACGGATACGACGATTTCAGCTTTACCCCGTATCGGCCACCTCAGGCGCAGTCGGGGGCCGGCGACGATGATCAGGGCAACGACGAGAGCTCGGGGTCGAGCGACCAGAAGCTGGTGGCCGACAAGCAACGCGTCGTGCTCGATCGCAACGGTGCCGGCAGCCTCACGCTCAAGGATCTGCCGAAGGTCGATCGTCCGAGCGACCTGGTGCTCGAAGCCAGCTTTGCGGATCCGAACGGCGAGATTCAGACGCTTCGCGGCAACGCAACGCTGTGGCCCGCGAACCTGATCACCGGCGTGCGCAGCGAGAGCTGGGTGTCGGTGACGAACAAGCTGCCCGTCAAGGCGTTGGCGCTCGATCTGCAAGGCAAGCCGAAATCCGGCGTGGCGATGGACGTGCGCGCCGAGGCGCGCATCACCACCAGCAGCCGCAAGCGCATGGTGGGCGGCTTCTACGCTTATGACAATCGCACCGAGGTGAAGGACCTGGGCACGGTATGCAGTGGAAAGACCGACGAGCACGGCTTGTTGTCGTGTGATGTCTCGCTTTCGCAGCCGGGGGAAATCACGCTGGTGGCGCAGGCGAAGGACGACAGGAATAACCTGAGCACGTCGACAACGAGTGTCTGGGTGACCGGTCGCGGCGAGGTCTGGTTCGGGGGCGACAACACCGATCGCATGGACGTATTGCCCGAGCGCAAAACCTACGAGCCGGGCGAGACCGCCAAGCTTCAGGTGCGCATGCCTTTCCGATCGGCCACGGCGTTGGTTGCGATCGAGCGCGAAGGCGTGATGGAAACGCGCACGATGGAGATTTCGGGCAAGGACCCGAACGTTTCGCTCAAAGTCGAGCCGTCGTGGGGACCGAACGTTTACGTGTCGGTGCTCGCGGTGCGTGGGCGGATCCACGAAGTGCCCTGGTACTCGTTCTTCCAGTGGGGCTGGAAGCAACCGCTGGAATGGTTCCGGGCGTTCTGGTACGAGGGACGGGAGTATCAGGCGCCCACCGGCCTCGTGGACCTGGGCAAGCCGGCCTATCGCTTCGGCTTGACGGAATTGCGTGTCGGCACGGCGGGCCAGCGGCTCGGCGTGGAAGTGAAACCGGATGCCGCGACGTATCCGGTGCGCGGCCACGCAAAAGTGCGCATTAAGGTGACCCAGCCGGACGGCAAGCCCGTTGCGGCAGGCACCGAGGTTGCGGTGGCGGCCGTCGACGAGGCGCTGCTGGAACTGGCGCCGAACACGAGCTGGAATCTGCTCGACGCCATGTGGCAACGCCGCAGTTACAGTGTGACGACCGCCACGGCGCAGATGGAGATCATCGGGCGCCGGCACTACGGCCGCAAGGCGGTTCCGGCGGGTGGCGGCGGCGGCAAGAGTCCCACGCGCGAATTGTTCGACACGTTGCTGTTGTGGCAGCCGCGCGTCGTACTCGACGACAAGGGCGAGGCGAGCGTGGACGTTGCGCTCAACGACGCGTTGTCGAGCTTCCGCATCGTGGCCGTGGCGGACGACGGCAAGCCCGGCGCGCAGGCGCTCGGCTGGTTCGGTACGGGCTCGGCGACTATCCGCACAACGCAAGACCTCCAACTCATCTCCGGCTTGCCGCCGCTCGTTCGCGAGGGCGACAATTACCGGGCGCAATTCACGGTGCGCAATACGACGCAACACGCCATGCAGGTGCAGTTGACGGCGCGTGCGACGCAACTCACGCTGGCGCCGCAACACATCGATGTACCGGCCGGCGAGTCGCGCGAAGTGGCGTGGGAAGTCACGGCCCCGACGGGCGCGGCGGACACGCGCGCACAGCGGCTGTTGTGGGAAGTCAGTGCGCAGGCACCTGCGACAGGGGGCGCGCCCGCCGCTAGCGACGCGATCAAGGTCGGCCAGGACGTGCAGCCGTCGTTGCCCGCAAGCGTGCAGCAGTCGGTGCTTACCCAGGTCGAAGGCAGTCTCACGTTGCCGATGGCGCCGCCGGCCGGCGCCGTAGCCGACAGCACGGGCAAGCTGCGCGGCGGCGTGCGCGTCAGCATGCAGCCGCGTCTGTCGCAGGGACTGCCGGGCGTGAGGCGCTGGTTCGAGCTGTATCCGTACGCGTGTCTGGAGCAGCAGGCATCGAAGGCCCTTGGCCTTCGCGATGTCGCCCAGTGGAAGCGCGTCACGGGCATGCTGCCGTCGTATCTCGACGAAGACGGTCTGGCGAGCTATTTCCCGCCGCAAGAAGGATTTGCGAGCCAGGGTAGCGATACGCTGACCGCTTACCTGCTGGCCGTGAGCCATGAGGCGAAGGCGCTCGATCCGGCATATGGACTGCCCGACGATGCGTTGGCACGGATGGAAGACGGCCTGACGGCGTTCGTGGAAGGGCGACTCACGCGCCGCTTCTGGGCACCGCGCGACGACCTGACCCTGCGCAAGCTCTCCGCCATCGAAGCGCTGTCGCGCTACGGCCGCGCGAACGCGCGCATGCTGGGCTCGCTCACGCTCGCGCCGAACGACTGGCCGACGTCCGCCGTCATTGACTGGTACGCAATCCTGCAGCGGCTGCAGGATGTGCCGCAACGTGCTGAGCGTCTGGCACAGGCCGAGCAGATCCTGCGTGCGCGCCTGTCGTATCAGGGCACGCGTGTCGGGTTCTCGACACAGGGCAGTGACGGTCTTTGGTGGCTGATGGTGGGGCCTGAAACGAATGCGGCCCGGCTGGCGCTCCTGATGAACGCAAATCCGGCCTGGAAGGACGAGATGCCGCGTCTGGTCATCGGCCTGCTGGGATTGCAGACGCGAGGCGCCTGGTCGACGACGACCGCCAATGTCTGGGGCGGTCTGGCGGTCGATCGCTTCTCGGCTCGGTTCGAACGCGACACGCCCACGGGGCAGACGGCGATTCAGTGGCAGCGCGACAACCAGACGACTGGCGGTGTGCAAACCGTCGACTGGGACAAGCTCAAGGCGGGCACGCTGCCGCCTGCGGTGTCGCTGCCCTGGCTGGGCCACGCGACGGCTGGTTCGGATTCTGCGCGCGACGTGCTGCGTCTCGAGCAATCCGGTGCCGGCAAGCCGTGGGCGACGATTCAGAGCCTGGCCGCCGTGCCGCTCAAGGCGCCATTCTCGGCAGGCTATCGTGTGACGCGCAGCGTTCAGGTGCAGGACGCCGCCGAGCGCTCGGGAGAGAGCTTCGTACGCGGTGCCGTGTTGCGCGTGCGTCTCGATATCGACGCGCAGGCCGACATGCGTTGGGTAGTCGTGAGCGATCCGCTGCCGGGTGGCGCGACGGTGCTGGGCGGCGGGCTGGGACGCGACTCCGCCATTGCCACACAAGGCGAGAAGAGCGAAGGCGCCATGCCCGCGTTCGAGGAGCGGGCGCAGGACGCTTACCGCGCGTACTACGACTACCTGCCCAAGGGACAGCATCGCATCGAGTACACGGTGCGCCTGAACAACGTTGGCAAGTTCGCCACACCGCCCACCCGAGTCGAAGCGATGTACGAGCCCGCCATGTACGGCGAGACGCCGAACCCGCCGGTACAGGTGGTGCCGGCGAAACCGTAATCAGGGGCCCGAGCGTCATGACGTCAAACCTCGTTGCACCCGCGGCGGCGCTGCCTCGCGAAGCACGCCGCTTCTGGTGGCTCGCGGCAATGGCCGCCGTTGCGTATGCGGTGTCGTTGCGCGGCGCGCCTTATGCGGATCAGGCCGTCGCGAAGGTCCTCATGTGTGCATTGTTGCTGTTCTCGGCGATGTATCACCGCGCGCCGGGCGAACGGGGGTGGCTGTGCGCAGCGCTGATTTTCTCCGGCGCGGGTGACGTGCTGCTGGCGCTGCCCGCGCTCTCGCAGGGGTTTGTGCTGGGGCTTGGGGCGTTCCTGCTGGCCCACGTCGCGTACTTCGTGCTGTTCTGGCGAGTACGGCGTCGCTGGCGGCAGGTGCCTGGCTGGCATCGGATCGCCATCGTGCTGGTCTGGGTGGCGGCAGTGCTGGCCTACGCCATGTACTGGCCGGGCATGGGAGAACTCAAGGCGCCGGTGGCGTGTTACGTGGTGGTGCTCTCGATGATGGCTTCGGCGGCGCTGCTCGCCGATCTCGAAGGCGAATGGGCCGCCGTGGGCGCATTGCTTTTCACGGTCTCGGACGCGCTTATCGGCACCACGCGCTTCGTGGGGGCGATTCCCGCTCAGGACTACGCGATCTGGATCTTGTACGGGCTTGCGCAACTCCTGCTCGTCGCGGGCATCATGGCGGTGCGCACGCCGCGGTTGCCATACGATGCGCAGCGAAAGTTGCCGCAACTGACGAACGACAAAGGATGAAACGAATGTGGGCGTGGTCTGAGGGGCGCGGTCTTGGGGTTGCGCGTCACCTGATGTTGAGTGTGCCGCTGGCGCTCGGACTGCTGCACGCGTCGGCACCCGCGTGGGCCGTGCCTTCGTTTGACGAAGTGCGTCACGACTGGCGCGCATCGGACTGGATTCTGCTCGACCGCCGGGGGGAGCCCTTGCAACGCCTGCGCGCGGACATGCAGGCGCAGCGCGGTGACTGGGTCACGCTCGCCGACGTCTCTCCCGCCTTTCGCCAGGCGTTGGTCGTCTCGGAAGACAAGCGCTTCTACGAGCACAGTGGCGTGGACTGGCGCGGGGTGGCCGCAGCAGCCTGGGGCAATCTCTGGCATTCGCGCACGCGCGGCGCGTCCACGCTGACGATGCAGCTCGCCGGCCTGCTGGACGACGATTTGCGTCCCAGCGCGCGCAATCGTTCCGTCACGCAGAAGATCGGGCAGGCCGCAACGGCCCTGTGGCTGGAGCAGCGCTGGCGCAAGGACCAGATTCTGGAGGCCTACCTCAACCTCGTGCCGTTTCGCGGGGAACTCGTTGGCATCTCGGCGGTGTCGCAAACGCTCTTCGGCAAGCTGCCCAGCGGGCTCGATGCGCGCGAATCGGCACTCGCCGTGGCGCTGTTGCGCGCGCCGAATGCGCCGGTCGCCCGCGTCTCCCAGCGGGCTTGCGGCATTCTGCGCGACGTCGGGCAGCGCGCGGACTGCAACGGTCTGGACGGCTACGCGCAACTCGTGTTCTCGCGACCGGCCCGCGTGATGACCACGCGCGACGCCGTCAATCTCGCCCCGCACTTCGCGCGCCGCGTTTTCAGCGCAAGCCGTCCGCCACCGGGCACGACGATCACCAGCACGCTCGACGTGAATCTTCAGCGCATGGCAGTGACGACGCTGCAGCAAACGCTGCGCGAACTGGGCACGCCCGGCCGCTCGCGCAACGTGCAGGACGGCGCGATCGTCGTGATCGACAATGCGAGCGGTGACATCCTCGCATGGGTCGGTTCCTCCGGCGTACTGTCGGCCGCTGCACAAGTCGATGGCGTGACCTCCCTGCGTCAGGCCGGCTCGACACTCAAACCGTTTCTCTACGCCCAGGCCATCGCGGAACATCGCCTGACGGCGGCCTCGCTACTCGACGATTCCCCGATCGACCTGCCCACGGGGGGCGGCCTGTACATCCCGCAAAACTACGATCGTCACTTCAAAGGGTGGGTCAGTGCCCGTACGGCGCTGGCCTCGTCGCTGAACGTGCCGGCCGTGCGCACGCTCGTCATGGTCACGCCGCGCCGGTTCGCCAATACGCTCGTGTCGCTGGGGCTGCCGCTCACGCAAAGCGGCGACTACTATGGCTTCAGTCTCGCGCTGGGCAGCGCCGACGTCACCCTGCTGTCGCTCGCCAATGCCTACCGTGCGCTGGCCAACGGCGGCATCGCCAGTGGTGTGAACGAACGCATGCCCGGAACGGTGCGCGCTTCCCGTTCCCCCGGCGCCGGTACGCCAGGCACCCCCGGATTGCGCTCGTCGCCGCGCGATGCGGCGCGCACCACGGTCTTCTCGCCGCAGGTCAGTTTCATCGTGTCGGACATGATCTCGGACCGACAGGCGCGCACGCGTACCTTCGGCCTCGACAGTCCCCTTTCGACCCGCTACTGGACCGCCGTCAAAACGGGGACCAGCAAGGATATGCGCGATAACTGGGCCGTTGGCTACTCGCGTCGCTACACGGTCGGTGTGTGGGTCGGCAACGCCGACGGGGCGCCGATGTGGGACGTGTCGGGCGTGTCGGGCGCGGCGCCCATCTGGCACCGTGTCATGGACTACCTGCATCGCCGCACGGCGAGTCTGCCACCGCCCGCACCGCAGGGGCTGGAACATGTCGCGGTGCAGTATGCCGAGCACGTGGAGCCGTCCCGCGAAGAGTGGTTTCTGCCGGGCACCTCGCAGCGCACGATTGCGTTGTCGTCGCTGGCGACCAAGGCGCCGGGCGGTCCCCTCTGGCGCATTGCCGCACCCACGGACGGCACGATCGTGGCGCTCGATCCCGATATCCCTCCCGCGAACCAGCGATTGTGGTTCCAGGTGGCCGCCGCGTGGCCCAAGGGGGCGGCATGGCGGCTCGACGGCAAGCCGCTGGCGGGAGCCGCGCGCGTGGGCTGGTTGCCGTGGCCGGGGCGTCATACCCTCGAACTTGTCGATGCCGCAGGAGCGGTGCGCGACAGCGTGCGTTTCGAGGTACGCGGTGCGACGCTCAACGACGGCAAGCGCATGCGCAATGCGAGTCGCTGAGCGCATGTGCGCATTGATCGTACGAAATGTCGCCAAAAAATTTTGATGTGGCAGACGCGTTGACGCGATGCGCGCTACACTGAATTCAGACTTGGCAAAGCGTGACGCAATGTGACGGCGACGAGTGTGAATTCCGCCGCCGATGGCGCACGCCCCGGAGCGGAGACATATCGATGATCACGCTGGACGCGCATCAGACCGCGCAGCTATTGCCTTATCCCCAATTGGCCGACGGCATCGAGGCCATGCTCATGGAGATGCGCTCGGGGACTGCCCGTGCGCCGGAGCGTCTGCATTTTTCCCTCACCGAACCGGAACGTGGCCGCCGAGGCGGCGTGCTGCTGGTCATGCCGGCCGTCAATCGCGATGTCGCGATGACCAAGCACATCACCGTGCATCCCGAGAACTGTCGTGTAGGCAAACCGTCGATCATCGGCGAAGTGATGGTGTTCGATCCGCATACGGGCGAACGCCTCATGCTGCTCGACGGTCCGACCGTCACGGGACGGCGTACGGCCGCCGTCACGCTCTTCGCTGCACGGAAGTTCGCACCGCGACCGAAGGGACCGGTGCTGATCGTGGGCGCGGGCGTACAGGCGCGGGCGCACCTCGAGGCGTTTGCCGCCGGCATGGGCACGCGTCACTTCATGATTTTCTCCCGCAGCCCGGAGCGCGCGCATGCGCTTGCCGAGCACGCCGCGGGTCTTGGCGTGGAGGCGACGGTCGTCGATGCGATCGAGCCGGTGCTCAACACCGTGAGCGTTGTGATCGCGGCAACGACCAGCAGCGAGCCGGTACTGCCCGACAGCGATGTGATGCGCTGGCGCGACGATATTTTCGTGGCGGGCGTGGGCGCATTTCGTCCCGATATGCGTGAGTTGCCGCCCCAGTTGTGTCGCGATGCTGCCGTGCGGGGCACGCTCGTGGTCGACACATGGGAGGTCAAGCACGAGGCCGGCGACCTCCTGCATGCCGCGATCGACTGGGGCCGCGCGGCGCCGCTCATGGACGCAATCATCACGCCCGACCGTTTTCGCTCCAGTGGGCCTGTGCTCTTCAAGAGCGTGGGCTACGCGTTGTGGGATCTGGCCGCCGTGCTGTGCGCGAGAGCCAATCTGGAAAAGGACGGCGTGCCTGCTGCCTGAAAGGCTCGGTACAACGGATTACCGCCGACAGTCTGCCGTCGAGGCGCTGTGGTGTGTCCGCCACCTGTGTCGACACGTGCGTCAGGCGGGCAGCGCGAAGGGTATCCCCGAGCCCATCCCGGAAAGTCCGGGCAACATCGCGGGCGTGATGACTTGAACCGGCAGTCCCAGCGTCATCTCGATGAGGTCCGCGCGCATGACGTCGCGCGGCGCGCCGGTGGCGAGAATGCGTCCGTCGGCAAGCAAGGCCATGCGGTCGGCATGACGCGCCGCGAGGTTGATGTCATGCACGATCGCCATTGCGCCGAACCCCCACGATTTCGCGAGCGATCGCGTGAGCGCGAGCAAGTGGTGCTGGTGGGCGAGATCGAGCGCCGCCGTGGGTTCGTCCAGCAGGAGATAGCGAGGCACGCTGGGGGCGACCGCGTCGTCGGGCCACAGTTGCGCGAGCACGCGCGCGAATTGCACACGCGCCCATTCCCCACCCGATAGTGTCATTACGTCGCGCTCGAGCAGCGGCAGGGCGCCCACGCGCTCCAGCGCGAGCGTGGCGATTTCGACATCGCTTTTCACGGGCTGTCCGGCGCGCGCCCTCGATCTCGGAAACGGCAAACGCCCCATCGCCACGATTTCCAGTGCGCTGAACGGAAACGACAGCTGTGCCGTTTGCGGCAGCACGGCGCGCAACCGGGCCAGCGCCGCCGCGCTGAATTGCGAGAGCAGCGAGCCGTTGACCGTGACTGCACCGCTTACCCGGCTGCGGGGCGGCAACGGTTCACCCGCGAGCGCCTTGAGCAGGGTGCTCTTGCCGGCGCCGTTGCGCCCGAGCAGCACGAGCAGCTCACCCGGCCGGATATCGAGCGACAGGCCGTCGAGAACGGGCGAATCGGTGTGCGCAATCGTCAGGTCGTGGGCACTGAGCATGGCGAAGTCCTGGGTCGTCGGTGCGGGGGCGATTTCGTGGTTCCGTCTCGTGCGGACATCACAGTCCGAACTGGCCGCGGCGGCGCCATAGCAGCATGAGGAAGAAGGGGGCGCCGAGCAACGCCGTGAGAATGCCCAACGGCAGCTCGGCAGGGGCGACCCACGTGCGTGCGACGAGGTCGGCGACCAGCGTCAGGACGGCGCCGAAAAGCGCCGCCGCCGGGAGTACCGCGCGCGGATCGGGACCGACAACCAGACGCACGATGTGCGGCGCGATCAGTCCGATGAAGCCGATCATGCCGCTCGAGGCGACCAGGGCTCCCACGCACAACGCGCAGGCCACCATCACGCGACGTTTGACCGACTGGACCGCAACGCCTAGGTGCAGCGCCTCCGCCTCGCCGAGCAGCAAGGCGTTGAGCGAGCGGCACTGCGTGCCGAGCGCAGCGATCCCCAGCGCGACCGGCCACACGATAACTCCCAGCATCGGCCATTGCGCGGCACCCAGACTGCCGAGTGTCCAGAAGGTGAGTGTTCGCAGTTGGGTGTCGTTGGCGAGGTAGGTCAGCAATCCGATGGCCGCACCGGACACTGCGTTGATTGCGATGCCGGCGAGCAGCAGCAGCGGCAGTGCCAGACGTCCTCGCCCCGCGGCAAGCCGGTAGACGAGCGCGGTCACGCCAAGCGCGCCGGCGAAGGCGGCCGCGGGCAGCAACCACAGGCCGAGCGACGCGGCGAGCGCGACCGGCAACACCGTGCTGCCGAGCACGATGACACCGGCCGCGCCCAGCGCGGCGCCGCTGGCCACACCGATCAGGCCGGGGTCGGCCAGCGGATTTCGAAAGAGCGCCTGCAATGCGGCGCCGGCCGCGCCGAACCCGGCGCCCACCAGCACGCCGAGCGCGATGCGTGGCAGACGTATCTGCAACATCACGCTGCGTGCCTGGTCCTGCGCAAAGTCCCCGGACGCGCTCCGGAACAGCGCCGCCATGGCGTCACCCGGGGCGATGCGATACGCACCGCCGCACAACGCGGCCAGCACTGCCAGGGCCAGCAGTCCCACCAGCACCGTCATGACCATCCATCGGGGCGCGCGACGGCTGCCGCGGGTGCTAGGGGGCGCGACGCCTTTCGGTGCGCCGGGCGCGGTGGACGGTGTCGTCTTGGACATCGGAGGAGCGGCTGACATGGCTTCGTTGACTGGCGAGTGACGGGATACGAAAGGTGCCGGCGTGGTCAGGCGCAGGATCGGGCGTCCCCCACAGGCCACGCCGGACGCAATCACGCGGCGTGCACGCGTTGCGCGAGATCGGTCACCGCCTGCGGCAGACGAGGACCGAAGCCGAGCAGATACAGCGCGTCGAAGCTCACGACACGCTTTGTACGCCCGGCGGGCGTATTGGCGAGGCCGGGCTGTGCCAGCAGCGTCGCGCCCGGATCCGCAGGCGATGGCCCCGTCGTGGTCGTGAGCAACACGTCGGGTCGTGCGGCAACGGCCGCCTCGGCCGTGAGCGGCCGATAGCCGGTGAACCCTCGCAGCGCGTTCTCGGCACCGGCAAACGCGAGCATGGCGTCGGCCGCCGTGTCCTGTCCGGCGACCATGACCTGATTGCCGGTGTGTCCGAGGATGAACAGCACACGCGGCTGTCGCGCAATGCCGTAGCGCTGCTCGATTTGCTCGCGAGCGCGTCGCCAGTTCGACATGAAGTCGCCGGCGACACGATCCCCTGCGTCGGGCACGCGCAGTGCGGCGGCAACGCCGCGAATGTTCTGGTGCACCAGCTCGGCGGTGTAGCCGTGGTTAAAGCGTTTGACGGGCACGCCGGCGGCCGCGATCTGCGACAGCACATTGGGTGGTCCGGCCTCCGCGCCGGCGAGCAGCAGGTCGGGGTGGAGCGAGAGCACGCCCTCCGCGGACAGCGTGCGCAGATAGCCGATCTTGGGCAGCTTCGTGGCGGCTTCGGGATAGAGGCTCGTCAGATCGTTGGCGATCACACGGTCCTGCGCGCCGAGGGCGTAGACGATTTCCGTGAGAGCGCCGCCCGCGACGACGACCCGTTTCGGGCCGGCGGGCGCCGCGCCCGGTGAGCCGGCATGCGCCAGCGACGGCAGGCGGGCGCTCAGGCCAGCCCCCGCCACCAGCGCAACGCCTGCGCCCAGCAGTGCGCGCCGCGACGCGCCATGCGCATCGAGCCGCCCGTTCATGCGCGAGTCTCCGACTCGGCCTGCGCGGCTTGTGCGACTCGCGCGAGCGTCTCGCGCCAACCGTCGAGTTCCGGTTGTCCGGGCTTGCGCTCGCCGAAGAACATGGCGATGACCATGCCCGAGGCGTCGAGCAGTTCGAGCGAAGAGACGATGCCGTCGGATGTCGGCTTGCGCACGATCCACGCGGTGTGGACCAGATCGTCGCGCAGGTGCAGATTGAAGCCCGGATCGAGCACGTTGACCCACGGCCCCATCACGCGAATCGTCTTCACGGGGCCGGTGTGAATCTGGATCATGCCGGCATTGCCGACGAACACCATGATCGGCAGGCCGGTGCCGGCGGCGTCCTCGAGCAGGGCGCGCACCGACGCCGCGCTCACACGGCGGGCGTGCCCCTCGGGGGCGAGGCGCAACGCCTGAGCCCGCGAGACGCCGTGGCGTTTGAGCATGTCGAAAAACTGGTGGGTGTCGGTCATGGCCAGCCAGTCGCGCTGGAAGGCGGCAATATCGATCTCCGCGTCGGGCGTTTCGGGCTTCGGGGTGTCGGCGGCGCTCACGTGCTGGCCCGGTGTCTGATCGCTGGCGCGAAAGCGTGCGACGAGCGCCTCGTAGGCGGCCACGTCACTGTGATCGCGCAGGAACATCTTGTGCACGGCGGTGCCGGTCTTGTCGAAGAATTGCAGCGAGCGTCGCGGGCCCTGTTCCGTGGGCGTCTCGACGGCGTAACCGAATGCCCACTGATGGTAGAAGATGCGCAAATCGAGCTCCTTGCCCAGACCGAGACCGATGGTGCCCTGGTGTGAGAGCTTTTCGTACTGGCCGTCCTTCTCGTGAACGGCCGCGGCGTTGCGGGTGAGCGCCATCACGCGGCCCAGCGCGGGCAGCGCTTCGACGATCTCCGGGAATTCGGGGCGCAGGCGCACGACGTGCTCGCCGACGAATGCCGCGACCGTTTCGCCCTCGGACACGCCGAGCGCCGCGGCGGCATCGCGATCGCGCAGGTTCCGTTCGGTCTTCATACGTTGGAATTCGCTGCGCAGACGGGTGACGTCGGCGAGCGCGGGAAATGCCGGGTGGGCGGCGGCAGTGGCGTTTTGAGCGTTCATCATGGCGATTCCTTGATTGCGTGTTTGCTGGCAGTGGCTGGCAGGCGTCGGGGCGGCCCCGTCAGGCGAAGGCCGGACCGCACCGACGCGGGTTCTGAAGTGAGACGACAATTAGTATTGGAGCTTCAGGCTCACGGCCACGCTGCGGCCGGGCGCCGAATACGCGTCCTTGAGCGTTGAGTTCTCGGCGAGGTTGCGAACGTCCGACCAGTTCCAGTACCGGCGGTCGAACACGTTGTAGACGCCGGCATAGACCGTGGCGTGCTTGTTGATGTGATAGCCACCCGACAGGTCGAGCACGACCGACGACGGAGGTGCCCAGCAGTTCTGGTTCTGCTGCGTACCCGACGTACAGGTCTTCGCGATCTGGCCTTGCGACTTGGCGGCCTGGAAGAGCAGGTCGGCCTGTGCGAACCAAGTACTGTTCGGCTCGTAGCGCACGCCGAGCACCATCGAGAACGGGTTGACGGTGTTCAGCGGCTGGCTGGCCGATCCGTCATCTTCGGTCGTGCCATGCGTGTAGGCCATGGCGGTACGCAACGTCACCCCTGACTTGAGCGCCCACGTGGCCCGGCCTTCCCACCCCTGAATGCGGGCGCGGCTGAAGTTCACGTACTGATAGATGAGGGGATCGTTCGGTCGACCCGAGCCGCTAATGTTCTGCTGCGAAATGAAATTGCGGTAATTGCCCGCGAACGCTGCCGTGCTGTAAGTGATCGGGCCGAGCGTGGTGGCCAGGCGTCCGCGCAGACCCAGCTCGACCGTGTCGCTGGTTTCGGGCTTGAGGTTCGGGTTCGCGATCGACATGTAGCCGAAGATCGGATTCGAGAAGCCATTGTTGACCTGATCCGGTGTGGGCGTGCGGAAGCCCCGCGCGTATTGCACGTACGGAATCAGCGAAGGGGCGATTTCGTACATGATCGCCAGGCGCGGCGAGAAGGCCGAATCGTTGGACGAGGTCGGTTGCACGCGCGTGCCCGAGCTCGTTTGCGACACGTACAGCGGGTCGTTCTGCTTGGGCGATAGCCAGTACGCGTCGTATCGGATGCCGGGCGTGACGGTCAGCGAACCATAGCGAATTTCATCCTGGAGATAAGCGCCGAAAAGCGTGTAGTCGGTGTCGGGGAAAGCCTTGTTCGGGAACGATTCGCCCACGCCCGGCACGGTGCCGTTTCGATAGCTGGTGATGTACGCGAGGCTTGCATCGGTGCCATACACGAGCTTGTGGGCGAACGGGCCGGTCACGAAGTTGCTCTGTGCCTGCAGCGAGCCACCCACGGTGCGTTCCTTGTACGTGTTGTCACGCGTGCGATCGCCCGCCGTGCGCTTCTCATAGGAATACTGACTGTTTTTGGCGTCCTGAAAGTAGAGCAGGGCGTGAAGGTTCTGCACATAGGCTCGCGACGCGTCGTTGAAGTCGTAATCGAGGCTGATGCGATTGCGCTCGAGGCGGTCGCTGGTGGTCAGGCCGAGGGTGGTCGGCGGGCTGATCGCCGACAGCACGTTCGAATCCACGCGGCGGCGCACGTTCTCTCCCGTGAGCTTGAACGTGGAGAATGGCGTGGCCTTGAAGACCAGCTTGCCGAGTACCGAGTTGCCGTTGGTGTCCTGGGGGTTCGCGGTGGTGCGTGCGGTGCTGGCCGAATTGTTCGTGCCCTTGCCGTCGAGCTCATGCCCCTTGTTGCCGTCGACGATCACCATGCCCTGCCATTGCTCGCCGCCCCACGCCGCCTGGGCCGTCGTGCCGAAGCTGCGGTCCATCGAGTTGTAGTACGGGCGCAGCGAGAAGTAGGTCGACTTGCCGAACACGTCGAGCAGGTCTTGCGGGTCCTTGGTGAGGAAGTTCACCACGCCGGTCAGGCCGTCGCTGCCGTAAAGCGAGGAGGCCGGGCCGCGCAGGATTTCGATGCGACGCAGCAGGTCCATGCTCATGTAATCGCCGCGCCCCGCTTCGAGTGGGCCGAACGCATACGACGAGGGCATGCGGATGCCGTCTTCGAACAGCGCGACACGGTTGCCTTCGAGGCCACGGATGTTGATGCTGGCGTTGCCGTCGCGGCCCCCGCCGGCGGCTGCGGAGGCGGGGCGATACGGCGCGCGGCGCACCGTCACGCCCGGCTCGTAGCGTAGCGCCTCCTTGATGTCCTGCGCCTGCTGCTCCTCGAGATCCTGATCGGTGATGACCGAAATCGACGCCGGCGTGCGCTCCGCTTCAGTGGGCGTGCGTGTTGCCGTTACGTTGACCTCGCGCAGGTTGGCTTCCGCGAGCTGCAGCGATGCCACGGGCGCCGTCTGCGCGAGTTGCAGCGTGCGGTTGGCGGTGGCTGCCGGATCTGCTGGATCCGCCTGGACCGATCGCGTTGCCTGCGCCGCGTGGCCGGTCAGGGCCCGACCATCTGCCGGCGCCTGCTGAGCGAAGGCGGCGGGCCACCAGAAGGCGGCGAGCACCGCGCCGGCCAATGGTTGAAGACGCCGACGACCGGCGCGGGTCGGATGGCGTCGCGACGATGGTGCGGCGAAGCCCGGATTCGCGCCGTGTCCCCGGCGCAAGGTCATGGAAAATGCGCGGCCCCCGCCGCTCGACGACTGCTTCACTGCTGGCTCCCAATGCTAGAAAACCCCGTTTCTGGCTGGCGAGCGCTCGTGGCAGTCTGCGTGCGAACAACGCCGGAATCGACGCTGTGAGACACGCTGGCAGGCGCGGCTGGCGAAATGTTTCGTGCCACCCGGCCGCGGATGTTCGGCCTTGGGACGAAATGCTTTTGATGAAACTCAAATGAGAATCATTTGCATTTTTAACGAAGATGCTTGTTCACGTCAAGGGCGTTGTCGCACAAAGTCGACAGACGGACGGGATTGGAAAGGCGCGCCCGTCAGATCGGCAGGCTTGTGTCGAACTTGATCTCGCGCAGCACGACGCTCGTTTTCACGTTCGCCACGGCGGGCAGGCGGAAGATGTGCTCGTGCAGAAACGCGTCATAGGCCTTGATGTCCGGCGCAACGATCTTGAGGATGTAATCGGCTTCTCCGGTGGTGCTGTAGCACTCCGTGACTTCAGGGCAGGTGCGGATTTCGCGTTCGAATTGCTCCGTGCCGCCTTCCGTGTGACGCGTGAGTTGCACGTGGGCGAGTGCGCATACGTGCAGGCCCAGCTTTTCGCGATCGAGCAGCACCGTGTAGCGCTGGATCACGCCGCTCTGCTCCATGTCCTTGATCCGTCGCCAGCACGGCGTGGCCGACAATCCGACGTTTTCGGACAGTTCCTGCGCCGAACGGCGTGAGTCGATCTGCAACAGCCGGAGAATCTGCCGCGCGAAATTGTCGAGTAGTTCCATTTCCCAGATCCGTATTTTTCGAAATGAACGTTTCTTATTGTGCGCCAAAAGGAGTGAAATAGTAAAAATCTTTCTCCTGCCTCCCCATACACTGCTTGCATAACCGACGCGGCCGGGTGCGATCCGCACGCGGTGGGTCGAGATCAACAGAACACATGCCCCCGAAGCCCGGCCATTGCCCTCGTCTGTCCTGACCTGGCGCGCGCTGCGGGGATCAGGAGATACACGATGAACGCCCCCATGCGCGCCACATTGGCGACGCCCACGGCCAACCCCCTGGCCCATCCCGACTACCAACTCTCCGACGCCCTCACGGCGCGTCGCGGGCAGATTTTCCTGACCGGCACGCAGGCGCTCGTGCGCATCCTGCTCATGCAACGCCAGCTCGACGCGGAGCGCGGCCTGAATACGGCGGGGTTCATCAGCGGCTATCGTGGCTCGCCGCTCGGCGGCGTGGACCAGCAACTGTGGAAGGCGAAGAAGCTGCTCGACGCGGCGAACGTCAAATTCCTGCCGGCCATCAACGAAGAGCTCGGCGGCACCGCAGTCATGGGCACGCAGCGGGTGGAAGCCGATCCGGAACGCACGGTCGAAGGCGTGTTCGGCATGTGGTACGGCAAGGGCCCGGGCGTTGATCGCGCGGGCGACGCGCTCAAGCACGGCAATGCGTATGGCGCGTCGCGTCATGGCGGCGTGCTCGTGGTCGCGGGGGACGATCATGGGTGCGTGTCGTCGTCGATGCCGCACCAGAGCGACTTCACGATGATGTCGTGGAGCATGCCCGTGCTGAACCCGGCGGACATCGGCGAGCTCGTCGAATTCGGACTGTACGGTTACGCGCTGTCGCGTTTTTCCGGCGCGTGGGCGGGCCTGAAGGCCATCTCCGAGACGGTCGAATCGCGAGGCACCGTCGATCTCGACAAGATTCGCACCGACTGGGCCGAGCCGCAGGACTACGTGGCGCCCGCGGGCGGGCTGCACAATCGTTGGCCCGACTTGCCGAGTCTGGCGCTCGAGGCGCGTCTTGCCGACAAGCTTGATGCCGTGCGGGCCTTCTCGCGCGTGAACAGCATCGACAAGTGGATCGCGCCGGCGCCGCATGCCGATATCGGCATCGTGACGTGCGGCAAGGCTCACCTCGACCTGATGGAGACGCTGCGCCGCCTCGACATCACCGTGAGCGATCTGGAAGCCGCCGGCGTGCGCATCTACAAGGTGGGCTTGTCGTTCCCACTGGACATGTCGCGTCTGGACGCGTTCGTCTCCGGGCTCAGGGAAATCCTGGTGATCGAGGAGAAGGGCCCGGTCGTTGAGCAGCAGATCAAGCAGTATCTCTACAACCGAACGACGGGCACGCGCCCGATCGTGCTCGGTAAGACCGACGCCGATGGCCGTGCGTTGCTCTCGGCACTTGGCGAGCTGCGGCCGTCGCGTGTGCTGCCGGTGTTCGCCGAGTGGCTCGCGAAGCATCGGCCGACGCTCGATCGCCGCGAGCGCGTGGTCGATCTGGTGGCGCACGGGATCCTGTCGAACGCGGCCGACGGCGTGCGCCGCGTGCCGTACTTCTGTTCGGGGTGCCCGCACAACACGTCGACGAAGGTGCCGGAAGGCTCCATTGCGCAGGCGGGCATCGGCTGTCACTTCATGGCCTCGTGGATGGATCGCGACACGACCGGCCTGATCCAGATGGGCGGTGAGGGCGTGGACTGGGCGGCGCACTCGCACTTCACGAAGCGGCCGCACGTGTTCCAGAACCTGGGCGACGGCACGTACTTCCATTCGGGCCTGCTCGCGATTCGACAGGCCGTGGCGTCGAAGGCAAACATCACCTACAAGATTCTCTACAACGATGCCGTGGCCATGACCGGTGGCCAGCCGGTCGACGGTTCGATCTCGGTGCCGCAGATTGCGCGTCAGGTCGAAGCGGAGGGCATCGCGAAGCTCGTGGTGGTGAGCGACGAGCCGGAGAAATACATCGGCCACGAAGGCCAGTTCCCCAAGGGCACCACGTTCCATCACCGCAGCGAGCTCGACGCGGTGCAGCGCGAGCTGCGCGAAATCCCGGGCGCGACCGTGCTCATCTACGATCAGACGTGCGCGGCCGAGAAGCGTCGTCGTCGCAAGAAAAACGAATTTCCGAATCCGGACCGGCGTCTGTTCATCAACGAAGCCGTTTGCGAAGGTTGCGGCGATTGTGGCGTGGCGTCGAACTGTCTGTCGGTGGAGCCGGTCGAGACCGCGCTCGGACGCAAGCGTCGCATCGATCAGTCGTCGTGCAACAAGGACTTTTCGTGTGTGAATGGCTTTTGCCCGAGCTTCGTGTCGGTCAAGGGCGCGCAATTGAAGAAGGCGCTCGCCGCCGCGTTCGATCAGGCGGCATTCGAGCATCGTCTGAATGCGCTGCCGCAGCCGGCGGCACTTGCCGGTGATGCGCCTTTCGACATCATGGTCACGGGCGTGGGCGGCACGGGTGTGGTGACGATCGGCGCGCTCATCACGATGGCTGCGCATCTGGAGGGAAAGAGCGCCTCGGTGCTCGACTTCATGGGTTTCGCCCAGAAGGGGGGTGCGGTGCTGTCGTTCGTGCGGTTCGCGAACACGCCGCAAGCGCTCAATCAGGTACGTATCGACACGCAGCAGGCCGACGTGCTGCTCGCGTGCGACATGGTGGTGGGCGCCAGTGCCGACGCATTGCAGACCGTGCGGCGCGACCGTACGCGCGTGGTCGTCAACACGCATGCGATCCCGAACGCGACGTTCGTGCAGAACCCTGATGCCAGCCTGCACGCGGACGCCCTGCTGGCGAAAATGCGTCATGCGGCCGGTAACGGCAAGCTCGACACTTGCGACGCACAGGCGCTCGCGCAGCGCTTCCTGGGCGACACGATGGGCTCGAACATCATCATGCTCGGCTACGCGTGGCAACTGGGGCTGGTGCCGGTGTCGCTGCACGCGCTGCAACGCGCCATCGAACTGAACAACGTGGCGGTGCCGATGAACCAGCTGGCGTTAGCGATCGGGCGACTGGCCGCCGGCGATCCGGCCGCACTGACCGAGACCACGGCAAAGGCGGCGCACGCGCCGATGCATGCGCCGGTCGCGGACGACATGACGTTCGATGCGCTCGTCGCGCATCGCGTGGAACTGCTCACGCAGTACCAGAGCGCTGCGTATGCCGCGCAATTCACCGCGTTCGTGAAGCAGGTGGTCGATGCGGAGACGCGCGTGGCCGGCGCGCCGGGCCGTCTGTCGCGCGCCGTCGCGCAGCAACTCTCGCGTTTGATGGCTTACAAGGACGAGTACGAAGTGGCGCGCCTGTATGCGCAGAGCGCCTTCGCCGATGCGCTGGGCGAGGCGTTCGAAGGCAAGCCGGGGCGCGATTTCCGTCTCGAGTTCCACATGGCACCGCCGCTCATCGCGCGCGGCAAGGACGGTGCGGTGCCGAAGAAGGTGACGATCGGGCCGTGGCTGTGGCCGGTGTTGCGTGGCATGGCGAAGTTGCGCGGCTTGCGCGGTGGCGCGCTCGATGTGTTCGGCTACACGCTGGAGCGTCGCATGGAGCGCCAGTTGATCGCCGACTACCGCACCACGATCGAACGCGCGTTGGCGGGGCTGACGGCTGACACGCTGGCGGATGTCGTGGCGCTTGCCGAAGTCCCCGCAAAGATTCGCGGTTACGGCCATGTGAAGCTGGCGAATCTGGCGATGGCCAAGCGCGTCGAGGCGACGATCGCCGCCCGTCTGGGCGTGACGCCTGCCACCGGCGACGCCGTCGAGCAGGCCCTCGCGCATGCCCGTCATACCGGAAAGTCGCTCAAGGGTATTCCGGTGGTGACGGCGCGCTGAGCGTATCCGTCCGCTAATCTGGTGCATGAAACGGGGGCTTCGGCCCCCGTTTTTCATGGGTCCGCAGGATGCCTCGCCGTGTTCGGCGCGAGGGTTTCTGCACCATCACGCGGCCGACGCGATACCATTCGGGAGTTAAGGTTGATGCAACTGGGCGAACCGGACGCCCCGTGGCGTGGCTCAGGTAACATGCCGCCCACCGCCACAGGACTTCGGGTATTGCCATAAGCGATTGATTACGGAGAGGAAAATGAGTGTTTCGAAGGCACCTGCGGATCGCAAGGTGATCCTCACGGGCGACCGCCCGACGGGGCCGCTGCATCTGGGTCACTATGTCGGCAGTCTGAAGAACCGCGTGGCCTATCAGAACGAGTACAAGCAGTTCGTGCTGGTGGCCGACGCACAGGCACTTACCGACAACACGGACGATCGCGGCAAAGTGCACCGCAACGTCTCGGAAGTCGCGCTCGACTATCTGGCCGTCGGCATCGATCCCGACGTGACGACCATCTGCGTGCAGACCTGGCTGCCCGAGCTGACCGAACTCACCTTCTACTACCTGAACCTCGTGACGGTCGCGCGGCTCGAGCGCAATCCCACGGTCAAGCAGGAGATCGTGCTGCGCAACTTCGAACGGGATATCCCCGCGGGCTTCCTCACCTATCCGGTGAGCCAGGCGGCGGATATCACGGCGTTTCGTGCCACGCTCGTGCCGGTGGGCGAAGACCAGTTGCCGATGATCGAGCAGACCAACGAAATCGTGCGTCGCCTGAACCGTCTGGCCGATCGCGAGATCCTCGTCGAAACCAAGGCCCTCGTGCCGCCCATCGGACGCCTGCCCGGCATCGACGGCAAGGCCAAGATGAGCAAGTCGCTCGGCAACGTGATCAACATTTCGTCGACGCCCGACGAAATTCGCGCCGCCGTGAAGAAGTGCTACACCGATCCGCTGCACCTGAAGGTGGAAGACCCCGGTCACCTGGAAGGCAACGTGGCATTCGCCTATCTCGATGCCTTCGACGAAGACAAGGAAGGCCTGCAAGCGCTCAAGGATCACTACGTGCGCGGCGGTCTGGCCGACTCGAAGGTGAAGGCGCGCCTGGAAGAGCGCCTGCAGGAGTTGCTGCGCCCGATGCGCGAGCGCCGCGAGCAGTTCGCCAGGAACCCGGACTACGTGTGGGACATGCTGCGCGCAGGCACCGAACGTGCTCGCGAAACCGTCTCGCAAACGCTCGACGATGTGCGCTCGGTCTTCGTCACGCCGGGTTGGAAGAAGTAATGTTCAGGAGTACATAGCAAATATCGACGGCATCGCTTCCGGCGAGGCTGACGATGAAAAGAGGGCAGGTCGTGATTTCACGGGCTGCCCTTTTTGCATGGGGCGCGACGTGGCGAGGCCCGGCCGTGCTTCACTGCGCGGAAGGAGGCACTGGGCCAGCCTCGGCCCGGACATCGGTGTCGGTGTCGTTGGCGGTGTCCAAATCGTCGTCGGGGTCGCTTGCCGTGTCGCTGTCGGTATCCGTGTCGAGATCCAGTCCGGCAAAGGCTCGGCGAATCTGCTCGTTCGTCGGCAGGAGCGAGAACGCGTAGTTGTTCAGTTGCTTGCACTCGGCCAGCGATGCCTGGAATCGCGCCTCCTGTTCCGGGCTCAGCGTTACGCCGCTGCGGGCCATATCTTCCCTTTGGGCCGTGAGGGACGCGATCTTCTGGAGAATGACCTCCTGGTTCTCGCGGAAGCGGTTCAACTGCACCCGGCATTGCATGATGTCATCGGTCAGGCGCATGGCGCTGGCGAGCTGGTGACAACTTTGCGCCGCGCCGGACGGGGCGGGAGGTGGTTGCGGCGGCGGCAGGGCGTCGTTGATGTTGGGCATGGATAATCTCTCCGGTAAAGGGGAACGGACTCGTACATCATTTGCCTCGTCTGGGCGTCGTGCTCCCCAGCGCGCCGCCCAGATGGTCCAACTGCTCGACAACCCGCGTCTGCGTGCTCGACGCGGTCGTGATGTCGTCGTTGAAATGTACGGCCACGCGTCGTGCGGTGCCTTGCTCGTGATTCAGGTCGTACCGTCGGTGCGTTTCGATTTCCCGATGGATGTCGCGATGCAGGTGCTCGACCGTCTTGATGCATTCGGCCAACTCGCTCCAGCCGGGGTTGCGGGTGTAACCCACAATGCTGAAGATGCCGTTGCCGGTCGCCATCAAACCGGTGGCGGTCGCGCCGATTTTCAATCCGAGGCCCAGTCCAACGAGCGCGGGCAGCATTGGCGGCAGGAACATCGAGGCGATGCCAAGCGACGCCGTCACCAGCGCGAGGCCGAGCAGGATCGCAATCTTTGTTTTCCAGCGTCGCCGCTCCGGCGGAATTGCGGCCTCGGCCTTGGCTAGGAAGTTCTCGATGTGCGGCTCGGCCACGCGCAGAACCAGTCCGGCCGCGTCGAACGCCGCCGCGAGCTGGGCCCGTGCCCGTTTCGATGCCCTGCCGCGCGTACTGCCCCGAAGGGTGCGGCTTTGGACGTCGAGGCGACGCAACGCGCGCGCGGTCAGGCGGATCTGTGCCACCGCCCGGTCGAGTTCCGAGAGCACGGTCAGGGCGGCCTTCGCGTTGGGCGTCAGGGTAGCGTGATCGGTCGCGTGACGCTGGCCGCCCACCGAGCGCCACGACCCCCAGGGGGCCTGTCGCGATCGATAAATCCGGGCGATCGCTGTCTCGAAGCGAAGCATCAGGCGATCGATGCTGTCGGGGCCGTCGACCTGATGCGACTTCACGCTCGCGATCAGTTCGCTGAGTTCGCCGAAGGCTTCCGGCAGCGGTGCGACCGCCAGATCGCAACGCAACTCCCTTGCCATGGCCGCCCAATCGTTGCCGATCTCGCGCAGGCCGCTCGTGATGGAGGCGCGCAGCGTCTCCATGGTTTCGGGGTCCCGCGGCAGCGGCGTGTCCGGACTTCGCTGCCGCACGCTCACGCCCTGCCAATCGTTGCGAGCCGGCGCGGCCGAGGCGTCCTTGAACCAGCCGTTGTCAACGACCGGAGGCATGCAGGGAAATTCGAGAGGCAACAGAACATTCGTCATGATCGGGGGCTCACGTTGTTCTTGTGATGCCAGACTAGGTCACGATCCGTCGGGTCTCTTTCACTTTTCGCGCACCGCCGCGCGGTCGAGTTACGAAAAAAAACGCCGCGATGTCTTCACATCGCGGCGCTACGTCTTTCGCTTGTCGTGCTGTGTCGTCGCGGGTGTTCGAGATGCCCGTCGCCGAACGTCGCCCGAACGATTACTGCGGCTGCTTGGCGACCTTCCCGTCCTTGAACACCCAGCGAATGCCTTCGCCCTGGCCAGTGAGCACGTCGATCGATTCGAGCGGATTCCCATCCACGACCAGCACGTCGGCCAGCGCGCCGGCGGCGATCACGCCCAGTTCACCCACGCGATTGAGAATCTCCGCGCCGATGACCGTGGCCGAGCGCAGCGTCTCGGCCGTGCCGAGCACGTCGGCGCGAATCGTGAGCTCGTCGGACTGGTACTTGTGCATGTCGCCCAACAGGTCCGAGCCAAAACCCATCTTCACGCCCGCGTCGCGATAGATCGTGAGCGATTCGCGTCCGGCGCGCTGCACGCTTTCCACTTTCGCCACCGACTCCGGCGGCAGGCCCAGCGAGGCGCCGTCCTTGGCGAGCGCGTCGTAGGTCACGAGTGTGGGCACGACATACGCGCCCTTCTCGGCCATGAGCTGCGCGGTTTGCACGTCGCACAGATTGCCATGCTCGATGGTGCGCACACCGCAGCGCACCGCGCGTGCGATCGCCTTCGGCGTGTACGCGTGGGCCATCACATAGGTCTGCGCGGCTTCCGCTTCGGCCACGGCCGCGCGGATCTCATCTTCCGAATATTGCGTGTTGGCGATCGGATCGACCGGCGACGCCACACCGCCCGAGGCCATCAGCTTGATCTGCGTTGCGCCTTTCTGGATTTCTTCCCGCACGGCCAGGCGAATCGGATCGACGCCGTCGACCACGCGCCCGATCGCGCCCGCGCGAAACGCGCACGAGCACGGCTCCAGCGTGTCGCTGCGCGGACGGAAGTCGCCGTGTCCGCCCGTCTGCGACAGCGCCTTGCCCGAAGGAAAGATGCGCGGACCCGGAATCACGCCCTGCTCGATCGCCTGCTGCAACGCCCAGTCGGCGCCGCCCGCGTCGCGCACGGTCGTGAAACCGCGGTTGAGCATGCCCTGCATGATGGGCAGCGACTTGAGCACCGTCAGCACGTTCGGCTGGCTGGCATTGGTGCCGAGATTCGGGTGCGAGGCGAGCACGTGCACGTGGCAGTCGATCATGCCGGGCATGACGGTCTTGCCGGTGACGTCGATCACCGTCGCACCGGGAATGTCGAGCGGCGTGGCGCTGACCGCGGTAATGCGCGCGCCGTCGATGGCGACGTCGTGACGTTCGAGCAGACGGCCGGCAGCCGCATCGAGCACATTGCCGCCGCGAAGCAGGGTAATGGACATGGTGGGGTTCCTTGATGAAATGCAAAAAGGCGCGCCATTCGATGCGGCGCGCCTTTGGGGGGGAAGACTCAGGCCTTGTTGACCTTGGGCAGGGGCTTCACGAAGCGCGTGCCGATCAGGCTGATGGCGGCCGCGACGATCACGTAGATTGCCGGGGCCATGTTGCTGCCCGTGCGGGCGATCAGCCAGGTGATGATCAGGGCGGCGAACCCGCCGAAGATCGTCACCGCGAAGTTGTAGGCGACCGACAGGCCAGTCGACAGCACCTTGGCCGGGAACAGCTCGGCGAATGCCGCGAGAATCGGACCGGTGTAGCACGCGATGAGCAGGCCGAACACGATCTGGAACGCGAGCAGCGAGTGCAGGCCCGGCGCCACGTTCAGGTAAGTGAACATCGGCCATGCAAGCAGCAGGATCAGCAGTGCAGAACCCGACAGGAACGGGCGACGGCCGAAACGGTCCGCCAGGCGGCCCACGACAGGTGCGAACACCAGGATCATCGCGCCACCGACCATGCCGGCGGTGAAGCCGTACGACGCGGGCAGATGCAGCACGCGCTGGGCATACGTCGGCATGTAGAACAGCAGCACGTAGGTGCAGATCGTCCAAAGCACGACCATGGAGAAGCTGGCGAGTGTCTCGCGCGGATACTGCGAGAAGACGTCGCGCAGCGGCGTGTCGGATTTCTCCGCGTGCTGGAACGTGGGCGTCTCGTCGATCTTGTTACGGATGTAGAAGCCGACCGGGCCGATCAGCATGCCGACGATGAACGGCACGCGCCAGCCCCACGACTCGAGCGACGCCTTGTCGAGTTCGGTCGTCACGAACGTGCCCACGGCGGCGCCGAGCAGCACGGCGAAGCCGATGCTCGACTGAATCCATGCCGAATAATAGGCGCGCTGGTTGGGCGGTGCATATTCGGTCAGGAAGGCCGTTGCGCCGCCCATCTCGCCACCGGCCGAGAAGCCTTGCAGCAGACGTGCCAGCACGATGATGAGCGGGGCTGCCAGACCGATCTGGTCGTAGGTCGGTGCCAGACCGATCATCGCGGTGCCGGCGGCCATGAGCAGAATGGTGAGCGAGAGTGCGGCCTTGCGACCCACGCGGTCGGAATAGATACCGAGCACGATGCCGCCGACCGGACGCATGAAGAAGCCCACGCCAAACGTCGCCACGGCGAGCAGGAACGACGACAGATCGTCGCCGGTGGGGAAGAACTGCTTCGCGATGATGGCCGCGAAGAAGCTGTATACGGTGAAGTCGAACCACTCCAGGCCGTTGCCGATCACCGTCGCCACGATCGCGTGACGGCGCTGGCGGGCCAGGTTGTCTTGAGGCACTGCGTAGGTCGCCTGCATCTGGGTCTCCCGGGGGATGGATGGCGTCCGTCGCGTGCTTTGCAATCACGTCATGCCGGTAATACGCCTGCTTTTGTCGAATCATGTGCGCTCGCGGGGCGAAGGCACATGCGCGGATCCGTCACAAAGTAGTGCAGACAAAAAGTCAGGCCAAACGAAAATTACGCATGTTGCCATGCGTGCCGCGCATGGCAACTTTCTCAGGATGGCTCGGACCCTATGCTGGGAAACGGGTTTCGGCGTAAATCCAGTTTCGAAAAATACGCGCTGCGGCATGCTCGTGGCGATCGGCAGGCCACACCAGGTAGTATCCGCCGCCCAGACTCGCGGTGGCGTCGCAGGCGGGCACGAGCAGCCCTGCCTCGAGGCAGGGGTCGATCATGTGCCGCCAGCCCATGACCAATCCGCCGCCTTCGATGGCCATCTGCACGAGCAGCGGGTAGTAATTGGCGCTCACCATGCGAGGGAATTTCGGCACGCTCACGCCCTGCAGCTCGAACCAGTCGGGCCACGACATCCACTTGCGCTGACCGTCCTCGATGAACAGGAGCGTCTCGTTGATGAGGTCGGCCGGCGCGAGCTTGCGTCCGTCGAGATACGCGGGGGAGCACACTGGAAAGACTTCCTCGTCGAACAACCGTCGCCCGGCGAAATCGGGCGGCAGGTCGTTGCGAACGTAATACACGCCCAGATCGAACTCCGACGCGGCCAGCGTCGTGAGGCCGTCTTTGACGATCACCCGGATCTTGATGTCGGGGTGCGCCGCGCGAAAGCGCATGAGCTGCGGCGTCATCCACAGCACGGCCACGCCGGACGAGCATGCCACCGTGAGTTCGAGGTCGCCGCGCCGCTTCATCAGGTCGGCCGTCGCTTCGGCGCACTCGCCGAGCAGACGCTGGATCTGCTCGGCGTAGCGTTGACCGGCGACGGTGAGACGAAGCGTGCGGTGTTCGCGCGTGAAGAGCGCGCGCCCGAGAAACTCTTCGAGCTGCGCGATCTGTCGGCTCACGGCGCTTTGCGTGAGATTGAGTTCCGCTGCCGCCCGGGTGAAGCTCGCGTGCCGGACGGCGGCGTCGAACGCGATCAGACAATGCAGCGGCGGCAGCGGAGAGATAGGCATGCGCGGTGAACGAAGGGGGCGATCAGCGCTTGCCGACCATCTGCTCGGGGCGCACCCAGGCGTCGAACTGCTCCGCCGTCACATGACCCAGCGCCAGCGCGGCGGCCTTGAGCGTGGTGCCTTCCTTGTGCGCCTTCTTCGCGATTTGCGCAGCCTTGTCGTAACCGATGTGCGGGTTGAGCGCGGTCACGAGCATGAGCGATTCCTCGAGCAGCGAAGCGATGCGCGCGCGGTTCGGCTCGATGCCGATCGCGCAGTTGTCGTTGAAGCTCACGGCGCCGTCGGCGAGCACGCGCACGCTTTGCAGGAAGTTGTGGATGAGCATCGGCTTGAACACATTGAGCTCGAAGTTGCCCATCGAGCCGCCGATGTTGATGGCCACGTCGTTGCCGAGCACCTGGCAGCACAACATCGTCATGGCTTCGCACTGGGTCGGATTCACCTTGCCAGGCATGATCGAGCTGCCCGGTTCGTTCTCGGGAATCTGCAACTCGCCAATGCCGCAGCGCGGGCCGCTGGCGAGCCAGCGTACGTCGTTGGCGATCTTCATCAGGCTCGCGGCGAGGGTCTTGAGCGTGCCGTGCGCATGAACGATGGCGTCGTTCGCGGCAAGCGCCTCGAACTTGTTCGGCGCGGTGACGAAGGGCAGTCCCGTGTCCCGCGCGAGCGTGGCGGCCACCTGTCTGGCGAAGTCCGGGTGGGCGTTCAGGCCGGTGCCCACGGCGGTGCCGCCCAAGGCGAGTTCGGCCACATGGGGCAGTGCGTCGTCGACATGCTTCAGGCCGTGGTCGATCTGCGCGACCCAGCCCGAGATTTCCTGGCCGAGCGTGAGCGGCGTGGCGTCCTGCAGGTGGGTGCGGCCGATCTTGACGATGTCGTCATAGGCGCGGGCCTTGGCCGCAAGCGTGTCGCGCAGCTGGCCCACGCCGGGCTTGAGATGGTTCACGAGGGCGTCGAGCGCGGCCACGCTCATGGCGGTGGGGAATACGTCGTTGGACGACTGGCCCTTGTTCACGTCGTCGTTAGGATGCACGAGGCGTTCCTCGCCACGCACGCCGCCGAGCAGTTCGCTGGCGCGATTGGCGAGGACTTCGTTCATGTTCATGTTCGACTGCGTGCCCGAGCCGGTCTGCCACACGGCCAGCGGGAACTCGTCGTCGTGCCGGCCGGCGATCACCTCGTCGGCGGCCTGGATGATGGCGTCGGCCTTCTTCGCGTCGAGCACGCCGAGGCCCTTGTTCACCTCGGCGGCCGCGCGCTTGACCCGGGCGAGCGCGCGCACCAGCTCGCGCGGCATCTTCTCGGTGGAAATCTTGAAGTTCTGCAGCGAGCGCTGCGTCTGGGCGCCCCACAGGTGGTCGGCGGGTACAGCAATTTCGCCGAAGGTATCGCGTTCCATTCTCACAGACATGATCGACTCCTCGAAGACAGACTTGAATTCTAGAGCGTTGGGCGGGATATGGCTTGGCAGGCCGGCGGGGCGTGCCACGTCACGGGAATGATTTGCGGGGGAGGTCGGCAGCCTAGCGTCGCTTGGGGGCGCCGGGCGAGCCGGGTGTCCGAGGGCGAGGACCTGAGCCGCTTGGATTATGCGCCTGATTCGCGGCGGCGGGACGTTGCGCCGAGGTCGGGAAAGTGTCCGACGCCGAGTTTCGACGCCTATGCGCGGTGCATGGGGGCGCCGAGGTTGTTTGGCGGCGCCCGGATCGCGGCGTCTCCTCACGCCCAGACGGCGGCGATCAGTTGCAGCGCGGCGGCGATGGCAGGCTCGTCGCGGCGTGTTGCGAGCGTGACGAACGTCAGCTCCGTGGGCACGCTCACGCCGTCGGCGATCACCAGACCATGGGCTTGCGCTTCGCGCAGCGCGATCGAGTCGCGTACCAGCGACAGACCGACACCGGATTTCACCAGGTCGAGCATCGACGGCTCCTGATCGACTTCCGCCACCTTCACGGGCGACACTTCCAGGGCGCCGAATACCGCCGAGAGCAGGCGATGGTGGGCCGATTCGGGCGGTGTCCAGATCCACGGCAGGGCCGCGAGTTCGCGCCAGCCGCGACGTGCCACCCGCTCGCGCCAACCCGCGGGCGCGACCACCTGATACGAGAACGGCGTAAGCGTGATGGCATGGAAGCGCTCGGGGTCGGGACGCCCCAGGTAGAAGCCGACGTCCAGCTCGCCGCGCCCGAGTTGCTGCAGCACCGAACCCGACATGCCCTGGCGCAAGGCCGTCTCGATCTGAGGATACGATTCCACGAGGCGTTTCAGGAACGCACCGAGGCGCGTGAATTCCGGATCGAGGATGGTGCCGATGCGCAGGCGTCCGCGCACGGTGTCGCGCAGCGCACCCGCGGCCTGCTGGAAGTCGGCAAGCGCCGCGAGCATGCGCTCGGCCAGCGGCAGCAGTGCCTGTGCGTCGCGGGTGAGCGCCAGACCGTGCGCCGTGCGGGTGAAGAGCGTGAGGCGAAGCGCCTCCTGCAACGCCTTGACCTGAAGGCTGACGGCAGGCTGCGTCAAATGCAGACGCTGTGCCGCGCGAGTGAGATTGCCCTCGCGGGCGATGGCAACGAAGGCGCGAAGGTGGGCGAGTTCCATGGGCGGAAGGCGTCCCGAGGAACGCCCGTCAGAGGCAATATAAGAGAATCTTATATTGCTTTTGATAATTTCTCATTGGATTGCGTGAATCGGCGGCAGTACGCTTGGCCTATTGTGGCGTATACCGTGGGGCAGGCGTCTGGGCAATCGAATGGGCGAGCGCAGGACGCTCGCCGGATTCCGAGGGAAATGAACATGAGCAACGCTGATATTGCGACGGTGCAGCACTTCATCGGTGGCCAGCGCGTGGCCGGCGACGGCGAGCGCTTCGCCGACGTCTTCAATCCCGCCGAAGGTCGTGTGAGTGCGCGCGTGGCGCTGGCCGGCGCGAGCGACGTCAACGCCGCGGTCGCTGCCGCCAAGGCTGCTTTGCCCGCGTGGTCGGAGACGGCGCCGCTCAAGCGCGCGCGGGTGCTCTTCAAGTTCAAGGCGCTGCTCGACGAGCATCAGGACGAGCTGGCACGCATCATTACGCGCGAACACGGCAAGGTGTTCTCCGATGCGCGCGGCGAAGTCACCCGCGGCATCGAGGTGGTCGAGTATGCGTGCGGGGCGCCGAGTCTGCTCATGGGCAAGCACAGCGACAACATCGGCGGAGGGATCGATAACTGGCATTTGCGCCAGCCGGTCGGGGTGTGCGCGGGGATCACGCCGTTCAACTTCCCGGTGATGGTGCCGATGTGGATGTTTCCGATCGCGCTAGCGTGCGGCAACACGTTCGTGCTCAAGCCGTCCGAGCGCGATCCTTCTGCCAGTCTGCTGATCGCCGATCTGCTGCGCGAAGCCGGGCTGCCCGATGGGGTGTTCAACGTGGTGCAGGGCGACAAGGTGGCGGTCGATGCACTCATCGCGCACCCGGATGTGGAAGCGCTGTCGTTCGTTGGCTCCACGCCGATTGCGGAGTACATCTACAGCGAAGGCACGCGTCGCGGCAAGCGGGTGCAGGCGTTGGGCGGGGCGAAGAATCATCTCGTGGTCATGCCCGACGCGGATCTCGATCAGGCAGTCGATGCGCTGATCGGTGCGGCCTACGGATCGGCTGGCGAGCGTTGCATGGCGATCTCGGTCGCGGTGGCGGTGGGTCAGGTCGCGGATCGTCTCGTCGACGCGCTGGTGCCGCGCGTGAAGGCGCTGCGCGTTGGACCGGGCGTGGACGATGCGTCGGAAATGGGGCCGGTCGTCACCGGGGTCCACAAGGCGAAGATCGAGGGCTACATTGCCGATGGCGTGAGCGCGGGCGCCACGCTGCTGGTCGACGGGCGAGGGTTGACGGTGCCGGGGCACGAACAGGGATTCTTCCTCGGCGGGACGCTCTTCGATCATGTCACGCCCGAGATGACGATCTATCGCGAGGAGATTTTCGGGCCGGTGCTGGCGGTGGTGCGCGTACCCGATCTGGCGGCTGCCATTGCGCTCGTCAATGCGCACGAGTTCGGCAACGGCGTCTCGTGTTTCACCAGCGACGGCGGCGTGGCGCGCGCGTTCTCGCGTCAGGTGAAGGTTGGCATGGTGGGGATCAACGTGCCGATTCCCGTGCCGATGGCCTGGCAGTCGTTTGGCGGATGGAAGCGTTCGCTGTTTGGCGACCACCACGCCTATGGTGAAGAGGGCATTCGTTTCTACACGCGCTTCAAGAGTGTGATGCAACGTTGGCCCGACAGCATCGGCAAGGGCGCGGAATTCACCATGCCCGTGGCGAAGTAGGGCGGCCGGGTAACGCCGGATCGACGATTCGATGCGAACAGAACGACAAAAGTGAACCTGGTGCGGGTGGCGGCAGTCCACCTCACTCGGGTGCCGCACCAGTGCCGGCACCGCACCCTGGCGAGTGCCACGCCATCGACGGAGACATGCGGGAATGAGCAAGCAGGCCCCGAAGCAGGAAAGCTTCGATTACATCATCGTGGGCGCCGGATCGGCCGGTTGTGTGTTGGCCAATCGTCTCACGCAGGACCCCGACGTCAACGTGCTGGTGCTCGAGGCTGGCGGCAAGGACGATTATCACTGGATTCACATCCCCGTCGGCTATCTCTACTGCATCGGCAACCCGCGCACCGACTGGCTGTATCGCACGCAGGCCGAAGACGGTCTCAACGGCCGCTCGCTCGCGTATCCGCGAGGGCGGGTGCTGGGCGGCAGCTCGTCGATCAACGGCATGATCTACATGCGGGGGCAGCGCGAAGACTATGACGTGTGGGCCGAAGCCACTGGCGATGACGGCTGGCGCTGGGACAATGTGCTGCCGCTGTTCAAGCGCAGCGAGGATCACTACAAGGGCGGCAGCGAGTTTCACGGTAGCGGGGGCGAGTGGCGTGTCGAGAAGCAACGGCTGTCGTGGCGCGTGCTCGATTCGTTCGCCGACGCCGCCGAGCAGATCGGCATTCCGAAGACGGACGACTTCAACCGGGGCGACAACTTCGGTATTGGCTACTTCGAAGTGAATCAGCGACGCGGCGTGCGCTGGAGTGCCGCGAAAGGGTTTCTGCGCCCGGCGATGCAGCGCCCGAATCTCACTGTGATGACCGGGGCGAGCGTGAGTCGACTGCTGTTCGAGGGCACGCGTTGCACCGGGGTCGCGTATCGCGGCGGCAACGAGGATTTCACGGCGCTCGCGCGCGCCGAAGTGATTCTGGCGGCGGGGGCGGTCAATTCTCCGCACCTGCTGGAAGTCTCGGGCATTGGTGACGGCGAGCGGTTGCGCGGATTCGGCATCGACGTGGTGTCGCATTTGCCCGGTGTGGGCGAGAACCTGCAGGATCACCTGCAGTTGCGCACGGTATACAAGCTGCGCGGCGTGACGACGCTGAACCTCACGGCCAACAGTCTTTTCGGCAAATTGAAGATCGGCATGCAATACGCGTTCGCGCAGCGCGGGCCGATGAGCATGGCGCCGTCGCAGATGGGGGCGTTCGCGCGCAGTCGCGAAGACGTGGCGCGTCCCGATCTCGAATATCACGTGCAACCGTTGTCGCTGGACAAGTTCGGCGATCCGCTGCACACGTTCAACGCGTTTACGGCATCGGTGTGCAATCTCCGGCCGACGTCGCGCGGGCATGTGCATCTTGCTTCGCCGGATGCGCGCGTCGCGCCGAGCATCGCGCCGCGCTATCTGTCGACGGAAGCGGATCTGCGCGTGGCGGCAGACGCGATCAAGCTCACGCGTCGCATCGTGGGCGCGCCGGCGTTCGCGCGCTACGAACCGCGCGAGTATCTCCCGGGGCCGTCATTCCAGAGCGACGAGGCGCTGATGCGTGCGGCGGGAGATATCGGCACGACGATCTTCCATCCGGTGGGCACCTGCCGCATGGGTCGCGCCGACGACCCTGATGCGGTCGTGGACGCGGCGCTGCGCGTGCGTGGTGTACAGAACCTGCGCGTGGTCGATGCGTCGGTGATGCCGGTGATCACGTCCGGCAATACGAACTCGCCGACGATCATGATCGCCGAGCGGGCGAGCGACATGATCCGCGCCGCTCGCAAAGCCGGGCGGTAAGCGCGCAATCGATCGGTACACCGGTGAGCAGGGTGATGGCATCGGTGTCGGCGCTTACCGTGGTGCCCTTGTCTGACGAAAAGCCCGATGTTCGCGAGTCTCGTTGCGATTCCGGATTTCCGGACAATCGCCCAAATCTTACGTAGTAATACCTAATGCAGCGCGCGTGCACCCGCTTGCGCGGGCGGCACACGCGGTGGCGCGCGCTTTTGCGTGTGCCGCAAAAGCCTTGTGCCATAAGGGCTTTGCGCATGCCGCCGGCATGTGGCAGAACGTTCTTGAACGCGTGTGAACATGCGCGTTTCGGAGGGGGTGAAGCTTAGTGCAAATCCCAATGATCGCGTTGCAGCAAACCACACACAATAACGATTCCCTATGTGCGAACGAACCAAGAATTCGACGCCGCATACGGGACGCGGGGCACCTCGCCGACGACGCAACAACATCGCGTCATCTGCCTGCCTTGCGGTTGTCACAGACGATGGTGCCGGGGCCCCACTCATGCCTCGCACCGCCAACCAGGAATGTGGCAGGAGACATGGCGAACAACGATTACATTCTCGAAACCCGCGGGCTCACGAAAGAGTTTCGCGGCTTCACCGCCGTGAACGGGGTCGACCTGCGCGTCGCGCGCGGCACCATTCACGCACTCATCGGGCCGAACGGCGCCGGGAAGACCACCTGCTTCAACCTGCTCACGAAATTCCTCGTGCCCAGCGCGGGCAGCATCACTTTCAACGGTGAAGACATCACCCGCGAGGCACCTGCGCAAATCGCCCGACGCGGCATCATTCGCTCGTTTCAGATCTCCGCCGTCTTCCCGCACCTCACCGTGCTCGAGAACGTGCGCATCGGCCTGCAACGCAATCTCGGCACCGCCTTTCACTTCTGGTGCAGCAGCCGCACGCTGCGACAGCTCGACGAGCGCGCGATGGCGCTGCTCGCTGAAGTCGGCCTCACCGAATTCGCCCATACCCTGACCGTGGAACTGCCCTACGGCCGCAAGCGTGCCCTCGAAATCGCGACCACGCTTGCTATGGAGCCCGAACTAATGCTGCTCGACGAGCCCACGCAAGGCATGGGGCATGAAGACGTCGATCGCGTGACCGCGCTGATCAAGAAGGTCTCGGCGGGACGCACGATCCTGATGGTCGAGCACAACATGAACGTGATCGCGGGGATCTCCGACACCATCACCGTACTTCAGCGCGGCGAGGTGCTCGCCGAAGGGCCGTATCACGAAGTCTCGAAGAATCCGCAGGTGATGGAGGCCTACATGGGCACCGCGGATGGCGAATTGCAGGGGGCTCACGGGTGAGGACGTCTATGTACGGTAATGGCAACGGTAGCGGCGGGGCGAGCGTCCCGGCGCTGGAAGTCGAAGGGCTGCAAGCCTGGTACGGGGAATCGCACATCCTCCATGGCGTGGACCTCACGGTGGGCCGTGGCGAAGTCGTCACCCTGCTTGGCCGCAACGGCGCAGGGCGCACCACCACGCTGCGCGCGATCATGGGCCTCACAGGCAATCGTCAGGGATCGATCCGCATCGCCGGTGAAGAGACGATTCATCTGCCCACATACAAGGTCGCCCACCACGGCGTGGGCTACTGCCCGGAAGAGCGCGGCATCTTCGCGAGCCTGTCGTGCGAGGAAAACCTGCTGCTGCCGCCGTACATCGGCATGCGCGGCAATCGTCGCGAAGACGGCGGGCGCGGCATGTCGCTCGAAGAGATTTATGACATGTTTCCGAACCTCAGGGAGCGACGCCACAGTCAGGGCACGCGACTGTCGGGCGGCGAGCAGCAGATGCTGGCCGTGGCGCGCATCCTGCGCACCGGCGCGAACCTGCTGCTGCTCGACGAGATCTCGGAGGGCCTCGCGCCGGTGATCGTGCAGACACTCGCACGCATGATCACCACGCTCAAGTCGAGGGGCTACACCATCGTGATGGTGGAACAGAATTTCCGTTTTGCGGCTCCGCTGGCCGATCGCTTCTACGTGATGGAGCACGGCAAGATCGTGGAGCGCTTCGGCGCTCCGGAGCTGGAAACGAAGATGCCGGTGCTGCACGAGTTGTTGGGCGTATGAGGTGAGCTACCCGGCGCGCGAGCGTGCCGGGCGATGGACCCAGGCGATCAAATCCACGAAGGAGACGAAGATGACGATGCGGATGAAGGCGTTGGCCGTTGCGGCTGCGTTCGGTTTTGCGGCAATGGCCTCGCAAGCCCACGCCGATGGCAATACGGTGAAGATCGGTTTCATTACCGACATGTCGGGCCTGTACACCGACATTGATGGCCCTGGCGGCGCGGAAGCCATCAAGATGGCCATCGCCGACTTTGGCGGCAAGGTGCTCGGCAAGCCGATCGAACTGGTCACGGCCGACCACCAGAACAAGGCGGACGTCGCGGCGTCGAAGGCCCGCGAATGGTTCGACCGCGGCGGTGTCGACATGCTCATCGGCGGCACCAATTCGGGTACCGGCCTTGCGATGAACAAGGTCTCGGCCGAGAAGAAGAAGGTCTACATCAATGTGGGCGCCGGCACCGACGCCCTCACCAACGATCAGTGTCAGCCGTACGGCGTGCACTACGCCTACGACACCGTGGCACTCGCACGCGGCACCGGCTCGGCCGTGGTGAAGGCGGGCGGCAAATCGTGGTTCTTCCTGACGGCGGACTATGCGTTCGGTCACGCGCTCGAGAAGGCCACGGCCGACGTGGTCAAGGCCAACGGCGGCACGGTCAAGGGCGACGTGCGTCATCCGCTCTCGGCGTCGGACTTCTCGTCGTATCTGCTTCAGGCGCAGTCGTCGGGCGCGCAGGTGCTCGGCCTGGCCAACGCCGGCGGCGATACGATCAACGCCATCAAGGCCGCGAAGGAATTCGGCATCACGAAGAAGATGCAGATCGCCGGTCTGCTTGTGTTCATCAACGACATCCACTCGCTGGGGCTGGACAACACCGAAGGCATGTACCTGACCGACAGCTGGTACTGGGACAAGGACGACAAGACACGCGCCTTCTCCAAGCGCTACTTCGAGAAGATGAAGAAGATGCCGTCGAGCCTCCAGGCGGGCGACTACTCCGCCACGATGACGTACCTCAAGGCGGTGCAGGCTGCCGGTACCACCGATGCCGACAAGGTCATGGATCAGCTCCACAAGATCAAGATCGACGACATGTTCAGCAAGGGCTACATCCGCAAGGACGGCACGATGATTCACGACATGTACCTGATGCAGGTCAAGTCGAAGAAGGAGTCGAAGGCACCGTGGGATTACTACAAGGTCGTCGCCACGATCCCGGGCGAGAAGGCGTTCACGACGGAAGCCGAGTCGACCTGCAAGCTCAAGTAAGCGCAGTCTGAACGCGATGCGTTGAAAGCGGCGGGACGTGTGTCCCGTCGCGACCCTTCTCCCAGAGAATCGATTTCGATGGAATTACTAGGCATCCCCCTGCCGGCGCTGTTGAGCCAACTGCTGCTGGGACTGGTGAATGGCTCGTTCTACGCCATGCTGAGCCTCGGCCTGGCGGTGATTTTCGGTCTGCTCAACGTGATCAACTTCGCGCACGGCGCGTTGTTCATGCTGGGTGCCATGCTCGCCTGGATGGGCGGCAATTATCTCGGCCTCAATTACTGGGTCATGCTGATCCTCGCCCCCGTGGTGGTGGGCATCATCGGCATCGTGATCGAGCGCACCATGTTGCGCTGGATCTACAAGCTCGATCACCTCTACGGCCTGCTGCTGACGTTCGGCATCACGCTCGTGCTCGAAGGTGTGTTTCGTTCGATCTACGGCGTGTCCGGGCAGCCGTTCGATGCGCCCGACATGCTCTCCGGTGCAACCAACCTCGGCTTCATGTTCATGCCGAACTATCGCGCCTGGGTGGTGGTGGCGTCGCTGATCGTGTGTTTCGCCACCTGGTTCGTCATCGAGAAGACGAAGATCGGCGCCTACCTGCGCGCGGGTACCGAGAACCCGAAGCTCGTGGAAGCGTTCGGTGTGAACGTGCCGCTCATGATCACGCTCACGTACGGTTTCGGTGTCGCGCTCGCCGCGTTCGCCGGCGTGCTCGCCGCGCCCGTCATCCAGATCTCGCCGCTCATGGGGCAGTCGATGATCATCACCGTGTTCGCGGTGGTGGTGATCGGCGGCATGGGCTCGATCATGGGCTCGATCATCACCGGTCTGATGCTTGGCGTGATCGAAGGCTTTACCAAGGTGTTCTACCCGGAAGCATCTGCGACCGTGGTGTTCGTCATCATGGTGATCGTGTTGCTGTTGCGCCCGGCTGGGCTGTTCGGCAAACAAAAGTAAGGGGCGGAACATGCAACAACAGACGCAACAACGGGCGCTTTATTCGCTTTTGCTGCTCGCGCTGATCGCGGCGCCCTTCGCGGGTGCCTATCCGGTCTTCATCATGAAGGTGCTTTGCTTCGCACTGTTCGCCTGCGCGTTCAATCTGCTGCTCGGATTCACGGGGCTGCTGTCGTTCGGTCATGCGGCGTTCTTCGGCAGTGCGGGCTACGTGACCGGCTACGCGATTCGCAATCTCGGGTTCACGCCGGAAGTCGGCATTCTCGCCGGCGTGATCGCGGGTGCTGCGCTGGGGCTCGTGATCGGCCTGCTGGCGATCCGGCGCCAGGGCATCTACTTCGCGATGATCACGCTGGCACTCGCGCAGATGCTCTACTTCCTGTGCCTGCAGGCGCCGTTCACCGGTGGGGAGGACGGCTTGCAGGGTGTGCCGCGAGGAAACCTCTTCGGCGTGCTTCCGCTCGACTCTGACCTGACCCTGTACTACGTGGTGCTGGCAATCTGCGCGCTGGGCTTCCTGTTCATCATGCGTATCGTGCACTCGCCGTTCGGCCAGGTGCTCAAGGCGATCAAGGAAAACGAGCCGCGCGCGATCTCGCTCGGCTACGACGTCGATCGCTTCAAGTTGCTGGCGTTCGTGTTGTCGGCCACGCTCGCGGCGCTGGCCGGATCCACGAAAACGGTGGTGCTGGGCTTCGAGACGCTCACCGACGTGCACTGGACCATGTCGGGCATGGTGATTCTGATGACGCTCGTGGGCGGTCTCGGCACGATGCTCGGACCGGTAGTGGGCGCCGTCGTCATCATCGTGCTGGAAAACAAGCTGGGCGATATCGGCGACTGGCTGGCGACGGCAACCGGCGTGGCGTGGTTCCAGACGCTGGGCGAGTCAGTGACCATCGTCATCGGCGCCATCTTCATCATCTGCGTGCTGTCGTTCCGCCGTGGTCTGGTGGGCGAACTGGTGGCCCGAAGCCGGTTCTTCCGGACACTGTCGCAGTCGTCCTGAAGTCCGGTGCGGCAGGGGGCGGGCGCACCGCACTGGGGCGTCCGATCATCACCCTGGCGCACGTATGTCGGAAAGAACCTAATTCGTAGGGGTAAATGCTGACTTGTGGTGCATCGGGTGCTCCTTTATTCTCTCTCTCAATTCGCGTCACGGCAGGATATAGGGGCGAGGAACGAGGAGACAATAAGCGCGAGAACGCGCACCGCCAAAAAAGAAAGCGCTGTTGGAGAAGACTCCAACAGCGCTTTTTATATTTTGGTTTCGCTTTTGGCGCCGCGGGCGCCTCACGCCCGCCGGCGCGCGTTACGACAGCCATTTCCCGCGCGTGGTGCATAACCTCCCCGATCATTCTGTTCACCCGTCATCGCCTTTTCACCTCGGCGGGCCGTTGTTTTGGCCGCGTCCCCCGGTTTTTCGTCGTCTTTCCATCGGTCTCGCACCATATTGCGAGAATTGCGTCCCCTAACTACGCGCAACGCGGACTAAAGGCGCTATCCTCAGCGTTTTCGTCCGGCCATTGGCCTGTGACGGTCGGGCATGTATGGGGAATGTATGTTAGTCAGTTGGGCGCCGAGCGAATTGCTGATGCTCGCGGGTGGGGCGTTTCTTGCCGGGCTTGTCGACGCCGTGGTTGGGGGCGGGGGACTGATCTCCGTGCCCACGCTCTTTGCCGTCTTTCCGGGCGCCGCGCCGCCCGTGCTGTTCGGCACCAACAAGATGGCGGGCATCTGGGGAACGGCCTCGGCAGCGCTGCGCTACGCCCGGGGCGTGCAACTGCAGTGGGCGATACTGGTGCCCGCCACGCTCGCCGCCTTCGTCTTCTCATTCTGCGGCGCGTATGCCGTTACCCACATGCCTGCCGACGTGCTGCGCAAGCTGCTGCCGTTCGTACTCGTGGGGGTGGCGGTGTACACGCTGCGCAAGAAGGATTTCGGGACGGTTCACGCCCCTGTGAGGGGTGGGGCAGGGGTCACCCTCATGGCGATCGCCGTGGGCGGCGCCATCGGCTTCTACGACGGTTTCTTCGGCCCTGGCACCGGCAGCTTCCTCGTATTCCTGTTCGTACGCCTGTTCGGGCAGGATTTCGTCAATGCATCGGCGTCGTCGAAGATCGTGAACGTGGCGACCAACCTGGCCGCGCTGTGGCTGTTCGGCATGGGTGGGCACGTGTGGTGGCAGGTGGGTGCCGGCATGGCGGTCATGAACGTGCTGGGCAGCCTGGTGGGCAGTCGGCTCGCGCTCAAGCATGGCGTGGGCTTCGTGCGGCGAATGTTCCTGTGCGTGCTCGCCGTGCTGATCGTGAAGACCGGCTACGACGCCTTTTTGCGCGCCTGACGGTGTCCGGCGGATGCCCGGGTGCGGCGCGCGGTGCTGTGCCCGATGCGACATGTGGGGAAACCGCACTTTACGAAACGACGCAGGTGCCCGTAAGATGGGCGACGATTTGCCGACTGCTCGGTCGGTTAATGGCGCGGATGCGGTGATGAAGGCCGACGCGGTGAAGGCGAAAGAGCAGAGAGAAGCGGCAGAATAGCGGCAGAAGAACGAATTCGAAATTTTTGTGAGGAGACCCAAATGAAACTGAAGTTGCTGTGCATGGCATCGGCGATGATGCTGGCTGTGGGCGTTGCGAACGCCCAGGTGAAGATTGGCGTGTCGCTGTCGGCGACCGGTCCGGCGGCTTCGCTGGGCATTCCCGAGAAGAACACCATCTCGCTCATGCCGAAGACGATTGCCGGCCAGTCCGTGCAGTACATCGTGCTCGACGACGCGACCGACACCACGACTGCCGTGAAGAACATGCGCAAGCTGATCAGCGAAGATCACGTCGACGCCGTGCTCGGTTCGACCGTGACGCCGAACTCGCTGGCGATGGTCGACGTGGCGGCCGAGACGCAAACCCCGATGATCTCGATGGCGGCGGGCGCGGCGATCGTCGAGCCGGTCGATGCGAAGCGTGCGTGGGCGTTCAAGACCCCGCAGAACGACATTCTGATGGCCACCGCCATTGCCAAGCACATGGCCGACAACGGAGTGAAGACGGCCGCGTTCATCGGCTTCTCCGATGCCTACGGTGAAGGCTGGTACAAGGAATTCCAGAAGGCCGCGGATCTGAACAAGGTCAAGATCGTGGCCAACGAGCGCTTCAACCGTGCCGATACGTCGGTGACGGGGCAGGTGCTCAAGATCATGAGCGCGAACCCGGACGCCGTGCTCGTGGCCGGTTCGGGCACGCCGTCGGCATTGCCGCAGCGCACGCTCAAGGAGCGCGGCTACAAGGGCAAGATGTACCAGACGCACGGTGTGGCCAACAACGACTTCCTGCGCGTTTGCGGCAAGGACTGCGAAGGTACGTTCCTGCCGGCTGGTCCGTTGCTCGTGGTCGACCAACTGCCCAACGACAATCCGGTGAAGAAGTCGGCTTCCGCGTACAAGGTCGCGTATGAAAAGGCCTATGGCGCCGGTTCGATCTCGACCTTCGGCGGTCACGCCTGGGACGGCGGCCTGTTGCTGCAATCGGCCATCCCGGTTGCGCTGAAGAAGGCCAAGCCGGGCACGCCCGAATTCCGCGCCGCCCTGCGCGAGGCGCTGGAAAACGTGAAGGACATGCCGGGCACCGCCGGTATCTTCAACATGAGCAAGAACGACCACAATGGTCTTGATCAGCGCTCGCGCGTCATGGTGCAAATCGTCAACGGCAAGTGGAAATTGGCGAACTGATGCGCGTCGGGGCTGCCTATAGCACGCAGGCATGCCCCGTTGTCGTATCTGCAGGGCCCGGATTGACCGCCCGGGCCGGAAGAACGGGCGTTCGCGCCCGTTTTTCTTGAGCGTGGTAGTTTCGCGCATCGCAAAGAGACGGCAGGACATGCGAAACGAGCGGCACATGAGAGGCCGCATTGTCCCAACCTGATCGCCGCAGCCGGGGGGCTGACCGGGCGATCCTTTCGAGCGTAAATCCATGACGGGTGAATTCGAACACCGCAACCTATCGCTGGTACTGCTACAGACACGTGAAGCGGTGATGGGGCTGTTCCGGCCTCTGCTCAATTGTTACGACATCACGGAGCAACAGTGGCGTGTCATACGCGCCGTCAACGATAGCGAATCCGGGGAAATGGAAATCGGACAGGTCGCGCGCGAGTGCTGCATTCTCAGTCCCAGCCTGTCGGGCATGCTCGAGCGCATGGAGGCATCGGGCCTCATCATGCGACGGCGCGTTGCCGCGGATCAGCGTCGGGTCATGGTGTCGCTCACGCCGTCGAGCCGCGCGCTGTGCAAGAAACTCGGCCCGCTGGTCGAAGAGCGCTATCGCTATCTGGAAGACAAGGTCGGGCGGGACACGCTTGCCGACATCTACCGGTTGCTCGACGTGGTGCGCGAAGCGCTTCCACCGGAAGTCCTGGCCGAAGCGCCGACGCTGCCGGCCAAGGCGCGCCGACGCAAGAAGCCGGCGGCCTGAGAGGCGTGGGGCATCAAAATGGGAGACTACGTGCGAGGGTGGGACAAACGGCGGCCAGGTGGGTCGCCACGAGACAAATGTCGCCGCCTCAGTAGTCACCCGAGTTTTACCAATGCATAACCGTTTATACAATTCATAATTCGTTGCATTGCCGCACGGGGACGTTGCGCGGGTGACGAAGTGAAGGGGAACGGTGCGGCAGCGCGCCGCGCCGTGCATCACACCGGCTGTCTCGCCGGCCGGTTCAAGAAGTACTCAAACGAAGTGAGAGGAGCATGGATCTTTCGATTGCAGCCATCCTGGCGCAGGACGGCATCACCACGGGTGCGATTTATGCCTTGCTGGCATTGGCGCTCGTGTTGGTGTTCTCCGTCACCCGCGTCATCTTCATTCCGCAGGGCGAGTTCGTGTCGTATGGCGCGCTCACGCTGGCGGCACTGCAAACCCAGAAGTTTCCGCTCACGAGCTGGTTGCTCGTGGCGATGGGCGTATGCACGTTCATCGTGGAGACGGTGAGCGTGTTGCGTCACAGCGAGCGGCGCAAGCTGGCCGGGCGGCTGGTGCCGGTGTTTGCGGGCAAATATCTCCTGTTTCCGATCGCCGTGTTCTTCGTCGTCAAGGCGCTGGCGCCGATGACGCTGCCGATGCTCGTGCAGATTGCGGTCACGCTGCTGCTGGTCGTGCCGATGGGGCCGATGCTCTATCGTCTGGCCTACCAGCCGCTGGCCGAAGCCAGCACGCTGTTGCTGCTCATCGTCTCGGTCGGCGTGCACTTCGCGCTCACGGGTCTGGGCCTGGTGATGTTCGGGGCTGAGGGTTCGCGCACGCAGGCGTTTTCCGACGCGAGCTTCAACATCGGTTCGGTGATGGTGTCGGGGCAGAGCCTGTGGGTGGTGGGCGTGTCGGTCGTGATGATCCTGGCGCTGTACTTCTACTTTGACCGTTCGCTTTCGGGCAAGGCGTTGCGAGCGACGGCGGTCAACCGTCTTGGTGCACGGCTGGTCGGTATCGGTACCGTGCAGGCGGGGCGTCTGGCGTTCACATTGGCTGCGGTGCTCGGCGTGCTGTGCGGCATTCTGATCGCGCCGATCACGACCATCTATTACGAATCGGGCTTCCTGATCGGCCTGAAGGGCTTCGTGGGCGCGATCATCGGCGGTCTGGTGAGTTACCCGGTCGCGGCGCTGGGCGCCATTCTGGTGGGCCTGCTGGAGTCGTACTCGTCGTTCTGGGCGAGTGCGTACAAAGAGGTCATCGTCTTCACGCTGATCCTTCCGGTGCTGCTGTGGCTGTCGCTCACGAGCAAGCACGTGGAAGAAGACGAGGAATAAGCCGGGGCGGACCACAGAATGAAAAACAAATACTTCCTGATTTTCCTGGTGGTGCTGGCCGTGTTGCCGGTACTGCCGGCTCCCGTGCGCTTGCCCGAATACTGGGTGACGCTGCTCAACTACATCGGCCTGTACAGCATCGTGGCCATCGGGCTGGTGCTGCTCACGGGCGTGGCCGGCATGACATCGTTCGGCCAGGCTGCGTTCGTCGGGCTCGGGGCGTATGCCACGGCCTACCTGACGACCGCATATGGGGCGTCCCCGTGGCTTGGGCTGATCGTTGGAATCGTGATCACCGCGGCTGCCGCGCTCGTCATCGGTGCCATCACCATGCGACTGTCCGGGCACTTCCTGCCGCTGGGCACGATCGCGTGGGGCCTGTCGCTGTACTACCTGTTCGGCAACCTCGAGTTCCTGGGCAAATACGACGGCCTGAACGACATTCCGACCATCAACCTTTTCGGTATGGAATTGGCGAGCGGTCGCCAGATGTTCTACCTGATCTGGGTCGTGGTCGTGCTCGCGGTCGTGTCGGTCAAGAATTTGCTCGATTCGCGCTCCGGGCGCGCCATTCGCGCGCTCAAGGGCGGCGGCGTGATGGCCGAGGCCATGGGCGTGAACACCGCGTGGATGAAAGTCGTGGTGTTCGTCTACGCGGCCGTGCTCGCGGCGATCTCCGGCTGGTTGTACGCGCACCTGCAGCGCGCCGTGAACCCGACCCCGTTCAACCTGAACCACGGCATCGAATACCTGTTCATGGCCGTCGTCGGTGGCGTCTCGCACGTGTGGGGTGCGGTGCTGGGTGCGGCGATCCTGACAGTGCTCAAGGACTACCTGCAGAACATCCTGCCGGTGCTGCTGGGGGCGAACGGCAACTTCGAGACCATCGTCTTCGGCATTCTGCTCGTGTTGCTGCTGCAATACGCGCGTGATGGCGTGTGGCCGTTCTTCGGCAAGATCTTCCCGGCGCGACGCGTGGCGAAGGCGCCCGAACAGGCCGAGCCGCTGGGCCACCGCGCCAAGCCGGCGGTGGGCGAAGTGGTGCTCAAGCTCGAGAAGGCACGCAAGGAATTCGGCGGATTGGTTGCCGTGAACGACGTGTCGTTCCAGGTCAAGGCGGGCGAGATCGTGGGCCTGATCGGTCCGAACGGTGCGGGCAAGTCCACGACCTTCAACCTGGTCACTGGCGTGTTGCAAGCCACGCGAGGCGAGATCTCGTTCCTTGGCGAGCGCATCGATCGTCTGCCTTCGCGCGAGATCGTCAAGCGCGGGATCGGCCGAACGTTCCAGCACGTGCGCCTGATGCCGCAGATGAGCGTGCTCGAGAACGTGGCCATCGGCGCGTACCTGCGCGATGGGAACGGACTGCGTCGCCGTCCGCAGGGCGGGGTGTGGTCGAGCGTGCTGCGACTGGATCGCCGTGAAGAGGCCATGCTGCTGCATGAGGCGAAGCAACAGATCGAGCGGGTGGGTCTGGGCGCGCACATGTACGACGAGGCGGGCAGTCTGGCGCTGGGTCAGCAGCGCATTCTGGAAATCGCGCGTGCGCTGGCGTGCGACCCGACGCTGCTGCTGCTCGACGAGCCGGCCGCGGGCTTGCGCTACAAAGAAAAGCAGGCGCTGGGCGACCTGCTCAAGAAGCTCAAGGACGAGGGGATGAGCGTGCTGCTGGTGGAGCACGACATGGACTTCGTGATGAACCTGACCGACCATTTGGTGGTGATGGAATTCGGCACCAAGATCGCCGAGGGTCTGCCGGAAGACGTGCAGAAGAACCCGGCGGTGCTAGAGGCGTACCTTGGAGGAGTGGAGTGATGGCAGACGCGATTCTTGAGGTCAAGGACCTCGCCGTCGCATACGGCAAAGTCGAGGCGGTGCATGGGGCGCATCTGCGCGTGCAGGCGGGGCAAATCGTCACCGTGATCGGGCCGAATGGCGCGGGCAAGTCGTCGATGCTCAACGCCATCATGGGAGCGCTGCCGCACAACGGGTCGAGCAAGGGAAGCGTCATGTATCTCGGCCACGAAATGTCGGCGCTGACCATCGAGGCGCGCGTGTCGCGTGGCATGTGTCTCGTGCCGGAAAAGCGCGAACTGTTTTCCACCATGACCGTCGAGGACAATCTGCTGCTGGGCGCATATCGTCGCAAGCGGGCGGGGGAGAAGAACTTCCTCGACCAGATGGAAGTGGTCTACGAGCTGTTCCCGCGCCTGAAGGAGCGTCGCGTGCAGCAGGCCGGCACGCTGTCCGGGGGCGAGCGCCAGATGCTCGCCGTTGGCCGCGCGCTGATGGCCAAGCCGCAGCTGCTTATGCTCGACGAGCCGAGCCTGGGCCTCGCGCCGCTGATCGTGAAGGAAATCTTCCACATCATCAACGACCTGCGTAAGACCGGCGTGGCAACGCTGCTCATCGAACAGAATGCCCGTGCCGCATTGCAGGTGGCCGACTACGGGTACGTGATCGAAACCGGTGAGCTGGCCCTCGAAGGCCCGGCCCAAGAGCTGGCGAGCAATCCCAAGGTCATCGAAACCTACCTGGGGTTGGCCAAGAAGGCGGCCTGATTCGCGCTCGCGGCCCGAACCCGGTCGCACCATCTTCGAAAGAGCCCGCCGATTGGCGGGCTTTTTCATTTTCGAAATTTGGGATTTTCCTCGTTCCGTCGGATCATCCGTCCCCATTTATTCCCAATGCGCCCAAGCCGTTCTCCCAAGTCGCAGCGATCCTAGTTATTCACAGTTGCTTGTGGATAGTTGTGGCTAACCGAAACCTATGGCGCACTGCCGCAATAAGGGATTGCGCGATTTTTCGAAAAATCCCAGACGGATCATGATTGAGGTTATCCACAGAAAAGCAGATTTTCGAACGTCGAACCATCTACCGACGGCGGCATGTGGATAAGACGTCCGAATCGCTTCCAGATCCGGCGCGCTTTCGGTTTTGTTGCTTGGGTTTCGGTTTGGGGTTTTTCGCGAGCTCCTGCGTTCTATTAAAACCCTATCCTGCGCCAGCGGCGGCATGCTCGCCGTCCTCCGGGCAGTGGGGATTGGCGGTACCCCGACTGCGCTCCACCTCAAAGTCGCTCCGTCGGGGCACCGCCAATCCCCACCCATCCCACGCCCGCAACCCATTCGCTCCGTTCCGGTGCTCTTTGCCTCCAAGGCCTCAGGGCGGGAGCGTGCCCCAACCGTGCTCGCGCATTCTTGAGCTTCAAAAAGAACCTCATACCCGTAGCCCGGTGGGCAACGCCAAGCGTCGGATCCGAGGCGGTGTGCAGCATCTCCGGTGCGGCCGAGGTCCTAAGGCTCGCCCAAACCGCGTTCCACGTGAAACAGTCTCCGGCTTCGCAACGGGTTCTCGGGCATTGGATTGGCGAAGCTTGCCGGTGCCCTGACGGAGCGACTTTAAGGTGGAGCGTAGTCGGGGTGCCGGTGAGCTTCGCGGCCCGGAGGTGGGAGAGGGCGAAGTGGTGGTAGGCGGGATGGGGAGATGTGAACGGCGAGGGATTGAGAGAGATCATCATGAGGACGCCGTTCCACGTGAAACAGTCTCTGGTTTCACGACGGG